>DAOUFX010000421.1:0-9130 GCA_034429675.1 Anaerolineae bacterium | reverse complement strand
TGGGGGTTTGGGTAGCGGGTGTGGCCCGCCCCCCAAACCCACCACTTCTCCCCTTTTTATTGAGAGGATGCCAGAAATTAGTAGTTCGAGGACAGGGGGGAGAATGGGACACGATCAATTCAACATCACCTTCTGGGGAGTGCGAGGCGGCTACCCAAAGCCGGGGCCGACCACTGTAAAATATGGGGGCAATACAACGTGCTTTGAAGTCAAAGCCGGAACTCAGCGCATCATCATTGATGGCGGCACGGGTATCATTGACCTGGGCCGGCAAATGATGCAAGAATACATCGCGACCAGGATTCCTATGCGCGCGACCATTCTGGTGACCCACACCCATCACGACCATACCCAGGGATTTCCGTTCTTTGTCCCCACACGCCAGTACGACAGCTACTTTGACTTTTTTGGGCCGGAACTGTTGATGACCCACGAGCCCTTTGAAAAATTCCTGGAACGGGTTATGCAACCGCCCGTCTTCCCGATTGGAACGGAAGAACTATACAGCAAACGTCGCATTGAGCAGACGAAACATGGCGACACCGTCGTCCTGCTGAACGATGGGAATCCGGCGCAACGCTTTGGCATGGGGGCGCAACTGCCGGAATTGCCAGAAGATGCCGTGACCATTCAAATCAGCCACGGGTATAACCACCCCAAAAACGGCATCCTGTTCTTCCGCGTTAACTACAAAAACCGCGGCGTCGTTATCGCGACCGACACCGAAGGATATGTGAATGACGATCAGAAGCTGATCCGGTTTGCCGCCGGAGCCAGCGTCCTTGTCCACGACGCCGAATACGATGAAGATGAATACGCAGGCAACCCAATCGTGCGGCAAGGATGGGGGCACAGCACATGGGGCATGGCCGCCAACGTCGCCAAAGCCGCAGGAGTCAAGCAATTGGTGATGACCCATCACAGTCCGAGCCACGATGACGCTTATCTGGAATCTATGCTTGCCAAGGCTCAACGGGCCTTCCCCAACACGATTCTGGCGCAAGAGGAGCTAACCCTCGACATCCTATGAGCGATCGGCGTTATACTCTGGCAATTCTCGGCGGCACCGGCAACGAAGGGCCTGGATTGGCGTTACGTTGGGCCAACGCCGGGCACACCGTCATTATCGGCTCCCGTCAGGCGGAAAAAGCGCAGCAAACCGCCGCTGCTTTGAATGCGAAGTTAGAACCGGGCCACGCAGTGCAGGCGATGACCAATCAAGAAGCAGCGCAGGCATGTGATGTTGCAATATTGACGGTGCCCTACGCAGCACAGAATGCCCTCCTCGAAAACCTCAAACCATTCCTCGCCGGGAAAGTTTTGATCAACGTCAACGTTGCGCTCAATCCGCCCAAGGTTGCGCGGGTTTACATCCCGGCCGAGGGATCGGCCTCGGAACAGGCTCAGGCCATTCTGGGGCCGGATACTCCGGTGGTGGGGGCCTTTCAAAACGTCGGCGCCCACAGTCTGGAAGACATGACCCACCCCATCCATTGCGACGTGCTGATATGCGGCGACGACAAAACCGCCAAAGCCATCGCGATGCAACTGGCCGCCGACATCGGCACGCGCGGGATTGATGCCGGCCCGCTGGTCAATACCAAAGCGGTCGAAGCAATGACGTCGGTCTTAATCGGCATTAACATTCGCTACAAAGTGCCCGCCGCCGGAATTCACATCACCAATCTCCCCGAAAGCTAATCCGAACCCAATGAGCACCCCGCAAATAGCCCTCTACGCGCTGTCGGGCATTCCAGAAGTAAAGCCGGGAGACAATCTGGCCCACTTCATTCTGGAAGCCCTGCAACGCAGCGATTTAACTTTGGAAGATGGCGACGTCGTCGTAGTAACTCAAAAGATCGTCTCAAAAGCCGAAGGCGCCGCCATCCTCCTGGATACCGTAGAACCCTCCCCACAAGCGCTGCAACTGGCCCTGGAATGCGACAAAGACCCACGCTTGATCGAAGTCATCCTGCGACAATCGCGGCAGGTGGTTCGACAGCGCGCCGGGCTGCTGGTGACGGAAACGCATCACGGGTGGATCTGCGCCAACGCCGGCGTGGACCGTTCCAATGTCCCGCACGCTGCCCCCGCCAACGTCAAAAACGCTCCTCAAGGGAACATGTTGCCGGAGGGTTGTGTAGCATTGCCTCTGCCAGACGACGCGGATGCTTCGGCGCGCTTGCTCCGCACCCAGTTAATGGCAGCCAGCGGCGCAGACATTGCCGTCATCATCAGTGACACACACGGGCGGCCCTGGCGGTTGGGAACGGTCAACGTTGCGTTGGGAGTAGCCGGAATGTTCCCCATCGCCGACCTGCGCGGCCAGCCGGACCGGGAAGGGTATCTATTGCGCGTCACCACCGTGGCCCGCGCCGACGAATTGGCAGCCGCCGCCGGCATGGTCAGCGGACAGGCCGCCGAAGGAATTCCCGTCGTTCTGATCCGTGGCGCCGAATACCCGCGCGGTGACGGTCGCGCCGTAGACATGCAACGCCCGGCAGAAAAGGATATGTTCAGGTAAACGGTTCACCAGCGATTGGATGAAACTCACGCTTCACATATCAGAGATCAAGGAAGGTGTTTTTCGCACACGGGATACCGTGTGCAAAAAACACCCCCATTACCCTGGCCGTCAGAAGCGGCTATGGACTTTCGACTTTTTGACTTTTGACTATTTTCTGAGGAGGTAAAACTATGCCGCAAAACGATCTTCCACGAGTCGCTATGTATCTGCAAGACGCTCACCCCATCCGCGAGGGGATGGAATATGCGCGCTACGCCGAATCCCGTGGATTCGAGGCGGTCTGGCAGGCAGAAAGCCGTCTGGTGCGCGACGCCATTGTGCCGATGGCCGCCTACGCGGCCGTCACCCAAACCATCAAAATCGGTTCAGGCGTGATCAACAACTGGACCCGTAACATCGGACTGCTGGCCGCAACCTTTCTGACGCTGGACGATCTGGCGCAGGATCGCATCATCTGTGGAATCGGCGCGTGGTGGGACCCACTGGCGAAAAACGTGGGCATTGACCGCCGCAAGCCGCTCCAGGCCATGCGCGAAACCATCGAAGTGATGCGAAAACTCCTGGCGATGGAGCGCGTAACCTATCACGGCGAATTTCACTACGTCAACAACATCGAGCTGGATGTGATTCACGGTCGCCGCGAACCGCGCCATGTGCCGATCATGATCGGCGCAACCGGCCCGCAAATGATGGAAATGACCGGCGAGATCGCCGACGGGGCGGTGCTCAACTACTGCGTCCCGCCGGAGTACAACGACGTGGCGATGGAACAGCTGGACAAAGGCGCGCGGCTGGCCGGACGCACCGTGGAGGATTTGGACCGCCCGCAACTGATCGTCTGCTCCGTCCACGAAGATCGCGAGACCGCCATCCGTGGCGCCAAAATGCTGCTGACGCAATATCTGGCGCAACAACCACACATCGCCAAGGCCAGCGGCGTCAAGCCGGACGTGGTGCAAAAGATCCAATCCTTTTTGGGATGGCCGGCCACCAAAGAACAAATCGAAAAAGCTATGGTCTACGTACCCGACGACCTGGTGCTGCGCATCACGGCCACCGGCACACCGGACGAAGTGCGAGCAAAGGTCATGGAATACATCAAGCGCGGCGCAACGTGTCCCATCCTCTACCCTCTGGGAGACGTCAAACTGATGATTGATACTTTTGCGACCCAATAACGCACAATCTTTTTAAGCAGGTAAAACAAAATTGAGTCATCTCACCATACCGAACATTGTTGCAGGCATCTATGTCACAATACTGGTGGTACTGTCCCTCTACATGAGCTATTTCGGGATTCTTATTGTCCTGTACCTTTTGCACCGCCGGGAAGCATCGCCCGCACTCCCGGACATCCCGGAAGAGGAGCTGCCGATCGTCACGGTCCAGGCGCCGATGCGCAATGAGCAGGAAGTCGCCCGCCGCATCCTCCAGAACGTCGCAGCCATGGACTGGCCACGCGACCGGTTGCAAATTCAGGTACTCGACGATTCCGACGACGAAACCATTGAAATCGTGAATCAGGAAGCGCAACACCTGATCGCCCAAGGATTCTCCGTACAGGTGCGACACCGGGATCACCCCACCGGCTATAAAGCCGGCGCGATGGCCGAAGCAATGCCTCAAGTAGAAGGCGAGTACATCGCCCTCTTTGACGCGGACTTCTGCCCACCGCCCGATTTTCTGCGCCGCAGCGTGCCGCTGATGGTCGCCGATGACCAACTGGGCGTTGTGCAAACGCGATGGGGGCATCTCAATGCGGAATATTCCGCCGTCACTCGCGTCCAGGCGCTTTTCCTGGATGCCCTTTCCATAGATCAATTGGCGCGCTGTCGTTCCGGATTATTGCTCAATTTCAACGGCTCGGCCGGCATCTGGCGGCGCGCCGCCATCGAAGACGCCGGAGGCTGGCGCGACGATACGCTGGCCGAAGATATGGATTTGAGCTATCGCGCACAGTTGGCGGGATGGAAAATTCTCTATCTACCCGACGTCGTCACACCTGCAGAAATCCCTCCCCTGGTGTCAACGTTCAAGCAACAACAATGCCGTTGGGCCAAAGGCGCCGCGCAAGTTTTCCGCAAACTCAGCGGCCCAATTCTTCGCTCGCATCGTCTGCGCTGGTATCAAAAGCTGATGGCTTTGTTTCATCTAACCGGATATGTGCCCCAAAGCCTGTTTTTGTTGCTGGTCTTCCTCTCTTTACCGATGACAATCTATGCGCCGGCCTTACCGCCCATTGCCGCCACGTTAGGCACGCTGAGCGCCGTCCTGCCGTCCTTCTACATGCTCGGCCAGGTCGCCTACTACCGCGATTGGCCGCGCCGCATCTTGTACTATCCGCTGTCGCTGCTGTTAGGTATGGGGCTCGCCGTGGGCACGACCATGGCTCTGTGGGATGGGTTGCTCCACTGGGGTGGCAGTTTTGTGCGCACACCGAAATTCCAGCTTAATGGGAATCATGGGGAATGGAAAAACAGCCGGTACCTCAAGCAGGCGAACCAGCCTTTGATCGCGGAAATTGCTATCATGTTATACGCGGGATTGACCCTGTGGCTGGCCTACACCAGCCATTCCCTGATCCTTGGCTCGCTCTGTATAGCCTACATCGCCGGCGCAACTTTCTTCATTCTGGAGAAACTACGCCTGACACAGGCGACCCTAAAAAATCGAGGCGAGTCATAAACTCGCCTCGATTTTCTTACTACAAGATTAGTGGCCCTTGTCGCCGGGATCCACATCAATGATGCTGCCTGCCTGGATCGCCGGCGGCTGTTGCGACTTGAACGCCGTCTTGGGCGGCTCCAGTTGCGGAGGTTTCATATCCTGCGGCATAAACGTCTGGCCACGGAAATAGGCCCCCTCATTCACCAGCAGCGACTTGACCGTGAGATCGCCCCACACTCGCCCGGTTTCCATAATATCAATGCGGCTTGCCGTGATATTTCCCTGCACAGCGCCGGCAATAGAAATATTGCTGGCTTTGATCTCCGCCCGTATCTTGGCGCTTTCGGTTACCAATAGATTGCCGGTCAGTTCGATATTTCCTTCAACTACACCTTCGATGCGCAACCCGCCATCCCCCTGAATATCACCTTTCACGTAAGTGTTCGGGCCAATCGTAGACTCGACCCCACTGGGCGCGCCGGAAGCACGTTTCGGCGCATTCTGCTGCGCTGCCATTGGGTCTTCTTTTGACTTTCCCCTACCACCAAAAACGGCCATTGAAATCCTCCTAAAAATAGTTGCAAGTTCAACGTTGCAAGTTGAAAGTTAAGATTCGTGCGCGCGAGGCAATCCCGTCAATGAAAGGATTAAACGTCAAAACGACATCCCCATCGCCGGAAGGCCAGACGGCCACGAACTAACCGACTAAGCCCTATCATAATCAGGCCGGGAAGTTTGTCAAACTTCCGGTCCAGGCGGCTGGGATTGAAGCTTCCCCTCGGAGACCTGGCGAGCCTGCCCCAATGCCTGCTGTTCCTCGGCGCTCAGGGTGTAGGATGAACGCCACTGCACCAAAGGTTTGGCATACACACGAGTATCGTTGTGGGCGTTCAACCCGCTGAGCATCAAGCCGGTGCCCACGCCATCTACCAGTGCTATGGAAAAGCTTTGATCCCCACCGACATTTTCATACGCGCTGTAACGCACCACGCCATAGCCCTGAATCACATGCGACGTCACCCCGGCAAGGTGCGACACCGCAGCATGAAGATTTTTCATCTTGGTTTCCTGATCGTTCAACCGGGTCAGGAACTGCACAACGGTCACTTGATCGGTTTCCTCGGCCAGCGCCAGGATTTTCTTGTAGCGCGCCTCCATGGTCTGGATCCGTTTTTCCAGCAGGTAAATCCAATAAGCGCCGAAAAAAAGCAACAGCGTTGAGGCAATCACCCAGGGAATGAGAACTGCATTCATTGATAAAGCTCCTTAGCGAGCTGTTAGCGGTTAGCGATTAGCGGTTAGCAAAGACTCTGGCTAAAAACTAAAGGCTAAAGGCTAACGGCCAATATTCGTTTCTATGGTGTTACTGTGACCGGGCCTAAAATGAAGCGATCACCCACCATTGTACCTTCAAAATTGAATTGGGGAATTCGCCGAATGCTGCCCATCTCGTACATCCCCACTTCGAGCCAGTATTGCCCTGGCGGCGTCGTTTCCGGCACGACCAACCGGTAAGGGTCTATCACCTGTTGCCCCTCCAACCATTTAGGGAACCACAAATACGACGGGAAAGCGCCTCCCAACGGGGTATAGTCGTGGCCCAACCACGGCGCGCCGCCGGCGTCAATCAAATGGATGAAGACGGTATAACCGGTTCGCGGGCGGGACAGCACCTGCCAGCTCAACGTCAAATGTAAAGGGTCGCCGGCGCTAACCGTCAGGGGAGTCTCCCACAAACCCCGGCGACTCTGCCAGCCGGATCGCGCGCGCGCCGCCAACAACGCCACATCATTGCCGACATTGGTCAACGCACGCGACAGGACGCGCGCCTCACGCACAGCGGACGGCGCCGCCGTCACCGTGATCATCCCCAGGTCGAGGTACGCGGCGCCGTCGCTCCAGGGCAACGTGGGAACGCCGGCGGTCATATCGGTGTAGCCCAATACGAGCGGGTATGTCCCCGGCGTAAGCGTGAACGGCGCAAAAATCTCATACTGTTCGACGATGATCTCTCCCGGTCGCCAGTCCGGCGTCAGATGGCGGCTGTCCGTCGTCCAGCGCTGTTCGATGGCGCCCAAGCGCGCGTAGGGCATCAGGATGGCGGTTTGAGTCTCGACCACGCGCGCGTACAAAGTCAGCGTAACCATTCCACCTTGCGGAACTGTGGTGACGGGCAAATCATACCCCAACAGTTCCAGACGACCGTCCGCCCAGACCTGGTCAAGCGCCGCCTGCGGAGCGACCGGCTCCAGAGCAGGCGGTTCGAGCACACGCCACAGGTCGCCTTCGGGGCGCAGGCGAAAACCCAGATCGCGAATATCGCGCCGGTAATTCGAGAGATACACCGGGCCGCGTGATAAACTGCCAAAAACGGCATCGGCCCAGGAAAGCGAGCCGGAGACATAAAGCGCGCGGAAATCGGACTCGTCTACAGGCATCCCTTCGACGTAGGTGTGATAGTAATAGGGTGTAAGGTGCTCCCAATCGGAGGCCAGCGACGCCGTTTCGCCGCGTCCCTGGAACCGCGCCTGCAAGCGTTGCACAAAGGCATCCGCGGCGTTCCAATCGCGCAACGAGACGCGGGAAGCGTTGTGGATCAACATCCCCAAAGGCAGCAAGAGCAGAAGCGCTGCGCAGAAAGCGGCTAATCTGAAGGATAAAGCAAGCCGTTTCTGAAGAGCGGCGAGGAACTCTATCACCGCCAATGCGCCGGCGCCGATCAGGACGGCCAATGCGCCAAAAGCATGCAACAGATAGGCCATCACATCCTGCACAGAATTGAGCGTAAAAACCAGGTGCCCAAGCAGGAACAGCCCCCACAGCACTGCGTACCGCGGATAACGTCGCGCCAGCCAAACACCGCCAATTCCCAGCAATCCTAACAGAGGCCAGGCATATTGCAAGCGCAACAGTGTCCAGAACACGCACAGACGATCCCACTGATCGGCCCACCCGAAATGGAACAGGTTGACTCGCAGGCCCTGCGCCGTAGCGTGACGTAAGAAGCCCGCCCACGTTCCCATATCCGTCGGACCAAAGGGAACGTGAGCGCTCCGCAAGGGGAAATACAGCCAGGGCGTCAATCCGAGCAAGCCGCACAACACAAAAGGCAGCAGCGTCTTCGGCTGAACCGGAAGCCGGGGGCGCGTGGCCATGATCGCAACAGCGTAGGCCGGGAGGCCGAAAACCGTGATCGGGTGATGCGTCACGCCGATCCCGCAGAAAAAGGCCAGCGCAAACAGCCAGCGATCGCGCGCACAGCCCTCACCCACAGACCGCAGCCAACGAACCAGGAGCCAAAGCTGAGTCAGAGTCAGAGCGGCGCTGACAATATGCGCGTTAGCGTGGATACTGTGCTGCCAGAAATCCGCCGAAACCGCCAGCGACAACGCCGCCAGTAACGCAGCGACGACGGCGAGAGGCCAGGTCAATGCAGGGGGAATATCCACTTTTGCGCCGGAAGAGGCCTTGTTCACGCCACGGAATCCCGCAAAGTCCAACACCAGCAAAAACACCCGGCTCACGGCCCATGCGCCGACGGCGCCGGCCAGTAAATTGGTCCGATAGGCGACACTTCCCAGCGGGAAGAGTCGTTGCCAGGCGCCGGCCAACAAGGTGTAGAATGCGTACCCCGGCGGATGGGCAATTCCCCAGACAGCCGGAATAAACTGGTATTCCGAAGGATCGCCGAAAATTGTGCCGGGCGCGGCAGTCAACGCATACAGGAACCACGCGCCCAGAAAAACAAGCGCAGCTGCGCCATCATTGCAACGTTGCTCTAAAACCAATCGTAACTTCATGCGCCATTGCGTGAACATAACGGGCGCATTATAGCGTGTTTTCATAAAGTTGCCTTCTATCTGCACTCGCGTATAATCTTTGTTCACCAATAAAGAAGTGAAGGAAGTGTGTTTTTCAAGCGGGAGTCCCCGCTTG
>DAOUFX010000420.1:0-14557 GCA_034429675.1 Anaerolineae bacterium | reverse complement strand
CGGGCGGGTACCCCCGCCCGCGAAAAACCTACCTTTAATTCCCCCGCTTTAGCGGGTTATTTTCAAGGGAGCTTGCTATGCTAAAACCCGTTACCATCCGAGGCGTGAAAACGATTGTAACGCAGCCAGCCGGATCGCGGTTGGTGATTGTCAAGGTGCTCACGTCCGAGCCCGGGCTCTATGGGCTGGGCTGTGCGACGTTCACGCAGCGCTACCACGCGGTGGTGGCTGCCATCGAGAAGCATATCAAGCCCTTCGCGCTTGGCCGCGATGTGGAACGTATCGAAGACTTCTGGCAGATGGCGATGGTCCACGGGTATTGGCGCAACGGCCCGGTGCTCAACAATGCTATTTCAGGGATAGATCAGGCGCTTTGGGACATCAAGGGCAAGATGGCCGGGATGCCCGTCTACGACTTACTCGGCGGCAAGTGTCGCGAGGCGGCGGCGGTCTACGTCCACGCCGACGGGCGCGCGCCTGAGGAGGTCTGCGAAGCCGTCAAGAAGTTTATGGCGGAGGGGTATCGTTACGTGCGCGTTCAGATGGGCGGATACGGCGGGAAACCGGCAGGCATGCTCAAGCCGGAGGGGGCGCTTGATGGCGCCTACTACGACCCGCGCGCCTACTGCCGTTCGATGTTGCAGATGATGGAGCACGTCCGCCAGGAGGTGGGCGATGAGGTGGAATTGCTCCACGACGTCCACGAACGTTTGCAGCCGATAGACGCCGTGCGTTTTGCGAAGGACGTGGAACGGTTTAACTTGTTCTTCCTCGAGGATGCGCTGGCGCCCGAGGACATCGCTTTCTTCCGCCACATCCGCCAGCAGTGCGCCACCCGTATCGCAATGGGAGAACTGTTCAACAGCCCGCACGAATGGCAACCTTTGATCGAAGAGCGCTTGATTGATTTCGCGCGGATGCACGTCAGCCAGATGGGCGGAATCACCCCGGCGCGCGCGGTGGCGCTTTTTGCCAACATGTATGGCGTCAAGACGGCGTGGCATGGGCCGGGAGATACGTCGCCGGTGGGGCACGCCGCGAATTTGCACCTGGATGTGTGGTCGCCCAATTTTGGCATTCAGGAGTGGTGCCGGTTCCCGGAGCACGTCTATGCCATGTTCCCCGGATTGCCCGAAGTGCGCAATGGGTACATGTACCCCAACAACCGGCCCGGTCTGGGCATTGATCTGGACGAAGAGCTGGCCGCTCAATATCCCCCCAAAGACGAAGTCGAGTGGTGGACGCAGGCCCGTTGGCCTGACGGCAGCCCTGCTCGACCTTGAGTTTTCACCACGGAGACGCGGAGAACACAGAGTTTTTTGGGACAGGAAACCGAAAGATATTTTCGCAGGTGATACCTCACCCGCGAAAATATCCCAGGTTGATTGGCGCGCCAACTGTTTTGACCGCCAACTTGGTAACTTGCAACTTGGCAACTTGTAACTCTCTTGGAGAGGAGCCGTGGGCAATTTAGGTACAATCCTTATCGTGGATGATCAGGAGATCGCGCGGCGGACGCTGGAAGTTCTTTTGCGCGATGAAGATTATCGCCTGGTATTCGCCGAAGATGGCTCCGAGGGGCTGTCCAGGGCCGTCAAGCTGGTGCCCGATTTGATTCTCCTGGATGTGATGATGCCGGGAATGGACGGGTACGAGGTCTGTCAGCGGCTGCGCGCCCACAAAATCCTGGCCGAGGTCCCCATCATTATGCTGACTTCCATGTCCGAGCGTGACGCGCGTCTGAAAGGCATGGAGGCCGGCGCCGACGATTTCATCGTCAAGCCGTTCGACCGGGTCGAACTGAAGGCGCGGGTGCGCAGCATTATGCGTCTGAACCGCTATCGTCTGTTGTTGGTCGAGCGGGTGCGCTTCCGCTGGGTGGTGGACAACGCCGACGAGGGGTATCTGATTGTGGATGCCGACGATCGTATCCTTTATGCCAATCCACAGGCGCGTTTCTACTTTGGCCTGGACGTGGACGACTCTGCCGAGATCGCGTTGCCGTTCCGGGCGCTGGCTCAACAGCATTATCGCTGCGAACCCGACTCGGCCTGGGCGGTGTGGCCGCAACCGACGTTGGGCAACGTGCCGCGCTATCTGGTTCACCCCGAGACGGCCAATTCCCGTACTTTCTGGCTGCAAGTGGACGTTCTGAATCTGCCTTCCGGTCCGGGGATGGCCGGGACGGTGCGCGTGCGCGATGTCACGGATAAGATGAACACGCTGCGCGACATGCGCAGTTTCAACGCCAGCATCACGCACAAGTTGCTGACCCCACTGGTGCATATTGTGGGCAACCTCGATTTGCTGGCGAAGTACTATCGCACGGAAATGCAGAACTCCGACATTGCAGTGCTTTTCGAGATGGCGCTTCAGGGCGCCCGGCGCCTGCGCCACGAGATCGCGCAGATCATTCACTACACACGCACTTTGCCGTTGGTCACCCGGAGCGGGGAGCGGTTCAACGTTGCGGATTTGCCCACGTTGGTGACAACGATTGCCATAGATTTAGAGCTGGAGGCGGTGCGGTTCGTCGGCGGCGGGAGCTGTGCGCCGGACGCGCAGGTTGTGTTGCCGCGCCAAGCGATGTTGCTCATCCTGTCGGAATTGTTGGAGAATGCGCGTAAGTTTCACCCGCAGCACGCCCCGGAGGTGGAGGTCGCGCTTTCGTGCAAAGAGCCCGGCTACGTCACGCTGCGGGTCAGCGATAACGGGATGACGCTTTCGCCGGAGCAATTGGCGCAGGTGTGGACGCCCTACTATCAGGCCGAAAAGCACTTCACCGGCGAGGTGGCCGGCATGGGCCTGGGATTGACGATGGTTTCGACGCTCGTCTGGAGCGTCGGCGGGATCTGCCGGATTGACAATCGCATCCCACCCCCCGGTATTGTGATTGCGTTGTCCTTTCCCTGCGTGTAGTTGCATGATCGTTGTTTTGGAGATAATGGAGGGCATGCGACGCAGAAGAGTTCGAGTAGCCCTGGCGGGCCTCTTTCTGATTTCAGTCTGGAGTATCTTCTACTGGCTTTTTGCCGGTCTGCCTTCCCCGGATGACTTGCAAGCGTATACCACGGCGCCTAGCAGCAAGATCTATGACCGCTATGGGCGGTTGTTGTACGAGATGCCGCCGCCGTACACCGGCAGCCACACCCCGGTCTCGCTGGACGAGATTCCCCTGGCGTTGCGTTGGGCTACCATCGCCACTGAAGACGCCTCCTTTTATGAAAACCCCGGCATGGACATGCGCGGCATCGTGCGCTCGGTCTGGATCAACGTGCAGGGCGGCGAGGTATTGGCGGGCGGCAGCACGATCACGCAGCAGGTGGTGCGCATTTTGCTTTTCTCGCCCGAAGAACGCGCGTCGCGCACGTTGCGCCGCAAGCTGCGCGAGCTGGCGCTGGCGCTGCGCGTGACGCGCCGCTATTCCAAAGACGAGATTCTGACGCTTTATCTCAATGAAACGTACTACGGCAACATGGCTTATGGCGTCGAGGCGGCGGCTCAGTCGTACTTCGGCAAGCGCGTGCGCGATTTGGACCTGGCCGAATGCGCCATGATCGCCGGCCTGGCTCAGACGCCGGCCCTGTACAACCCGCTGGAGAACATGGATGCGGCCAAAGAGCGCCAGGCCGTGGTGCTGGGATTGATGGTCAAGCAGGGTTATATCACCGAAGATCAGGCGCGTCTGGCGCGCGAGGAGCGCCTGGCGTTCGCTTCGGCGCCGTTTGCGATTTACGCCCCCCATTTTGTGATGTACGTGCGCGGTTTGTTGGAGCGTGAGCTGGGCCTCGACCGGTTGGCCGCCGGCGGCCTGAATATTTACACCACGCTCGACCTCGACCTGAACGAGACGGCGCGCGACAGCATCCGCCGGCGGCTGGAGTTGCTGGCGGTGTGTTACTACGAACCCGATTGCCCGCCGGGCGGGCACGAAGTCCACAATGCGGCGGTGGTGGCGCTCGATCCCTGGACCGGTGAGGTACTGGCGATGGTGGGCAGCCCCGATTATTTCTCGGCGGAGATTGACGGCGCGGTCAACGGGGCGACGGCGTTGCGCCAGCCGGGATCGGCGCTTAAGCCGTTTACCTACGCCGCCGCCTTCGATCCGGCCACGCTGGAACAGCCGTTCACCCCGGCGACGATGTTGTGGGACGTGCGCACGTCGTTTACGACGCGCGAGGGCACCCCCTACGTGCCGCTCAATTACGACCTGGCTTTTCGCGGCCCGGTGCGCCTGCGCGAGGCGCTCGCTTCCTCTTATAATTTGCTCGCGGTCAAGGTGTTGGACACGATTGGCATCGAGACGATGACGACCCTGACGCGGCGGCTGGGTATCACCACGTTCGACGATCTCGACCGCCTGGGCCTTTCGGTCACGTTGGGCGGCGGCGAGGTGCGTCTGTTGGAGCTGACGGCGGCTTATGCGGCGTTCGCCAACGGCGGTCGGCGCGTGCAGCCCGTGTCCGTCCTGCGCGTGGAAGACGCGACCGGCGCCGTCCTCTGGGCGCCGGAGCCGGGCCTGGGGGAGCAGGCGCTGGACGAGCGGGTGGCCTATCTCATCACCGACGTCCTCAGCGACGACCTGGCCCGCGTGCCCACCTTTGGCGAGGAGAGCGTGCTCAAGTTGCCGTCCGCCCCGGAAGGCCCGCGCCAGGCCGCCGTCAAAACCGGCACGACGACCAATTTCCGCGACAACTGGACGGTGGGCTACACGCCCGAACTGGTGGTGGGCGTGTGGGCCGGCAATGCCGACAACCGCCCAATGCGCGAGGTTTCCGGCGTGGATGGCGCCGCCCCGGTCTGGCGCGACCTGATGGAAGCGGCGTTGAAGGGCCGGCCCGCCCGGCCTTTCGTCCGCCCGGACGGGTTGGTGGACGTGGAAGTCTGCGCGTTGTCCGGCAAGTTGCCGGGGCCGGACTGCCCGCATCGCGTCACCGAGCTGTTCATTGCGGGGACCGAGCCGACGGAGACGTGCGACGTTCACCAACGGGTCGGCGACCAGGTCTACATCGCCGTCCCGCCCGAAGCGCAGGCGTGGGCGCGCGAGCACAACCTGCCGGCGCTCGCATCTCTTCGCGTAGTCAGTGACCCGTCGCTGTCGCAGGTGGATGATTCCACGCTGATAACGGACGTTGCCGCTTTGCCGTCGCCCGGCGGCGCGACTGCCGGTTTCCCGGTTGGCGCGAGGCCCTCCTTGCTGCTCACCGGCCCCGACAACGGCGCGGTGTATCGCATTGACCGTTCCGTGCCGCTCGCCTCGCAGCGCATCGTGATTTCCGCCGAGACCTCCGAGGCGCTTACCGGCGTCACGCTCTACCGGCGCACCGGCGACGCCGCGCCCGTGGAACTGGCGCAATTGTCCGCGGCGCCGTATCGCATCACCTGGATATTGGAGCCGGGCGACCACGTTTTCTATGCCGTGGGCGTGGACGCGCAGGGACGGCAGGTGGAGAGCAACGCGGTGCAGATCAGGGTGCAGGAGTAGGGAA
The DNA here is from genome assembly GCA_034429675.1 of Anaerolineae bacterium. Taxonomy (GTDB): domain Bacteria; phylum Chloroflexota; class Anaerolineae; order B4-G1; family SLSP01; genus JAKQHY01. Next base: position 9,068 of record DAOUFX010000420.1, on the reverse strand, counting down.
TAATATGGAAGAGCTTATGTCGAATTTTTCTGTGCAGCCGGTGAAAACGGTGGAGCAGCTAGATCGAGTTTGGAATTTTGCGGCTCCGATCTTGGATTTGCCGGTGGGCAAGCATACGTTGCAGTATTACACGGAGCAGTTTACTAAGACGCCCACGCTTTTGGTTTTTGCCGAAAAAGATGACCGGGTTTGCGGATGTGTTCTTGCGAGCATTGAGGGCGATCACGTCTTGGTTGGCCCGGTTGCGGTCGCTGAAGATTGCCGCCGGATGGGGATCGGCTCGGCGATGCTGCGAGAAGTGGAAGTGCAGGCCAGGGCGTTTGGTCTGGATACGCTCATTCTTGGCGCGTTGGGAGAGGCAGAGCCTTTCTACTTGAGTTGTGGCTTCCGACCGAATTTGTTCGTCCAGTTACCCGATACGGATTCCGTCGGGCGTCTTGAAGCGCTGAATGAGCAATACGAAGTCGTGTGGCGAGATGCGCAGGAGGGTTGGTCGCGCCTGATGTTGCGGACGCCGGCAATAGACAAGGATTTGCAGGAGAAGTACGATCGGGTTTTCCCAAACTGTCACACACAATATGTTTTTATCAAACAAGTTATTACCGGTTTCCATCTCTAAATTAAATCGGAGGGACAAAAATGAAAAAATTCAGGCGGTTTTGGTGGTTAGGACTTTTGCTGGCGTTGGCGGCGTGCAGCCCATATGCGAAGCTGCCGCTGCCCGCGCCGGCGTTGCTGGCGCATAGCCCGGCGGCCGGTGAGACGCAGCCGTTGGAAGGCGAGGTCGCGCTGACGTTCGATCAGCCGATGGACCGCAAGAGCGTCGAGGCGGCGTTCGCCATCGAGCCGCAGGTCAAGGGCGCGTTGGATTGGCGCGACGATCGCACGCTGACGTTCAAGCCGGTTTCGGCTCTGTCGCGCGGCACGGTGTACAGCGTCACGGTCAAGGGGAGCGCCAAGAACGCCTCCGGCACACAGCTGGCCGACCCGGTTTTCTTCGATTTCAGCACGGTCGGTTATTTGAGCATCACCGAGGTGCAGCCCGTCTCCGGCAGCTCCGAGATCAGCCTGCAGAGCGCGGTCATGGTCGTTTTCGACCGCCCGGTGGTCGGGCTGACGGCCATCGAAAAGCAGGACGATTTGCCCGACCCGCTAAGCTTCGATCCGCCGGTGGCGGGTACCGGCGAATGGCTCAACACCTTCATCTACCGCTTCGAGCCGGCCACGTGCTTGAATCCGGCCACCACTTACACCGCGCGCGTCGCCGGCGGCTTGCAGGACACGCTCGGCACGGTGATGGATCAGCCGTATACCTGGACTTTTACCACGATGCGTCCCGTCGTGCACGGGATCTGGCCGCAGCCCTCGACGCGACACGTTGCGCCGCAGGCCGTGGTGCGCATCACCTTCAACCAGCCGATGGATCACGCTTCGGTTGAATCGGCGTTCTCGCTGCGCATCGGTGACGAGCCTGTTCCCGGCGTCTTCGGGTGGAGCGGCGGCGATTATGTCACGCAAACGGAGACGATGGTTTTCACGCCCAGCATCCCGTTTGCGCGCAATCTCCTGGCGACCGCGGAGCTGACCAGCACGGATACGCTGTTCCCCTACGCCCGCGACCGCCGGGACGATCCGGCCGGGCGCTTGCTTCAGGGCGTGCGCTCGGATTTTTACACGATTTTGGACGCGGGGCTGGTGAGTTCGCGCGTGCTTGAGCGTTCTCAGAACGTGGATGATGCGGGGGGCGTCGCTTTTGTGTTCGCCAGCCCGATGGATAGCAAGGTTTTCCCCGATTACATCTCCATTGACCCGCCGGTGCCCGACGCAGGTTATTCGTGGCGGGATCAGAATACGAGCTTGAGCATCCAATTCAACCGGATGCCCGGCGCGACCTACACCGTCCGCCTGAAGCCCGGCGCGCCCGACCGTTACGGGATGGTGGTGGCCGCTGGCGCCGAGTTGAGTTTCACCACCGGCGACCGCCCCGCTTACGTGCTGTGGAACACGGATTCGCAGCTGGGGCTGTACGATGCGTACAGCGAGACGGTGTTGTTTGCCGGCTACCGCAACGTCTCGCAGTTGAATGTGAGCCTTTACCGTTTTGCGCCGGAGCTATGGATGTGGTGGCAGGCGTACGCCAATTACGATCAGAAAGAGGCGTATCGTCCCGCCGAAGCCGATCTGGTGCGCGCCTGGACTATCCCCATTGACGCGCTGCGCAACAAAAGCTATCTGGCGCCGGTGACGATGACCGGCCCGGATGGCGCGGCGCTGCCGCCGGGCGTCTACTTTGTCGAGATTGACGCTCCGGAGGCGGCCAGGGAGACGTATTCTTACTATTATTCGCGCCGTTACGTCTTTATCCGCACGCGCCTCAACCTGACGCTCAAACAGACTCACAGCGAGGCGTTGGCCTGGGCCACCGATCTGGCGACCGGCGCGCCGGTTGCCGGGGTACCTCTGGGTTTTTATACGCATTACGACCGCGCGCACTATACCGGGACCACCGATCGCGACGGTCTGGTGGTGGCGCGCAATCTGCACCTCACCGATCTCTACGATCCTTACTTTGTCGTAGCCGGCGAACCGGGCGCGGACAATTTCGCCGTCGCCTACAACAATTGGGACAGCGGCATCCAGCCCTGGAACTTTGGCATGGCGGCGGATTACAGGCTGCATGGCTATTACGGCTACCTCTACACCGACCGTCCGCTGTATCGTCCGGGGCAGCCGGTGTATTTCAAGGGCATTCTGCGCGCCGACGACGATGCGTTCTACTCGGTGCCCGGCGCCGTAAAGTCGCGCCAAGTCATCGTGACCGACCCGCAGGGCAAGACGGTGTTCAACGGCGATTTCCAACTCAACGACTGGGGTACCTTCAACGGCGAGTTCCAGTTGGACGAGAACGCCGCGCTGGGGACATACGCCTTGTACATGGACGAGGCCAGCGTGACCTTCCGGGTGCTCGAATACAGCAAGCCGGAGTACCAGGTGGAGGTGATCGCCGACCGCGACGATTACATCAACGGCGAGACGATGTCCGCCGCCATTGACGCCAGCTACTACTTCGGCGGGCCGGTCGCCGGCGCCGGCGTGCAGTGGAACGTGCTGAGCGCCGGGTTCGACTTTGTCTACGATTGCCCGGCCAGCGCGGGCGCGTGCCCGCGCTACAGCTGGAACGACTACGCCGCCTACCGCTACGACGAGAGCTACGGGGGCCGCGACCGCCGCATCGCGTCGGGAATGACGAAAACCGATTCCGAAGGCCAGGCGGTCTTCCAGACGCCCGCCGACATCAGCGAGGAGATCAATAGCCGGCAATTTATCCTTGAAGCCACCGTCACCGACATCAACGGGCAGGCTGTGAGCAGCCGCGCCGTCGCTGTGGTGCACAAGGGCGCGTACTACATCGGGGTCGCGCCGCGCAACCGCGTCGCCAAAGCCAACACGGAGACGACGGTGGACATCCTGACGGTGGATTGGGACAGCGCCCCGGTGAGCGGCAACTCGCTGGAAGTGACCTTCCTGGAGCATCGCTGGTACAGTGTGCGCCGCCAGGACGACGACGGCGGTTTCTACTGGACGTGGACCGTCGAGGACGTTCCCATCTACACGACGACCGTGACCACCGGCGCCAACGGCAAGGCCACGACCGTGGTCACGCCGCCCAAGTCGGGCAGCTATCGCATCAGCGTTCGCGGCAGCGACCAGTACGGCAACGAGATTCGCAGCGCCAGCTACCTGTGGGTGTGGGGCGGCGGGCGCGCCTTCTGGCGTCAGGAGAGCAACTATCGCATCGAACTGATCGCCGACAAGGACGAATACAGCGTGGGCGACGTGGCCGAGGTGTTGATCCCTTCGCCTTACGAAGCCTCTGCTGCCGCGCCGGTTTACGCGCTGGTGACGATCGAGCGCGGCCACATTCTTGAAACACGCGTGGTCGCTTTGCAGAGCAACAGCGAACTGGTGCGCGTTCCCATCGTCGAGGCGCACATCCCCAACATTTTTGTGTCGGTGGTGTTGATGCAGGGCGGCGGGCGGGACTCCGAGGCGCTGGCTTCCTTCAAAATGGGATTGATCAAGTTACCGGTGGAGGTCAGCCGGAAGCAGTTGAATATCGCCATCACGTCCGACCAGCTGATGACGGAGGGTGGGTACTACCGCCCGCGCGAGACGGCCAAGTTCGACGTGATGGTGACGGATTCGCTGAGCCGCCCGGTGCAGACGGAGCTTTCGTTGCGACTGGCCGATCTGGCCGTGCTGGCGCTGGCCGACGACCCCGGCCCGACGCTTTTGCAGCGCTTCTGGAGCGAGCGCGGCTTGCAGGTGCGCACGAGCGTCCCGCTGGTGATCGCGATGGAGAAGTACACCCGCGATCTGATCCCCGGCGCGAAGGGCGGCGGCAGCGGCGGCGAGGGCGGCTTTGTCCGCACCAATTTCAAGGATACGGCCTACTGGGAACCGGACATCCGCACCGGCGCCGACGGTCGCGCCCACGTTGAGGTGACGCTGCCCGACAACCTGACGACCTGGCGGATGCAGGCGCGGGGCGTCACGCCCGATATGCGCGTCGGCGTCGGTGAGCTGGACATCCTCAGTACGCTCGATTTGCTGGTGCGCGCGGTGATCCCGCGCTTCCTGGTGATCGGCGACCGCGTCGAGATCGCCACGATCGTGCACAACAACACCCCCGAAGCGCGCCGTGTCCAGGTGACGCTCACGGCGCCCGGCCTGAAACTGGACGGCAACTCGCAGCAGACCGTGGAGGTCCCCGCCGGCGGCAAGACGAAGGTGATCTGGCCGGTGGCGGTGGAAGCGGTGAGCGATCCCGCCGCCGGCGATCTGGTGCGCATTAAGATGGAAGCGCGCTCCGGCGACTATTACGATGGGCGCGAGGACAAGCTCCCGGTGTACCGCCCGACGACGCCGGAGGTGGTGGCGACGTCCGGCCAGCTGTCCGAGGCCGGCATCCGCCAGGAGTTGATCTATCTGCCGGAGAAGTACGATTCGACCCAGGGCGAGCTGCTGCTGAAGCTCAACGGCTCGCTGACGGCGGGCTTGCAGGATTCGCTGGATTATCTCGAACACTACCCTTATGAGTGCATCGAGCAGACCGTCAGCCGCTTCTTGCCCAATGTGATGACCTACCAGGCGCTCGCCGAGATGAAAGCTGCCAGCCCGGAGTTGCGCCAGGCGCTCGCCGAGCGTGTCGGGGTGGCGTTGCAGCGGTTGTATTCGGCGCAGCGTTACGACGGCGGGTGGGGCTGGTGGCCCGGCGCCGTGCGGAGCGATCCATACATCACCAGCTATGCCTTGCAGGGGTTGCTGGAAGCGCGTCGCGCCGGGTTCACCGTGGAAGAATCGGTCATCCACAAGGCTGCGACTTATTTGCGTCCTGCCTTGCCCTCGACGGAATCGGTGAAATACCACTGGGAGGCCAACCGGATGGCGTATCAATTGTACGTGCTGGCAGAGTACAAGGTGATGTTCAATGCGGGATCGGATTACAACGTTTTGAGCTGGGGCATTTCGTTGTTCGATAACCGGCGTCTCCTTGATCGCTACGGGCAGGCGACGCTGGCTATGGCGCTGGCGTTGCTGGACAAGCCGGACAACACGCGCACCCAGACGTTGCTCATCAATCTCGCCGGCGAGTCGGTGATGAGCGCCACCGGCGCACATTGGGAGGAGAGCCGTTACGACTACTGGAATATGAACACCGACGTGCGCACTACGGCCATCGTAGTGTGGGCGCTGTCGCGGCTGCGCCCCACGGAACCGCTTCTGCCCAACGCCGTTCGCTGGTTGATGGAGACGCGGCAGCTTGACTCCACGGCTTCGGGATTCCGTCCCTATTGGGAGTCCACCAACACCACCGCCTGGGCTTTGCTGGCGTTGACGGAATACATGCGCGCCAGCGGCGAGATGGAAGGCGATTTCAATTACCAGGTGTATCTCAACAACAAGCGCCTGGATGAGGGCGTGGTGAGCGCCGGCACGCTGACGGAAACCAACGAAATCGAGGTCGCGGTGGCCAAACTGCTGGCCGATGAGGCCAATCGTCTGATCATCGAGCGCCAGGAGCCAGGGGAGAATCAGACCGGCAAGGGGCAGCTTTACTACACGGCCTATCTGCGCTACTTCCTGCCCACCGAGCAAATTCCCGCCCTGGACCGCGGTATCAGCATCGCGCGGCGCTACGAGCCGGTCACGGTGCATCCCAACGCCGCGCCGGGCGAGGGGTGGGTGGGCGACGTGATCCGCGTCAACCTCACGATTGTGGCGCAGGATAATCTGTACTACGTCGTGCTCGAAGACCCGTTCCCTGCCGGCTGCGAGGCCGTAGATGTCAGTTTGAAGACGACGAGTATGATGGCCGAGGGCGTGGAAATGCGGCGTGAGAGTCTGAACCGGTGGGGGTATGGTAGCTGGTGGTTCGAACACACCGAGTTGCGCGATGAGAAGCTGGCGATGTTCGCGTCTTATCTGCCGCGCGGCACGTACCAGTTGAGCTACTACATCCGCGCCAGTGTGCCGGGTGTGTTCAATGTGTTGCCTGCGACGGCTTACGAGATGTACTTCCCCGAAGTCTTTGGGCGCAGCGACGGGATGATGTTCACGGTGAAATCCGAGGAGGCCCTGCAAGTGGTAACCTTCCCGACGCCGACGCCCCGCCCGACGCCGACGCCGCTGCCCCCGACGCCTACTTCCACGCCCGGCCCGACGCCAACGCCGCTGCCGTTCTTGCCCGTGTTGGTGGATGGCGTCCCGGCGCAGGCGATCCGCCACCTGTGGACGTCGCCGTCGGGCCAGCTCTGGCTTGCTACCGAGAAGGGCATCCTGGTCTACAACGACGGCAGCTGGGTGACGTTGTCGGCGACGCCGGCCGAGCGCATCCTGGGAACCGACGCCGCCGGGCGCGTCTGGGTTATCCTTGAGGGCGGCGCGGCGATCGCCGTCTACGATGGCGCGACCTGGACGAGCTACGGCGCAGCTCAGGGCTGGCAGCCGCCCGCTCCCGCCCCGCTCGACGCACAGGGGCGGGAAATCACGACGCCGCGCTTTGGCGTCTGGGGCGACGTGGTCGCCGATGCCCAGGGCGGCGTCTGGTTGGCGGCGGGTCGCGACGAGCTGCGCCATCTGAGTCCGCAGACCGGCCTCTGGGAGACGCTGACCGCCGCCGACCTGGGCTTTGCCCCGGTCGGAAACCGCGCGATCCCCGGCCACATGCTGACCGATGCAGCGGTGGACAGCTTCGGCAACGTCTGGGTGGGGGATTGCATCGCCTACAACGAGACCTTGCGCGGCCAGGGCGCGCGCTGGTTCAACGGCGAGACGTGGAGCGGTTCCCGCGATACCGTCGAGGAATGCGTCTACGATATCGAAGTGGACGGCGCCGGCGCCGTCTGGCTCGGCGGTCGTTTTGCGCTGACGCGCTACGACCCGGCAGCGCAGGCGTTCATCCAGATTCCGTTGCCCCAATGGAACACTTACCAGGTGGTTTCTGACCTCAATCTCGACGGTCAGGGTGGCCTGTGGGTGGAACTGTGGCGCACCTCCGGCGGAAGCTATGGGCAGCGGGCGTTGTTCCACCTGAGCAGCGACGGCCTGTGGAACACGGTGTACCAGTCCACGCCGTCGTTGCGGGCGAGTTCGCCGGCGTTGCAAGCCGACGGCTCGGCGTGGTTCTGCTCCACAAGCCTGGTGAGCCGCGTCCGGAGTGGGGCGACGGCGGACGTGCCGTATCTTCCCGATGGTGAGACGCCGCCGGAGGAGGGCGCCTGCCAGATCGCCGTAGATGGCGCCGACCGCGTCTGGTGGACTGATGGCGCGCGTCTGTGGACTGTGAATGAGTGACAGACGACGGACATCTTCTCTTGACTTTAGGCGACATGTAACCATAATCAGGGATGTTGCGTAAAAAAGGCTGGCGACAGCGGCTTTAACCGTCTTTTGGGTTGTGGCGTGGGTAAAGAGCCGCCGCCAAAGTCTTGCAACACGTTGTATTGAAATTGAAGGTTTGATTCAGGAGGAGAGACATGAAAATCAGAAAAATCAGTTTGTTGGTTTTGGTTGTAGCCATGCTGGCGAGTTTGCTGGCAGGCTGCGGGGGGACGAAAACTCCAGAAGCTACCGTTGCGGCGACCGAAGCCACTGTCGCTGCGACTGAGGCGACGACGGTCAAGAAGATCGTTGTCGCAGCCGACGCGACCTGGCCGCCGATGGAGTTTTTGGACGCCGACAAGAACATCGTCGGCTACGACGTTGACTTGATGAAGGCCATCGCTAAAGAGGCCGGATTCGAGGTCGAATTCCGAAACGTGGCGTGGGACGGCATCTTCGCCGGGTTGTCGGCCGGCGAGTACGACGCCGTGATCTCCTCGGTGACGATCACCGAAGAGCGCCAGAAAGAGTTTGATTTCTCCGCACCCTACATCAACGCCGGGCAGATTGTCGTTGTGGGCATCGCCAGCGATATCACCGGCCCTGACGCTTTGTCGGGACAAACGGTGGGCGCGCAGATCGGCACCACCGGCGCCATTGCAGTCCAGGAGATGGATGGCGTCACGCTCAAAGAGTACGACGAGATTGGCCTGGCTTTTGAAGACCTGGTGGCCGGTCGTCTGGATGCCCTCGTCTGCGATACCCCGGTGGCGGCAGACTACGCCCTCCAGCGCGAGGAATACAGCGCCAAGCTCAAGATCGTCGGCGACCCTTTCACTGACGAATACTACGGCATTCTGGTGCAGAAAGGCAACACCGAACTGTTGGGCCTCATCAACGAGGGGTTGCAGGCCGTTCAGGACAAGGGTGTGGACAAACAACTGGAAGCGCAGTGGGTGCGTTAGCCTGATCGGCGCGTCAACACGCCGGCGGCTTGATTATCAGATGTAATGAGATGTGTGGAGACGCCCCGCCTGGGGCGTCTCTGTTTTGTGGATTCTTCGTCAGGGTTGCTTGCGAACCGAATAATTCAAAGGATGTCGAGCGTTATGTACACGTTGGCTTGCAGCCCTGACTTTGTGTTGAATCTGATCAAAAATATAACGGATGGTTTTTCGCGGGCG
>DAOUFX010000419.1:0-33644 GCA_034429675.1 Anaerolineae bacterium | reverse complement strand
CGCAGCGCCGCCGCCAACCACAGAGACGCCGCCGCCAACCACGCGTCCGCCAACGCCAACCGGTATGCCCCCCAGACCAACACCCATCCCCTTTCCTACGGCTACACCGTAAGAGCAATGATTATTGGATGAGATCGGGTAGCCGATCCAGGTGTTGAATGGAGAGTATCATGCGCACAAATCAATATTGGGTCAATGGAAACCACATCTGCCGCAAACGCATACTGATATGGTTCAGTGTGTTGTTGGCGGCGCTCCTCCCCTCACAGATTGCCGCACAAGTCCCCACCGGGTATCAGGATTACTACGTTCTTGGGTACGAAGAGCATGTGCTGAATGCTTTCAGGCAGATCAGGACAAATTCGAGCTTCTCGTCGTGCATTTGTTCGGTGGTCACGCTGGTAGCCACTGCCGACGAGCAAGTGGTGTATTACGACCACTGGGAAGATGGCTACGAGATTGACATACGCAACCCGGTTCAGGGAACGACAGAGGTCTATACCCTGGCCGCCAACAGCATCCAGTCATTCAAAAGCACGGCTGCATCCGGCGTGGGGCCAACTAAAAACCAATGCGTGCCTTCTGATCCCCGCAACCCTGCACAAATCCGTTACGATGGTCGGGATCGCATTTTCACAATCGGCGGCCCGGTCCCCCTGGCCCACGCCATGTGGCCCTATGGCTCCACCTATATTGCGGATGCCTGGGAAAATTACCCTGCGCAAACTTACGCCGGCACCTATTTCTACTATATACCCGTCGGTGAGGATCTGTACACTTTTGGCGGTGGGGATGCAGGCACATACGGAGACATGCGTTTTGTTTTCCTACAAATAGCCGCCTTCGAAAAGGACTCCACCGTTTCCATTGACGACGGCGCCGGAAAAACAGTCAGTTTCGTGCTGAACCAGGGAGACATCTACTACAGCGAGGGATTCATCAATTCCCGGGCCGCTCCCAAGATTGAAATCAAAGCCGGCGCCACCATTCGCACCAGCAAGCCGGTTCAGGTAGGGGTGATGACCGGCGCAGACCCGGGGGCAAGCGCATCGGGGTTCCAGGGACGCTTTTATACGTTGTTGCCTGAGCCGCAATGGGGCACCGACTATACGGTTCTGGTGCCAGCCGATAATACCTCCGAACCCCATCCCACCGAGATTTACATCGCAAACCCAAACGACTATCCCATTAACGTGCAAGCCTTTGACGTTGGATTTCCGGGCGGCTTTACGTTCTCAATTGCCTCCAATCAGTTCATGACGGCTACCGTTCCCTATTCCGTCAAACGGGGCAGCTATGTTCCTACAACGAGCGGGGGAATTGCCTCAATGCGCCTCACTTCACCCGATGGCCTCTTCGGGGTTTTGGTGGCGGCAGATACTTCTAATACAAACTTCGACTGGGGATTCTCCCCCGTCCCTAATCAATATTTGACGAAAAACTACTATGTGTCCTGGGCGCCGGGATCGGTCGATTTGACGGCCAATGGCGCCCCGGTTTGGATAGCCCCTGTTGCCGATAATACAACGTTTTTTGTGGATTATGGTCCATGTGATGGGATTGTGGATCGCAGTTTTACTCTGAATACTCTGGATCAGCGACGCATCCGCGATTATACAGACAACGATAATACCGGCATGCACGTTTGGGCGACCGACAAGTTTGCCATTGCCTGGGGCGAATCCATGTCGGCGGGGTACAGCGACCCCTATCTGGATTTGGGCTACACCGTCTTGCCCGTCAACGAGGACTGGATGGAGCCGGCGGCGACGCTGGAAAAATCCGCAGATCCGGTGATGTTGCCAACGGCCGGCGGACAGAGCACGTTTACGCTCGTCACCCACGCCTACGACGTCGCGCTGACCCAAATTGACATCAGCGACACGCTGCCGTTGAACTGGTCTTATGTGGCAGGCTCCACCACCATTAACGGCAGCCCCGGCCCCAACCCGACCCAGAACGGGCGACGCCTGTACTGGGATCTTAACCGGGATCTGCCGGCCAACCAGGATCTCACGTTGACCTTTATAGCGGAAATCACCGTGACCACCGGCATCACGCGCAGCGTCAATTACGCGCAAGCGTTGGCGCAAGACACCGTCTACGGCGATTCCCTGAATCCCAGCGACGATGCGACGGTCCACATTAGCAATATACAATTGACGAAATCGGTTGACAAGACCACGGTGGAAGCCGGGGATGTGTTGGTCTATGAGTTGACCTACATCAACCGGGGAACCGCAGAGCTGATTGACGTGAGAATTCAAGATGCCGTGCCGGTGGCCTACGTCAATTTTGTGTCGGCCCAAAATGGCGGTTCATACGACCCGCGCAGCAGTATGGTAAAGTGGACGATCTCCTCAATCGAACCTGGGGCCAGCGGGCATGTGACGTTTAGAGTGCGCGTCAAGAATTTTCTGGCCAACGGCACGGTGATCGAAAATCACGGCTATATCTCAGACGGCTTAGACCCTTCATTCTACCCTAGCAACGAGGTGCGCTCGGTCGTCAGAGCGCCGCAGATGACCTTCCTGAATTCCGGCCCGGTGGTCGTAAGCCAGGGGGATTTGATCACTTACACGCTTTCGTATCAAAGTATCGGCGGGATGGACGCCACCGGCGTGGTGTTCACGAACACAATCCCCACGTTGACTACCTACATCCCCAACTCGATGGCGATCAACCAGGGGGCAGGCTGGCTGTCGCTGACGGACGCGGCAGACGCAGACATAGGCAGGCGCAGCGGCGCCAATCTGATCATAACACCAGGGACTGTGCCGCCCGGATCGTCGGGATATATCCGTTACGTCGTGCAGGTTCCCGGAAGCACCCCGCCGGGGTCCGATATCTTGAATTCCGCGCAGTTGGATCGCGATCTCGATATCCCGCGCACCTCAAACATGGTGGTCACTCACGTCTCGCCGCTGGTGCTGGGAAAAAGCGTCACGCCGGCCGTTTCTGCGCCCAATGGGTTGATTACGTATACGTTGACTTATCAAAATCTCTCGGCGTCGTCAAGCGTCACCAACGTGCTGGTGATGGACCCCGTCCCAACCTACACCACTTTTGTCGCCGGTTCAGCCTCGGGCGGCGACCAGATTCAGTATTCGGGGGACAACGGGGTGACGTGGAATGCCACACCGCCGCCCACGGTCACGCATATTCGCTGGCTCGATAGCACCCTGCCGGCCAGTTCATCCGGCACACTGAACTTTACGGTGCGAGTCCAACCCACGCTGCCGCCAAGCACCACCCTCCAAAACACCGCCTATATCTCCAGTTCCGAGCTTTTGCGATTTGGGGATGTCATGCTCGATTCCGATCCAACCCGCACCCCGACGGTGGATCTGCATATTTTGAAGTCAGCGGCGCCGACCACGGCCAACGCCGGCGCCGGACCGATTGCCTATACGCTCACGTACAGCAACAGCGGAAGCGCCAATGCTACTGCGGTGCAACTCGTTGATAGAATCCCAACGGGCGCAACCTATGTCGGCGGGAGTATCTGGGGCACCGGGGCCAATGCCACCACCCCACCCTATCTGACGTGGACACTGGGCACCGTCCCCGCCGACATGGTCAACCGGCAGGCGGGTTATCAGACAACGTTAGGGCCATCGCTGCCCGCCGGTCCATTGACCAACACAGCCACCATCCGCAATGCGCTCATGTCGCGCAGCAGCGTGGCGACGGTGACGGTGACGACTCAGGCCGATCTGCGCATCTCCAAATCCGATTCGCCCGACCCGGTCGCTCTCGGCGCAGTTCTGACGTATACGTTGCGCTACACCAACACCGGCCCCTCGGATGCGCACGATGTGATCATTGCCGACTATTTACCGGACGATGTCACCTTTGGCAGTATGGTCTCTACGCCCCCAGGAGTATCTGGTCCAACGCAAGTGCTGCAAGTGTTGTATTGGGAGACAGCCGATTTGCCTGTCGGCGCAACTCAGACGCTTGTTTTTACTGTGCTGGTTAATCCGAGCGCTGGCGCTCAACTAAGCAATACGGCTGGAATTTCTTCCACATCCGATCCGGATCCCAATCTCACCAATAACACGGATACCGAAACGACCACCGTTTATTCCCCCGTTGACCTGACGCTGCAAAAGAATGGTTCGCCCGGCACAGTGGCGCCGGGAGGTACGGTCGTCTACACGCTGATATTCACCAATCCCGGTCCCCTGGCGATCCCCAGCGCCGTGATCACCGATTTTATCCCCGCCGAAGTGACAATTTCGGGAACCTCCAGCAGCGGCGCCAATCTCACGCTGGTTCAGACAACGCCAGTGTATGTCTGGAATGCCGCCAACTTCCCTGCCGGCGGGCGCGGGGTCATCACCCTGACAGCGGCGGTACAGACCGGATTGAGCGCCGGCTACCGTTTCACCAACACGGCCACCCTCGCCGCCCCGTTGGAAAGTCAACCGGCGGACAACACCGACGATGCGGTGACGGTGATTTCCAACGTTACCCCGACGGCGCTGGACGATAGCCTGCATGTAATAGAAGCGGGCACCGCAACTACGCTGGACGGCGGATTTAACACGGTTCTGAACAACGACAGCGACCCCAACGGCGACACCCTGACCGTTTCGCCGGTGACGGGGCCCGCCAACGGCGCATTGACTCTCAACCCCGACGGCACCTTCAGCTACACCCACGATGGAACTGAACCCACCGCCAACGACAGCTTCGTGTACCGGGCCTGCGACACCGGTTCGCCGGCATTGTGCGATCCGGCTACAGTAACAATCGTAATCACGCCGACCAACGACACGCCCATCGCCGCCGGCGACGCCATCACGGTCGCCGAGGGCGGCACGGCCACGGCGCTGACCACCGGCGCGACCAGCGTGCGCGATAACGACAGCGACGAGGAAACCGCCACAAACAACCTGGCCGTCACACTCGTAACCGCACCCGCCAACGGCGCGCTGATCCTCAACTCCGACGGTACCTTCAGCTACACCCACACTGGCCCGGGAACTGCCAGCGACAGCTTCGTGTACCAGGTCTGCGACACCGGAACGCCCGTCGCCTGCGCTCAGGCCACCGTCACGATTACCATCACCGCAGTAGATCTCCCGCCGGTCGCCGTCAACGATGCCGCAACGGTGGCTGAAGGCGGTACAGTCACGACGCTGGACGGCGGCGCGGCCAGCGTGCGCGACAATGACAGCGACGATAAAACTACAAGGACCTCGTTGACTATCGCACTGGTGACGGGACCGGCCAACGGCACATTGACCCTCAACACAGACGGCACCTTCAGCTACACCCACGATGGCTCGGAAACCACAACCGACAGCTTTGTTTACCAGGTGTGTGACACCGGAACCCCCGCGCAATGCACTCCGGGAACGGTAGCGATCAGGATTACGCCGGTCAATGACCCACCGGTCATCTCATCACTCGGCGCATTGACCATTGCTATGAACAGCAGTTCCGGCCCGCTGCCCTTCACCGTCTCTGACGCAGAAACGCCGGCATCCGAACTCATTGTGACAGCGAGTTCGTCCAATCCCGGCCTCATTCCCGTGAGCCAGATCGCCTTTGGAGGGAGCAACGGCAACCGCACCCTGAGCCTGACGCCGCTGGCGAACATGGTGGGAGCCACAACGATCATCGTTCAAGTCAGCGATGGAACGGATGTCACCCCCATGTCTTTCAACGTCCAGGTCGTTGTGCGCCCACCAAGCCGCATCTATTTACCGATGATTGCTCGCACGGTCTATGCGCCGGATCTCATCGTTTCAAATCTCACAGTCTCGGCCAACGATGTCATTATTGAGATTAAAAACATCGGGGCTGCGCCGGTGCTCGATACACGCGGAGTATGGGTGGAAGCCTATGTGAATCCCAATCCGGCGCCTACTCATCCCAACCAATCCTGGCAAGAAGTGGCGCGGGAAGGGATGGTTTGGGCAGTTTATATGGATACTGCGGGATCGCTTGTGCCTGGCGCGTCATTGACTTTGCAGGTTAACGATCAATTCTATAGCCCGGAACCATATACCGGTGTGCCAGGTTTCAGTTATGTGGACTGGCCTCTGGAGGTTGGGACGGTAATTTACGCCCAGGTGGACTCCTCAGCATTAGGGGATAGCTTCGGAGGCGTCACCGAAACCCATGAACTGACAGGCGGGCCGTACAACAATATTACGAGCACACAAGTAACGGCCGCCATGTATGCCATGCCGGAACATCCGTTGCCAAAAAAGACTATGGGCATGTCAAACAGTGATTATCTCAGAACCTTGGCAGGAATGCCGCCGCGCCCACCTGCCAGACTGCCACAGCAAACCGCGCCGGATTCTGGAGAGGAACAGGAAAATGGAGGCAATGATTTCGCGCCGCTACGTTCTATCTATTTGCCCTTGATCATCCGTGCAACATACGACGCCCCAGACCTGATCGTAGCGGATATTATTGTCTCATCAGACAATATCACCGTTGCAATCAAAAACATCGGGAGCGCGCCGGCGCTACAGCCATTCTGGATAGACGCTTACATTAACCCCGATGTCGCTCCCACTCACGTGAACCAAACGTGGGAAGAGTTGGGGGATGCGGGCGTCGCCTGGGCAACCTGGTCGGATTTGTTACCCATTGCGCCGGGTGAAGTGATGACGCTGGATATTAATGACAACCATCACCTTTCCGATTACAGCCGCGGCGAATGGCCTTTAACAGCGGGAACCTGGATCTATGTGCAGGTAGATTCCGTCAACGCGGGAAATGCGTTGGGCGGCGTCACAGAAACCCATGAACTGTCGGGCGAGCCGTACAATAATATTGCGAGCGTACAGTTGACCACGACCATGCTTATGTCGGGTACCCGGCCATCTCAGCAGCAACCGCTCGCACCCTATTCTGACTTTTGGGCAGATTTGCCGCCGCGTCCTTCTTTCCAACGCTAAATCGGGCTTATCGAACAGCGGCCTGTGTCAGCGCTTGACACAGGCCGTTTCGTTTTTAGAATGAAGGCATCTTTTGACCGCCAGGTCTTTCTCTTGGAGGGAATTATCATGGATCTTTTCACAAAATGCAGGGAATACACCACTGCGCGGGACGCACGGGCAACCGGGCTTTACCCCTATTTCATCCCCTTGACCAACAATGAGGGAACGGTGTCTTTCTACGGCGACAAACAGCTGATTATGATCGGTTCCAACAATTATCTTGGATTGACCGTCCACCCCAAGGTACGGCAGGCGGCGTTGGATGCAATTAAGAAGTACGGCACCAGCTGTACCGGGTCCCGGCTGTTGAACGGCACGCTGGAAATGCACCTGGAGTTAGAGCAACGCCTGGCCCGGTGGGTCGGAAAAGAAGCCGCTCTGATTTTCAGCACAGGGTATCAAACGAACCTTGGAACGATTTCGGCGCTGGTGCAACGCGATGATTTTGTCATCACCGACAAAGACGACCACGCCAGCATCATTGACGGATGTCAACTCTCGTTAGGAACGATGAAGCGCTTTCCGCACAACGATATGGAAGCGCTGGAACGGGTATTGGCTGCGTTGCCCGAAGACTCCGGCAAACTGGTGGTCGTAGACGGGATTTACAGCATGGGCGGCGACATCGCGCCGCTGCCGGCCATCATTCCGATCTGTCAGAAGTACGGCGCACGGCTGATGGTGGACGATGCGCATTCGATCGGAGTGCTGGGGGGCGGGCGCGGCACAGCAGCCGAATTTGGCGTCACTGGCGCGGTGGATTTGATTATGGGAACCTTCAGCAAATCCTTCGCCTCGTTGGGCGGATTTATCGCCGGCGACAAGAGCACTATCGAATATTTGCAACACCACGCGCGCTCGATGATTTTTAGCGCCAGCATCCCTCCGGCCAACGCAGCGGCGGCTATGGCAGCGCTAGAGGTCATGGAAGAGGAACCGGAGCGCATCCGGCGTCTGAACGAGATCGGCGCTTTCATGCGACAGGAATACACGCGGATGGGATTCAACATTGGCGCGAGCCAGACGCCGGTTGTTCCGATCATCATCGGGGAGGATCAGAAAGCAATTTTCTTCTGGAAGACGCTCTTTGACGCGGGGGTTTATAGTAATGTGGTGATTCCGCCGGCAGTGCCCTCCAATATGTCGCTGCTGCGAACCAGCTACATCGCCACTCACACTGACGAACAATTGCAAAAGGTGCTGAACACTTTCCAACAAATTGGGCAGGAGCTTGGAGTTATCTAAATATCAGGGGAACAGTGACAACGCCCACAACGCATGGTCACGCACCACCGCGCTGGGGTGTTGGCGCGACGCCTCGACCAGAGCCTCACGGGTCGCGGGATTTCTCTGATTGCCCAGCACAACCGCGGCATTGCGCGCCAGTCCCGCAGGGGTCGCGCGCCAGAGCGGCGTCCTGCGGAAACGGGCGCGAAACGTTTCGTCGCTCATCGTCAGCAGCGAAGGCAAATCAAGGGTACGCTGCGCAGGCTCTTCTGTGAATGCTTCAGAAGAGCCTGCGCTTTTTTCCAGGGCTTTTTTGTTCCACGGGCATGCGTCCTGGCAAATATCGCAGCCAAAAACGAAATTCCCCAGGGCCGGGCGCAAGTCGGGCGGGATGGCGCCCCGATTTTCGATGGTGAGATAAGAAAGGCAGCGCCGCGCATCCAAAACGCCGGGGGCGACGAGCGCCTGGGTGGGACATGCATCCAGACAGCGCGTGCAGCTGCCGCAGGAGGGCACAACAGCTACCGCCCGCAGCGGCGCAGGAGACAATGCCGTTCCCAACAACGCCACCCCCAAAAACAGGTAGGAACCGGCCTGCGGATGGATCAGACAGGTGTTTTTTCCTTGCCAGCCCAACCCGGCGGACTGCGCCCAGGCGCGCTCCAGCACCGGGCCGGTATCCACGTAACACCGGCAGGGGAAATCCCCTACCTCCTGGCGAATTTGCCCCACGAGATGTTCGAGCCTTTGCCGCAGCCAGATGTGGTAATCCTGCCCCCAGGCGTATCGTGACACCCGCCCGTGCTGCGGGTCGAGAGCAGGAAGCGGCGCGCGGCCATAGGCGGCGGCAACCACCAGAACCGACTGCGTCTCCGGCATAATGGCGCGGGGATCGGCCCGCCGAGCGATGCTGTCCGGACGGGTGAGGTAAGCCATCTCGCCGGCGTATCCCTGAGCAGTCCAATTCCGGTATTGCTCCCAGCCCGGCGCAGGGCCGACCGGGACGACGCCCACGTGGTCCAGGCCGTTCTGGTTGGCTAAATACAGCAAATGCTCAAAGTCCATAGGGAATTAAACAACAGGCCGGGAATTGCTCCCGGCCTGCGATTGTGTAGAGTAGTGCGCGTTCCCGCGACGAAGACTATTCTTCGCCCTCGGTGATCATCAGAACCACGCTGGTTTCTTTGGTTGCATCGTCTTCGGTGATCATCAATTCGACCGTGCGACCGTCTTTGCTCCAGGACGGGCCAAGGAAGGTGTCCTCTTCGGCGGTCCAGCCGGCTTTCTCCATTTCCTCTCTGTAGAATTCCGTGACGTCATCTGCGCTGTCCTCTGTGCTGAACATCACCATGCCGCCCAATACATTGAGATCTTTGCCGTTCGGGTATTCGGGAATATCTTCCGGCAAGCCGCCGCCGATTGCGTCTTCCGGCGCTTCGATGGTGATTGGCTGGTTGATGTCGGTGACTTCCAAATCCAACGTCATCGTGCCATCCACCTGCTCGCCGGTATCGCCAACGTCAAGTTTCCCTGTGACATTAAATTCCATCTTCACGACAAACTGAGGCAAGTCGGATTCCGCCGCAACCCAGATATCGGCGCTGCCTTCCTCAATATCCTCGCTGTTAATGCCGAGTTCGCCCCACAAAGAGTCGTATTCGGCGGTGTAGTGCTTGGTGTTGATGCCGTTGACTTTTTCCTCGCCCACCATCTTCAGGCCCTCTTCCTCGGACAAGGAATTCAGGTTGTCAGGGTTGATGAAGGTCTCCTGAAGTCCGGACATATCATCCATATTCATAGCGCTGTCAGAATCGGCAGAGGTCTGCATCCACATGCCGCCGAAATTGATCCATTGCTGATCCTCAATCACGATAACTTCGATCGCGAAAGAGTCGCCGCCGGTCATGGATTCCATCCCTTCGGTGCCGGGGAAGCTTCCCGCGATATCCATCACGAGACGCTGAGCGGCCGGATCTACGGTCGCTTCCTGGATGACGTGAATCGTACCCTCGTCGCCATCTTTGGGGGCGAACGAAATGTTCATCTCGCTGCGGTAGCTTTCGAGTTCTTCGAAGGCGCCGGAGTCAATGTGAAAAGCGTTATCACCGCCAGCCGGTTGACCTTTTGGCGACTCGGTTGCTTTCTCGGTCGGCTTCTCGGTGGCCTCTTCGGTCGGCTTCTCGGTCTTCTTCGGGGCTTCGGTAGCCTCTACGGTTTTCGCAGTCCCTTGTCCTTCCGGGGTGGCGCTCTTTTCGGGCGTAGCCTTGCCGCCGCCGCAAGCCAACGACAGGGCCAATAACAAAACTACTATGATCAAAGTTAATCGTTTCATTACTTTCCTCCTAAAAATATCAAAACCCATTTTGTTTTAAGATTTATCGAACCCTTTCGATTCTACCACGTTTGTTAAATTCGTGTACATAAAGACTCCCTTGAAAATAGCCCGCTACAGCGGGGGAATTAAAGGAAGGTTTTGCGCGGGCGGGGGTACCCGCCCACGAAAAAACACGGTTACTGGGAGTGTCCTGACCGGGTGGACAAAGTCAGGGTTGATGGCATAATTCCGGGGATTATAAACCGACAATCATCCAAAAGGAATTTTGTGTGCAAGGGGGCATGCCATGCTTGACATCGAATTGGTTCGCAATCATCCTGACATCGTACGTGAGTCGCTGCGCAAACGCAACGACAACCCGGCCATCGTAGACGAAGTCGTCGCGCTGGATATTCAACGCCGCGAGCTGTTGCAAGAAGTCGAGACGCTCCGCGCGGAACGCAACCGTGTCTCCAAAGAGATTGGACAGATGAAAGACAAAGAGGCGCGCGAGGCGCGCATCGCGGAGATGCGCGCGGTCAATCAGCGTATGCCAGAGCTGGAAGAGCAATTGCGCGCGGTCGAAGCCGCGCTCTACGAAAAGCAATCCTGGTTGCCTAATATTCCCCACGACAGCGTCCCGCTGGGACCGGACGAGTCGGCCAATGTGGTAGTGCGTCACTGGGGTGAACGGCGCAATTTCGCCGCCGAGGACTTTGCGCCCCTCCCCCACTGGGATCTCGGCCCGGCTCTGGACATTCTGGACTTCGATCGCGGGGTCAAGCTCTCCGGCAGCCGCTTCTACGTCCTCAAGGGCGCAGGCGCGCGGCTCCAGCGCGCGGTGATCTTCTGGATGTTGGATGTGCAAACCCGCCAGAACGGCTACACCGAAGTCTACCTGCCCTTTGTCGTCAAACGCGACATGCTGATGGGCGCCGGACAACTGCCGAAATTCGAGGAAAACCTCTACCACGACGTCGCCGATGACGTGTGGCTGCTGCCCACCGCCGAAGTCGCCATCACCAACCTGCATCGCGACGAAATCCTCGACGCCGACCAGTTGCCGCTCAACTACGTCGGCTACACCCCCTGCTTCCGCCGCGAGAAAATGAGCGCCGGACGTGATGTGCGCGGCATCAAGCGCGGGCATCAGTTCGACAAAGTCGAAATGTACAAGTTCACCACGCCTGAGACCAGCTTTGCCGAGCTGGACAAGATGGTACAGAACGCCGAGGGGCTTTTGCAGGCGTTGAACATCCCCTACCGCATCCTCGAACTCTGCACCGGCGACATCAGCTTCGGCGCGGCCAAGGGCGTTGACCTTGAGGTCTGGGCGCCGGGCCAGGACGCCTGGCTGGAAGTCAGCTCATGCAGCAACGTTACGGATTT
The DNA here is from genome assembly GCA_034429675.1 of Anaerolineae bacterium. Taxonomy (GTDB): domain Bacteria; phylum Chloroflexota; class Anaerolineae; order B4-G1; family SLSP01; genus JAKQHY01. The sequence continues at coordinate 21,746 of DAOUFX010000419.1, read as the reverse complement.
CCAGGCGCGTCGCGCGAACGTGCGCTACCGCCCCACCCCCGGCGAGAAACCGGCCTTTGTCCACACGCTCAACGGCTCCGGCCTGGCGATGCCACGGTTGATGATCGCCATTATGGAAAACTACCAGCAGGCCGACGGCTCTATCGTCGTGCCCGAAATCCTGCGCCCCTGGATGGGCGGCATCGAGGTCATCAAGCGCAAGTAACGGGTCAAGCGTGAAACGTGAAATATGATCATAGTTCACGGATTACGAATCACCATGCCCTAATTACCAATCCCTAATTTCCAATCCCTTTCCCAAAAAAATGAAACGATTCGCCGTCCTTCAACTCTCAGGCTGCGCCGGCTGCGAGGTTTCGCTCCTCAACGCCGACGAATGGATCGAACGCTACCAGTTGGTGTATATGCCGCTGGTGGCGTCGGTGCACGACGTGCCGGAGGTGGACATCCTGCTGGTGAGCGGAGGCGTCCGCAACGACGAAGACCTCTACAAATTGCGCAAGGCCGTGAAGAAGGCGACTTGTGTGGTGGCCGTGGGCACCTGCGCCATTTCCGGCGGCGTGTCCAATCTGGGAGATCGCGACGAAGTCCGGGCGCTGTTCCTGGCGCGCGAGCAACGGTTCCACTTACCGCGTCTGTTGCCGCAGTCACACCCGGTGGACGCGCTGGTGGATGTGGATTTGTACCTGCCGGGCTGCCCTCCGACGCCGGAGCTGTTTATGGCGGTGTTGTCGGCGGATCAGCTACCGCCGGACCCGTCCACCTATCCGGCCAGCAAGACGGTCTGCGGCGAGTGCGGACGCAAAAAGGTTCGCGACATGCGCCCGCAACACCTGCTCGGTTTTCAACAGGGGCGCGTGCTCCCCGATATTTGCCTCATCAACCAGGGCTACCTCTGCATCGGCTCTTCGACGCGCGGCGGCTGTCGCGCGCCGTGCACCCGCGCCGGACATCCCTGCGTCGGCTGTCGCGGGCCTTCGGATACCTTCATCGAGAAAGGCTCTGTGAACTGGCTTGCCAGCATCCAGCGCGTCATCTCCTCGATGACAGACGCGCCCGAAGACGAGATTGCAGCGGCGTTGCGCTCGCTGCACCTGGCCCTCTTCCTGTTCCAATTCTCGGACTATGGGACACTGGAATATCAGATAAAAGAACGCAAACCCCGCCCGAAGGAGAAAATTTTGTGACGACGTTGACATTTCCCCTGAGCCGGATCGAAGGCCACGCTCAGGTGGTGATTGAGGTGCAGGGCGGCAAGGTGCTGTCGGCGCGGTTCCAGGCCACGGAGCTGCGCGGGTTCGATTATCTGGTGCGCGGCGCGCCCGCCGAACAGATGCCGGTGATCGTGCCGCGAATCTGCGGGGTGTGTTCCACCGCCCACCACGTGGCGGCGGTCAGGGCATTGGAGGACGCTTACGGCGTCACGCCCCCGCCGCTGGCGCTGACCATCCGCGAATTATTGTTGCTGGGGCAGTTGTTGCAGAACCAGGCCACGTCCCTGTTCATTTTCACCATGCCGGATCGGATGAACGTGGACAGCCTCTTCGAGTTGGACGCGCCGGTGCTGGACGCCGAGGCGTGCTCGACGGTGACGGGCTGCGCGATGCACGTGCGGCAGGCCGGCACCCACCTGATCTCGCTGGCCGGCGGGCAGTTCATCCACCCGGTCAAAGCCGTCATCGGCGGCGTGACCGGCGGGATCGCCGCCGAGGCGGCGGCAACGATGCGGGCCGAGTTGGAAGCCGCGTTGCCGATCGCCTGCATGCTTTTCGACACCTACTGGGAATCGTCGCTGGCGCTGCGCGAGCGTATCGGCACCTGGGGCGACGACGCGCCGGCGTGTTACATCTCATCGGTGGCCGGGACGCGCCCCAACTTCTACGGCGACTTCATCCGCATGATGGGCTGCGAAGGCGGCGACGTGTGCGCGGTGTTCCCCGCCCGCGATTTCCGCCAACACCTGACGCTCGAAGAAAGCGACTACAGCTACTCGGCGTATTCCAGCTACCGGGGCAACGTCATCCGCGCCAACAGCCTGGCACGCATCAACCTGGTCGGGCGCCTGGCGACCCCGCGCGCGGACGCCTACCTGCAACGCTTCCACGCCGCGTTCGGCCAGCCGGCCCACGCGCTGCTGCTGTACGATCTGGCGCGCGGCATCGAGCTGGTCTACGCCATCGAGCGCGCCATCGAAATCCTCGAACAGCCGCTGGACAGCGCCGCAACCGAGGTCGCCTACACCCCGCGCGACGGCGAGGGCTACGGTCTGGTCGAAGCGCCGCGCGGCCCGCTGATCCATCACTACACCATCGAAAACGGCTTGGTCGCCCAGGCCGAGTTCATCATCCCCACCGTACACAACGTCCTGGCGATCGAGCGCGCCCTGCGCGTCGCCGCCGAGCGCTACATCACCACCGACAAGGTCAACCTGGAGCTGGAGCGCGCCGTCGGGCGAGTGGTGCGAGCTTTTGATCCGTGCATTGCCTGCGCTACTCATTAGACTTCATAATAACAATAATAAATAAGTATTTATTGCGCACTATTTTTCAAAGACAGGAGGTGCCACCATGATACGCTATAAACAAACCCTAATCGGATTGTTAGGAATTGCGGTACTCCTCGCCGCCTGCGTGACGCCTCCAGCGGTAGCGCCTGAGCCGCAGAAAGTATTCACGGCGACGCCTGCGGTATCGCTCCCTTCATTGACAGCGGCGCCGCCCCGGTCATTAACGCCAACCGAATCTCCTCCCACACTTACGGCGACGCCAACAGCCACAGCCATGACCCCGGCGATTTTGCCCCCGTCAAAACTGATTACCGACTTTGCCACTCTCCCTTTCACTGTCATTTCAGATACCTCAACGTTATCTGAGCAAGGGGTTAGTGCGGGGGGCTATACCTTTAGCCTGCCGCAGGAAGTGCCGGATGGCTTAGGCGCAGTGGACATTGTTGGGTGGTTGCCGGGAAGTTCTAATGAGATTGTCGCCATTCATCAGTACCGGGTGGTAGCAATTGACGTGTATTCCGGGCGGGTGCGCCAGTTTAGCCAACCGTCCGAGTATCCCATTTCACCGGCGTCGGTGCGGCTGTTAGCCAATGGGCAGGTAGGCTTTGCCACGTATAATCGTCAAGCGCAAACATCGAATGATTGGTGGATCAGTGGCGCAGACGATGAACGAGCCGCCGTTCCGATCACCGGCGAGGCCCACCCTTACCCCATTCTTGCGCCTGACCGAGAAACTTTGCTGGTTTACGATATTCAGACCGCACGCGGCTATAAGATGGGGCAAGATGGCAAAAGAGAGGAAACTGAGGTTTTGCTCGATGCATTATTGACGCCCTTAACCGCGCGGGAGACCTCCGCGCAACAACCCCGCAGTTTCCTATCCGCCACCAGCGCCGCCAGTCGTTGGGTAGCCGTTTACAACTTCGATCATTTTCAATTACTGGACTTTGCAACCGGAGAAGTGCAAGAAGTACGCCTTTGGCCGGGGGATTGGGTACTACGAATAGATTCTGCTCATTGGAGTCCTGATGGACAAAGACTGGCCTTGTTGGTTACATCCGGGGAGCCTCCGATTCCTTATATGCGGCTGTTTATCCTGGATGTCGCAAGTTCGCAAATGACCGAAATTCGCACCGATTTACAGTATATTACCAATGTAACGTGGACGCCTGATAACACCAACCTACTGATTACGGCTGATACAGGTACTGCTTGGGCGGAGGCAGGCTATGATTACGAAACAGGTTCGCTCTTTTTTGTTGATATGGCCGCACAAAAAGTCAACCTATTATCTCTCTTGCCTGAAAGTGCTGCAATAGGATTCACGTGGAATCTATCTTGGTCTCCAGATGGAATGGAAATCGTTTTGGCTGCCAACAAATTTGTGTCAAAGAGCGATCCGCAACTATATCGAATAGACGTTGGTTTTTCTTCTGATTAAGGTAGATGGACGTGGCGCAATGATGAAACGGTTTCGCAAAATGGTTCTTTTGGCGTGTGGAATAGGCTATGGGCTTGGGCTTATACTTGGTTTGGTCAAGCCATTAACACAAGTTGAATCTGCAAATCTTTTGCAGTTTACCCCGTTTGACACGATAAAGTTGGAGATGTTCGCTCTACGTGATAATGGATCTGTTGAACGGACAACTATGTTGACCCACATTGTTCGCCCACTGGTGAAACGCGCTACGCATACGGCTGTACATGGTTTACAGCGACGAAGCCCCGCACAGAGGCTTACCCATTTGAAGATTACAACATTGAGATCGGTTATCAGAGCGAACTCCGCGATGGCTTTGAACAGGGCTATCTTCACAATGTTACACCACAGGAGATAAGCATTGAACAATCTAGCCAGCAAAACAAGGCTTTGTCCAGCCTGCAAGCGCAAACGATAGCGGCGCGCACCTTTGCTTTCTACCATGCTTATCTTCCTGGCACACCTGGTGAGACCAAACGACTCAACAACACCGCCACAAACTACCAGGTATACATTCCCTTTCGTTATGAAGCGTTGGATGCAGAACAAAAACAGCGAGTAGATACAGCAGTCGCTCAGGTACTCTATATGACGCTGCCAGAGAATACCGATCCCATCCGCGCGCATTTTGGCGCGGATAATGACGCTTGGACCGCTGAGGGGGCGACTTCCTATCTGAAATCGATTTATGATTCCATCAATGCAGACTACGGCGAGGATATCGGTACGGGTTATGGCGGAATGTCATCGCGCGGCGCGAGTCGTTGGGGTTTCGGCCATACCTCCTCCCGCGGCCCCGTGGCGCGCGAAGACCCCAATTATCCGCACGACCACCAGGGTCGCGGCGATTTGTGGAGTGTGCGCTATGACGACGCGCAGCAAATCTTAACCCATTACTATACCGGCATTGCGATTCGAGATGCGAATGGGAATGTTCTCACGCCAGAGTATCGGTGGCTGCCATTGAAGGTTGATTGGGGAAGTGGCGTGCTCGCGCCTCCGACCAATATGCAACCGGGCAGTAACTACAATGTGACCTTAATGTTACAAAATGCCGGAGCGGTGGATTGGGATGATCATATCAGCCTGACCTATCGCTGGTTGCGCGGTACCTCTGTGGTCGGGACGCAAGGTAATATTGATGTGTCTAATCTGGCGCAAGGCGCTGGGGACACAACGACTCAGATCGTGAATTGGCCAATTGTTGTGCCTGCTGAGTTGCGTATAGGGGATGCGGCCACTTTGGTTTTCGATATGCGTCATAGCTCCGATCCCACCGGTATCTATTTTAGCAATCGTGAAATGGCTGAAGGGAAAAAGTGGTTCGATTTGCGTTATCGCGTTTGTATAGGCGGGCTATGTAACCTCTATTTGCCTTTGGTGCTCCGCGAGCATTTTGTCTGTCCCGCAGAACAAGATTTGATTCAGAATGGCGGTTTTGAACAGGGTCGTACGCTTTGGATTGAGCAAGCTCCCGCTGCGATTATTCGATCCCGCGCTGATTCGATCCCAATTGCGCCGCGTGCGGGGGATTGGTTAGCCTGGTTGGGCGGATATAACAATGCGCAAGATACTTTGTACCAAGAGTTTGTTATACCGCATGGGACTCAGTGGTTGCAGTTGCATTATGCGGTAGCGATGGAAACTCAGGAAACCGAGCCTATTAGTCGGGATTACTTCCGGGTCCGTTTACGGCGCGCGGATGGAACTATACTTAGCACGCTGGATACTTTGAGCAATGTAAAAGAGGAATATGTATGGTTTGTTACGGCCGTGCGCATAACCGACCTAACGGATTTTTGGGGCGAGCGATTACAGTTAAGTTTTGAAACTGTCACCGATAACGACTTGTTTTCCAGTTTCGTGCTCGACGAGGTCAGTCTATTGGTTAAGTGTGAATCGGCGCCGCCAAGCGGCGACCCGCTAACCATCATTACGCAGCCGGCCCAACCGATCATGCCACTACTGGATAAGTCTGCCTTACCTTCACCACCGTAAAAAGAGCATCCTAACATCGCTTCACCCACTGCTTCCCCCCTTGCCCAAAATCGCCGCCGCGACTTCCGCCGCGCTTTCGCGCGCGCGCTGCGCCGCCTGTTCCCGCAGACGGGCGACCTCGGCGCAGGGAATGTCCTCAATGTCCACCCACTCGCCGCGCAGTTCGCAAAAAACTTGCGTGCGATTTGCATTGAATTTAAGCGGATAAGCTTGCGTTGTCATAGGTCTCCTGGTGTAAAAGATGTGCGCACTGCCTTATGAGTCAAACGCCTTACTCATACAGCCCGGCAGCTTCCAGCCAGTCGCCGACGGTGTGGCGTGGTTCTGCGCCGGCGGGCGGCGCGGCGGGCGATAGCCCCAGGTGTTGGCGCAGCGCCAGCGACAGGCGCGGTTCGTCTTCGAGTAGACGCAGCAGGAAGGCGTCTTTGTCCGCTTCCGCCATCCCTTGCAAGGCCAGGCGCATCTTCGCCCGGCTGACAGTCGTCGGTTTGAGAGACGGACTGCGCTGTGCAGCGGCGGCGAGCAAATCGGCGTTCACGTCGAATAATTCCACGAAGGCTTGCAACGACGGCGTAAGCGCGGCGAGGCCCGGCGGGATGGGAGGTTCCGGCGCGTCCCGATCCGCGTTGTATTCCAGGGTAATAGCTTTAAGCCACGCCAGGTACAGCCCGCGATAGTCGCGCTGCAACACTGCCTCGCGCAACCCGATCAACCGGTCCAGCCAGCCCTCGCCGTCCACCCAGCCAAAGCCTTCTTCCTCGTCCAGACGGATGCCCAACACAACGTAGTCGCCGATTTGCTCCACGGTGATGGCATCGGAAGGGGGATTGTCGTCTGTCGCCACACAGTATTGCGCCAGCGCTGCCGCATCTACCAACGCGGCGGGAAAGCGAAACAACAAGTGGCGGCTGCCCCAGTTCGCCAGATAGAACAGCGCATCGTAGTACTGCGCCAGCACCTTTTCGGGATTGCCCCGGAAGCCGCCGCCAAAGTGGTAGAGGAAGACCGCGCGCCGGGGATGCGGCTCCACGCGGCTGGAAAGGCTGGACACCGCTTCTTGCTCTTCCCGCGTCAGCGGACGATCTAGTGCCTGAAATTCGTAGTATTGGTATTCGCTCATCGTATCCTCTGTTTGAGTTATAATAGAAGCATAAGTCCAACGATTGAAAGCAGGTAATGACAGCCATGGAAGAAGTTCTTAACATTCAGGTTCCCAGTGAAGTCCGGCAAATGCTTAATCGCACGTCAGAAGAATTGGCCCGCGACATCCGATTGTACGCGGCCTTGATGCTTTTCCGTCTGGGCAAGCTATCCTCCGGCGCTGCCGCCGAGATGGCCGGGGTACCGCGCGTCATGTTCCTCGATCTGTGCGCCGACTACAACATCCCCATTTCCCAAATTACGGGAGATGACCTGCGCCGGGAACTGGCCAATGCCTGAATCCAACCCCGCGTCTGTCTTAGTCTGTGACACCTCGCTGCTGCTCTATCTTGGCCGCATCGCACAGGCCGACCTGCTCCCGCCTTGTATGCGTCCATCCTCATCCCTGACGCGGTAGTTTTGGAACTGGATATGGGCCGCCTGTTGCGCGGCGACACACTTGATCCTAGAATGCAACCCTGGGCCAGCGTGATTCCTATCCCTGCCGCAGCGCTACAGGCATTGCCCGCCAACCACCTGGGCAGCGGCGAGCGCGCTGTGATTGCGTGCGCCCGGATGCAGCAGGGCGCTATTGCCGGGTTGGATGACCGGCAAGCGCGGGACCTGGCCGAGTCGTTGGGCCTGCGCGTGACCGGCACTCTCGGCGTCCTCTTACGCGCCCGTCAGGTCGGATTGGTAACTCAGGTTCGTCCCCTTTTGGATGCCCTCATTCGCCAGGGTTTTCGCCTCGGCCCCGCCTTATATGACGATGGGCTAAGGTTGGCCGGCGAGTTGCGCTAAGTTTCAGGCCAGGGGTCTCGCGCCACTCTTTGTGGCTTTGCGTGAACTCACTCCGCCGTTATTCCGCCGATAAACGGTAGCAGCGCGATTTGCGTGCCGGGTCGGCGATTTGCAATCAGCCATTACATCGTTGAGTATAGCCAGATAAAGTGAAGGGACAAGTTCCGGCGTGGTGTTGGGTGGGCGTTTGCGTTTCGCAAAGCCCAAGTCGCCCGCGTCATTCGCCCGGCGGTCAACCGCCGGGCTACGGGATCACGCCCCGTAAACGGGGCTTCCGGAAGCCCGCTTCAGCGGGCGTGGTTCCATAGCGCGGGCGTTGACGCCCGCTTTCTTCCGTACATTTGTCCCAGAAATCCCCCAACGTGTCTTGACAGCGCGACAAATGTCGTTACAATAGAGGAAATAGAACAAAGGTTCGAGGTTCCTTGATGACCATAACGACAAAAAACACACTCACGATGCTGTTAGGCAAACGCCAGATGACCACCGGCGAACGGTGGACGCTCCGCCGCCTGGCCGATGTGGCCGGCGTCCCCAAAGACCTGGTCTATCGCCTGGATGCGGGCGCGGCGCGGTATCTGGATTTGGACGCGCTGGAACGACTGTGCACGACGCTGCTCTGCCGTCCCGAAGAAATCCTCTCCTGGGACAACCACGGCGTATCCCCCACGCCTGATGAGAACGCCGTATGATCGCAACGACGCCATCCTTCCGCAATCCCTTTGACGTTCTCCCCGCCACGCTGTTCAATCCCCTCGGTTCGGGCGGCCATCAACGCCACTACATGGCGATTCTGCTCCGCATCTACGGGCTGGCGGAATTCAACCGCTTCGGGCTGACCCGCGACATGGTCGTCGCCGACATCGTGGAGTACGTCACCCACGAAGGCGCTGAGGCCCTGCGCGGCCCCGCCGGCGACGACCCGGAAGCCCCGGCCACCGGCGACGCCCGCGAGTACGCCAGTTGGATGCTGCGCCGCCTGATCGAGGCGGGCTGGCTGGAACGCGAGCAGACGGCGGATTACAGCGAATTCATCATCCTGCCGGACTATGCCTTCACCCTGCTGGAGGCCATGCGCGCCATCCAGGAACAAAAACCGCGCGAGTACACCGGCCAACTGTACGCCGCCCACCAACTGCTCACCAACACCAGCGCCGACTTCTCCCCGCCCCTGGCGCTGCCCCAGGCATACGAGAACGTGCGCCAACTGGTGCGCGGCCTCAACGAACTGAACCAGAACATCCGCCGCTACACCGAGCGCGTCACCCGCGACCGCCCGGTGGCCGAGTTGCTACGCCTGCAATACGACGACTACACGCAAGTCCTCGGCCCGACCTACCACGCCCTCAAAACGTCCGACCACGTCTCGCGCTACCGGCGCGACATTATCGCCCGGATCCAGGGGTGGCAGCTTGACGCGGAATGGCTCAACGCCACCGCCGACGCCCTGGCGACCCAGGGACAGCTCACGCCCGCGCAGGCCAGCGACGAAATCCACCACTATCTGCGTTTCATCGTCAGCCAGTTGGAGACGCTTGATCCATTGTTGGAAGAGATTGACCGGCGGCACGCGCAATACCTCCGCACGTCGCTGCGGCAGATTCGCTACCAATTGGTGGGCGCGGAGGGCAGCTTCAAGGATCGGCTCGCGCTGCTGGCGAAAGGTTTCGCTGCATTGCTCGACGCGGACGCGCCGGCGCTGCCGGACGACGCCCCCACCTTCCAGTCCATGCCGCTGCGCCAGCCGGACAGCCACAGCCTCTACACGCCGCCGCGCCGCCAACCGCTCTTCGATCCCGCGCCCGTCGCCGCCACGCGGCTCGATCCCCAGGAGATACGCGACCTCTACGCAACCACGCTGGAAATGCTGGGACAGACGATCACCCCTGCCAAAATTCAGCAATTCGTCGGGCAATTTTTCAACGGCCACCGCACCCTGCACATCAGCGAACTGCCGCCGGACACCTTTGCCGGCCCCGAAGACCTGCCGTGGCTCATCTACACCATCGCCTACGGCAACCACCCGGAAGTGCGCTACGACGTCGAACCGCTGTCCGGCCCGCCGGTCAATTTGGGACTGGTCACAGTCAACCCGTTCCAGCTCGTCAAGCGTGAATCATGAATCATGATTCATGATTCGCTGATTTGCCATTTGCAAGGAGACCCATGCCCTTCACACCTGACACTCTATTCGATACCACCGACTTGCCGGAGAAAGCCCGCCGCGAAGCGCCGCGCGTGATGAACCGCCTGCTGGGCCAGACGTTTCTGTACCAGGATCAAGAGGACGACAAGGAGGACTACTACCTCCTCCATCGCCACCGGGACGTGTTCGCCTCGCTGTTCGCCGCTGTGGGCTTCACCCTGATCCACGACGACTACCACCGCATTTTCCAGGTCGTCTCCGAGTTCAGCTATTGCCGCAAGCGCTACAAACTCGACGAATCGCTGATGATCGTCGTGCTGCGCAAGCTCTACGAGGAGCAGGGCGAGCGCCTCAGCCTGGCAAAAGACCCGGTCGTCACCGTGGGCGAGATCCGCGAGGAGTACCGCACCATCACCGGCAAAGAGCGCGACCTGGGTATCGGCCAGTACGACGCGCTGATGCGCCGGATACGCGCGCTAGGCCTGTTGGACGTGGTGGACGGGCGCACCCTCGACGTGCGCGACAGCGAACAGCGCCTGCGCCTGCGCGGCTCCGTCAAGCTGATCCTGCCCGTGCAAACCGCCGAAGAAATGGAAGCCTGGGTGCGCCGCTACCGCGCCGCAGACGGCGCCGCCGGCGACGAAGCCGACGAGGAATAAAAAACCTCTCAACAGATTAAACGGATCGTAATCCTATCATTCCGCAAATCCTATTATTTTCTGGGGAGATTTATGAAGCAACTAACCCGCATCCGTCTCATTCACTGGCATCTCTTTGAAGATACCACCGTCACCTGCAAGGGCACCACCTACTTCATCGGCGTAAACGGCGTGGGGAAGTCCACGATCCTCGACGCCATCCAATTTGCCCTGGTGGGCGGCCAACGCGAGGTGCGCTTCAACCGCGCCGCGATGGACGCCAGCAAGCGCACGCTCGCCAGCTATGTGCGCGGCGAGTTGGGCACCGAGGGCCAACGCTTCCTGCGGGACGACACGACCGGCGTGGTGGCGCTGGAATTCCGCAACCCCGACGACACGTATTTCGTCCACGGCGCGGTGATTGACGCCTACCAGGACAACCGTTCCCCGGACGTGACCTACTTCATCGTCAACAACACGCCGCTCAACGACGCCTGGTTCTTCGAGAAAGCCGGGCAGCTCTACGACAGCCGCGCCTTCCGCCGCCACATGGAGCACTTTGCCCTGCCCGATGGCCGCGCGCAGCTCTTCACCCGCGTGGAGGATTACCGCTTCCACCTGCTGAACCGGCTGGGGCAACTGAAGGAGACGTTCCCGCAAAAGATCGTCAAGGGCCTGGCCTTCACCCCGCTGACCGACATCCGCGACTTCGTCCACAACTACCTGCTGGACGAGGCGTTGGTAGATGTGAAAACGTTGCAGGATCAGTTGGAGACGATGCGCCACTTCGAGACGCTGGCCGCCGATGTACGCCGCCGCATCGCCGATCTGACCGCGATCGAGACGCTGGATCAGGAGCGCGCCAACCACCGGAAGCTGCGGTTGATCAACGGCTACCTCCGCCGGCACGCACAGAGCGACACACACCTGGCCGAACTCCGCCGCTATCGGATCGAACTGGACGAGAAGCAGGTGGCGCTCACGCGCCAGACCTTGCAGCGCGACGAGTTGCAGGAGCAGGTCCAGTACGCCCGGCAGAGCTTGCTGGACGCCGAAATCGCCCTGCGTACGGACGCGACCGCGCAGCGCGAGCAGACCCTGCGCGCCGCCCTGGCGCAAACCGAGACCGAGCTATCGGACGCGCGCCGTCGCGCCGCCGACCTGGAGCGCAGCCTGGCCCAGGAGCGCGCCGACGCCGGGCGTCTCTGCGACCTGCTGACCGCCGACGGCGCCGCCATCCCCGAAGCCCTGCGCACATTTACCGCGCCGTCTTCCATTCCCAATTTGCAATTTGCTATTTGCGATTTGCAACCCGTCATCGAACAGTTGGGGCGCGATTACGCCGAACGCCTGGTCCTCGTCAACGAAGAAGCCCGCCAACTGCGCGACGAAGCCGCCCGGCTCCAGCGCGAAATTGACCAACTGCACACCGGCGACCGCGACGCCAGCTACGAATCCGCCGCGCCCCAGGCCGCGCACCTGCGCCGCCTCCTGCGCGCCGAGCTGGGGCTGGGCGCGGACGACGTGGTCTTCCTTTGCACGGCCCTCGACGTGCCCGACGCGAGCTGGCAAGACGCCGTCGAGGGCGTGCTGGGGCGCGCGCGCTTCGACCTGCTGGTGCCGCCGGCGCACTACGACGCCGCGATGCGCCTCTACCAGCGCCGTCGCCTCAAAGACGATTTACACGGCGTGGGTCTGCCCGACACCGAGCGCCTGCTTCAAAACGCCCGCGCCGCCGCTCCTCACACCCTGGCGGAAGAGGTGCGCACCCACCATCCGGCGGCCCGTGCTCTGGTGGACTTGCTGCTGGGCGGCTACACCAAGTGCGACACGATCGAGGCGCTGCGCGCCCACCGCACGGCCGTCACCCGCGATTGCTTCGTCCGCCAGAACTACACCAGCCGCCACCTCGACCCGTACCACTACCGGCGCTGGTTCATCGGCGACCGCGCCATCCCCCGCCAGATCGAGCAGCGCGAAGAACGGCTGGCCGCCATCGCGCAGGAACTCACACAGCTCCAGGTGTTGGATAGCGCACTCCGCGCCCGGCTGGCCCTGACCCGCGACAAAGTGCGCAGCTACATCGAGTTGGAGCACGCCCTGCCCACCCTGGAACGGCTGCCGGTCCTGGAAACACAGCAAGCAGAGCTGCAGGCTGAATTATCCGCTCTCGACCTCCACTCGCTGGAAACCCTACGCGCGGAAGTCGGCGCGCAGCAGGCCCACGTCCGGGAATTGGAAACGCAGGCGACGGCGTTGGGCGAAGCCATCGGCAGCCTGCGCGCCCGCATCGAGGCGCTGCAAACCGAGACGCTGCCCGGCCTGGAGCAGCAGGCTGCCGCCGCCCTGGAAGAAGCGCGCGCCTTCCTGGAACAAGAGCGGGGCAACGATTTCATAGATGAAGCGCAGAAAGAATACGAACGCCGCCGCCAGCGCCAACCGCTGGAAACCGTCCTGGCGAACGCCGTCCGCTACGAAGGTGATTACGACACGGCGGAGCGACGCAGCCGCGACGCCCTGCTGGCGGCCAAGCAGGCCTACAGCTTCACCTACCAGTTCGGCTACGACGGCGACGAAGACGCCGCCCGCTACGTCGCCGAGCGCGACCGCTACGTGACCTCGGAACTGCCGGAGTACGAAACGCGCATCGCGGAACAGCGCGCGCTGGCCGAGCAGGAGTTGGTGGAGAACTTCATCCATCGCCTGCGGGAGCAAATCGAGGACGCGCGGCAACAACTGGCCTACCTCAACACCACGCTGGCGAGCCTGCGCTTCGGCGGCGAGCGCTTCGAGTTCATCGCCCACCCGGAGCCGACGCTGCGCCAGGTTTACGATATGCTGATGGACAGCCAGCGTATCCTGGGCGCGTCGCTTTTCGATTCCGATTTCCGCCAGCGCCACCAGCAGGGGTGGGACTTGCTGTTCGAGCGGCTCACAGCGGCCCCCGGCGATGAGATCATCCCGGAACTGCGCGAATTGCAGGACTACCGCAACTACCTGCATTACGACATCCGCATCCACTACCCCAACGGCGATGCGGCGATGTTGAGCCACATCAAGGCCAAGAAATCCGGCGGCGAGACCACCACGCCCTTCTACGTGGCGATGGCGGCTTCGTTTGCGCAAGCCTACCGCCTGAACCAGCCGCGCCCCTCGGACACCATCCGTCTGGCGCTGTTCGACGAAGCGTTTGGCAAGATGGACGCATCCCGCACGGCCAGCGCCCTGCAATTCATGGTCGAAAGCCAGTTGCAGGTGATCCTGGCGACGCCGCCCGACAAAGCCGCCGGCCTACTCCCCCACGTGGACGCCGTGCGCACCGTCGTCCGCAAAGACAACCACGCTTTTGTGATCGAGATTGACAAAGGGGCAATGCTGGCGGAGTTGAATGAGAATCATGAATCATGAATCATGAATTACGGATTACGGATTACGGATTACGGATTACGGATTACGGATTACGGATTACGCCTCATGATTCATGATTCATGATTCGTAAACGAAGCGTGCAACAATGACTACAAACATTTCCTTCACCCCCTCCCCCGATACCGCAACGCTGCTCAACCGGCTGCTTGATGGGTTTGAGCTGCGCGGCGGGCAGCCCAAGCGCGCCGTGCGGGTCAGATTGGGCGATGTAGCCACCCTGCTGCCGGGGTACTACAGCCAGACCGACCCCACGCCCCGCGTCGTCGCCAACGAGCAATTGGCGGCGCTGGAACGGGCGGGCTGGATTACGCTCGAATGGGAGCCGGGACAAAAAGGGCATTTGCTGGGGTTGGTGACGTTGGCGGCAGCGGCGACTCCCGCGCTGTATGCGCTGTTGAAGCGGGAACCCGAAGCCGCGCAGCGCCGCCGGCTCCGCGACCAACTGCTGGCCGATCGCTTCCGCGTCCACGATTGGCGGCGGCTGGCGCTCGACCACACCCTGGCAAAATTGGAGGCGCAGGAGTCGCCCGCTCCCTTCACCCTGAACGACGAGGACTGGAACCGCGATCTGCTGGAGGCGCTGCTGGCCCTGCCGGAGAACACCATCGAGGAGTTGCCCTACCGCGTGTTCAGCGTGCGCGTCTTCAACGACAGCAAGCGCTTCGAGGTGCTCGCCCGCGCCGTCGCCCGGCTGGCCCGCCGCCATCACGGCGAATGGCGCGACCTGACCAACTGGGAGATTTTGCACGAACTGGGGTTGGTTCCCAACCCCAGTTACCTCTACCTCGCCGGGAACTGGCGACTCGCTACAACAGGCGGCAAAACCGTCTCCCTGGCGGACTTCGATCCCGCGGTGGGCATTCCGGCGACGCTGGCGGCCCGACTCAACAACGTGACGGTGGATGCAGCGCGCGTTATCTGCGTGGAAAATCTCACCTCGTTCTACACCCTGTTGCAACACGCGCCCGACGATCTGGCGGCGCTCTGTCTGGCCGGCAATCCCTCGCCGGCATGCCGGCAATTGCTCGCCTGCCTGGCGGCAACGCTGCCTGCTGGAATTCCCCTGCACGTTTGGGCGGACATAGACTATGGCGGGCTGAACATCCTGGCGCAACTGCGCCGCCACGTCTCGTCGCGCTTTTCACCCTACCGGATGGATATCGAGACGCTGGACGCCTTCGCCCGCTGGGGGCAGCCGCTCACCGCCAACGATACCCGCAACCTGGCCCGTCTGCGCGACCATCCCGCACTGGCGGACATGGCCTCGCTCATTGACGAAATGCTGCTGCGCGAGCTCAAATTGGAGCAGGAAGCCATCGTCATACCCTGATCCGCTTCCCATTCTATTGACAGCGATTATTTTCATGCTATAATGCAACCGGTTGCACTAATAAGAAACCCTTGGCGAGTAAAAGTTTATCACAGCCCGCTACCGGATCAAAGTTCATACTTAATTTTACTAAATCGCAATGCAATCGGTTGCAAAAAGCAGCACAGGACATTGCCGCTCAATCTCCAATACAAAGGAGACGCCGGTGCTGCCGCACTCCGTGCCAGCACGAAAATCACGGTCTACATGTCAGAGGTATAAGGAAGTATTTGCGCGGGCGGGGGTACCCGCCCGCGCAAATACCCCCTTTAACCTGTCACGTTCAGCGGCAATTCCTGGCTAACGGCTAAAAGCTAACGGCCAAACGCTATTTTCAAAGGAGTTTCAATGAACATCTGGACAAAAGCGAAGCAGCACCCCAAACTCGGTCTTATCTTATTGGCATTTATTGCCTTTGTCGCGCTCGGGCTGCCGGATGGCCTGCTCGGCGTCGGCTGGCCCTCGATTCGAACCGGCTTTGCTATTCCCCTGGATGCGATCGGCGTGTTCCTGACCGCGGTGGTGGCCGGCTACATGACCTCAAGCTTTCTCAGCGGCTTCCTGCTCTCACGGATAGGCGTGGGCCGTATGCTCGCCGCCAGCTGTTTTCTCACCGGAGTGTCGCTGATCGGCTACACGTTGGCCCCGCAGTGGTGGGTCATGATCGCGCTGGGTGTGTTCGCCGGGCTGGGCGCCGGCGCGATTGACGCCGGCCTCAATACCTACGTGGCGGCGCACTTCGGCGAAGGGCTGATGCAATGGTTGCACGCCAGCTGGGGCGTCGGCATCACCACCGGCCCCATTATTATGACGTTCGGGCTGACGGCCATGAACACGTGGCGGTTCGGCTACCGGGTGGTGGGCGTCTTCCAAATCGCGCTGGCGGTCTGCTTCGTGCTGACCCTGGCGATGTGGAACCAGAACAATGCGCCAGCGGGCGACGTCGCCGCCGAGAAAAAACTGACGGACTACAAGACGCCGTTGGGGGAAACGTTGCGCCAACCGCAAGTGTGGCTGAGCGTGATATTGTTCTTCCTCTACGTCGGCGCGGAGAGCGCGCTGGGCACCTGGACATACACGCTGCTGACCGAATCGCGCGGGGTGGACAAGGCGCTGGCGGGGTTCTTCGCGGGCAGCTATTGGTTCACCTTCACGATCGGACGGATTCTGGCCGGGCGGGGCGCCAAGCGGGTGGGCATCAACAAACTGGTATTGGGCGGGCTGACCGGGGCACTGCTGGGCGCGGGGTTGCTGATCTGGAATCCCTCCGAGATGGCGAACGTGTTGGCAGTGGCAATCATCGGCATCTCCATCGCGCCCATCTTCCCGGCGATGATGTCGGGCACCAAGACGCGGGTGGGCGATCATTTCGCGGCCAATACGATCGGCATGCAGATGGCCGCGACGGGCTTTGGAACGGCAGTGATCCCCGGCATGATGGGCGTGCTGGCGCGCCGCATCTCGCTGGAAGTCATCCCGGTTTGCCTGCTGGTCGTGTATGCCGCGCTGCTCGGCTCTTACATCCTGGCGATAAAGACACGAAAGGTGCAACCTGCGGCAATCCCGGCGCCTCAGTAAACTTGCAACTTTCAACTTGTAACTTTCAACCATTTTTGAAGGAGACACGATGAACGAGAAGAAGACCGAAAAAAACGCATCCATTCCAGCGGAAGCCGAAGTCGCCGAACAGGTCGAGGCGATTTTGGGACGGTTGAGCCTCAAGGAGAAGATCGGGCAGCTCACCCAGATTGGGGGTCTGTCGTTCTTTCAGGGGCCTAAACCCGAAGACGTCATCAAGGAGGGCGGCGCCGGCTCGGTGCTGTGGGTCAACGACACGCAGAAGTTCAACGCGCTGCAAAAGATCGCCGTCGAAGAAAGCCCGTCCGGGATTCCGCTCCTCTTCGCCCTCGACGTGATTCACGGCTACCGCACGATCTTCCCCGTGCCGCTGGGCATGGCCGCGTCGTGGGATCCGGCCAGCGTTGAGCGGGCGCAGACCGTGGCGGCCAGGGAGGCGCGCGCCGCCGGCCTGCACTGGACGTTCGGCCCGATGCTCGACATCGCCCGCGACGCCCGCTGGGGCCGCATCGTCGAGGGCGCCGGCGAAGACCCCTGTCTGGGCGCGGCGATGGCGGCGGCTCAGGTTCGCGGGTTCCAGGGGCCGTACCCCGGCGCGCCGGATCACGTCGTGGCGTGCGCCAAGCATTTCGCAGGGTATGGCGCGGCGGACGGCGGGCGTGACTACGACCCGGTCTACCTGTCCGAAGCCCAACTGCGCAATGTGTACTTTCCGCCCTTCCAGGCCGCCGTGAAAGCCGGCGTCGGGACGTTTATGAGCGCCTACATGGACCTCAACGACGTGCCCGCCAGCGGCAACCGCTTCCTGCTGCGCCAGGTTTTGCGGGACGAGTGGGGATTCGATGGGTTTGTTGTCAGCGATGCGTTCGCCGTCGCGAGCCTGGTCACCCAGGGCTTTGCGCGCGACGGGCGCGACGCCGCCTTCCGCGCGCTGAGCGCAGGACTGGACATGGACATGGCCAGCAACACTTACCTGCAACACCTCGCCGGCCTCGTCGAAGATGGGACGCTGGAGCTGGACGCCATCAACACCGCCGTGCGGCGCATTCTCGCGATCAAGGTGCGCATGGGGCTTTTCGAGCACCCGTACGCCGATGAGTCGGAGCTGGCGCAAGTGGTCGCACGGCCTGAGCACCGCCAGGAGGCGCGGCTGGCCGCGCAGCGCTCGATGGTGCTGCTGCGCAACGAAGGCGGGCTCCTGCCGCTGCCCAAAACCCTGAAGAACGTGGCGGTAATCGGCCCGCTGGCCGACTCGATGGAGGCCACAGAGGGTTCGTGGATGGTCTTCGGCCACACGCCGGCAGCTGTCACCGTCCTCGCGGGCATCCGCGCCAAATTGCCGGAAGCCAACGTGACCCACGCTCCCGGCCCCGAAATCCGGCGCGACATCGCCTCGTGGTTCGAGAACGACATGGATCCGTCCGCCAAGAAAGCGCCGCAGACGCCCGAACAGGCCGAGGCCGCGTTCCAGACGGCGGTAGCGACCGCGCGCGACGCGGACATCGTCGTGATGGTGCTGGGCGAGAATGCCGACATGGCCGGCGAGGCCGCCTCGCGCGCTTCGCTCGATTTGCCGGGGCGCCAGGAGGAGCTGCTCAAGGCGGTCGTGGCTCTCGGCAAGCCGGTGGTGCTCGTCCTCCTGAACGGGCGCCCGCTGAGCATCAACTGGGCGGCGGAGAACGTCCCGGCGATCCTCGAAGCGTGGGAGCCCGGCAGCGAGGGCGGTCACGCGGTGGCCGACATCCTTTTCGGCGACGTCAACCCGGGCGGCAAGCTGCCCGTCGCCTTCCCGCGCAAGGGCAGCCACGCGCCGCTCTACTACGCGCGCAACCTCACGCACTCGCCCGAAGGCCACCCGATGTACAATCCGCGCTACTGGGACGGCCTCCCGACGCCGCTCTATCCCTTCGGCTTTGGCCTCAGCTACACCACCTTCTCGATCACCAATCTCAAGGTCTCGGCGTCGCAGGTAAAGGTGGGGCAATCGCTGAGCGTGAGCGCCGACGTGACCAACACCGGCCCGGTCGCCGGCGACGAGGTCGTGCAGCTCTACCTCCACCAGAAATGGGGCAGCGACTCACGCCCGATGCGCGAGCTGAAAGGTTTCGCGCGCATCACCCTCCAACCCGGCGAGACAAAGATGGTGACCTTCCGCCTCACCCCAGACGAGCTCGGTCACTGGAGCACCAACGCCGGTCGGTGGATTCAAGAAGCGGCGGCCTTCGACCTCTGGGTCGGCGCCGATTCCCAGGCGACGCTCCACGCCGACCTGGAAGTCATCAATTAAAAGAGTGTGTTTTTTCGTGCGGGAGTACCCGCACGAAAAAACACGCTTTTTTTACCTTGTGAAGGAGACATTTATGTCAAAACAACCGCTCGCCTATCGTGATCCGTCCCTGAGCGTCGAAGAGCGGGTGGCCGACCTGCTCGGGCGGATGACGCTGGAGGAGAAGGTCGGGCAACTGATCATGTGGAACGCGCAGCCCGACGACCTCTCGTTCATCAACACCCGCCAACCCGGCTCGGTGCTGCACGTCCTCGGCGAAAAGCTGGATCGCGTTATGACGCTGGCGGCCCAAAACCGGCTGGGAATCCCGCTGCTGGTGGGCGAGGACGCCATTCACGGCCATTCGTTCTGGAAGGGCGCGACCATTTTCCCGACCCAACTGGCGCTGGCATGCAGCTGGAACCCTGCCCTGCTGGAACGAGTAGCGCGGGTAACGGCCGAGGAAGTCGTCCCGACCGGCATCCACTGGACTTTCTCCCCCGTCCTGTGCCTGACGCGCGATCTGCGCTGGGGGCGAGTCGGGGAGACCTTCGGGGAGGACCCCTACCTGATCGGAGAACTGGCGGCGGCGATGATTCGCGGCTACCAGGGCCGGGGGCTGGACGATCCGGCGGCCATCCTGGCCACCGCCAAGCACTACGCCGGGTATTCCGAGACCCAGGGCGGGCGGGACGCCTCCGAGGCCGATCTCTCGCAGCGCAAGATGCGCAGTTACTTCCTGCCGCCCTTCGAACGCGCCGTGCAGGCCGGAGCCATGACCTTTATGACAGGCTATCAGTCCATCGAGGGCGTGCCGTCCACCTGCAATCGCTGGCTGCTGAAGGAGGTCTTGAAGGACGAATGGGGCTTCCAGGGCGTGGTAGTGACGGACTGGAACAACGTCGGGCGGTTGGTGATCGAGCAGAAGGTGTGCGCGAATTATATGGAAGCCGCCATCGTCGCCGTGCGGGCGGGGAACGACATCATGATGACCACGCCGGGGTTCTATGAAGGCGCGCTGGAGGCCGTGCATAGCGGCAGGCTGGCCGAAGCCGAGATTGACGCGCCCTGCGCCCGGCTGCTGGCCCTCAAGTTCCGCCTGGGACTGTTCGAGAACCCGCGCAGACCGGACCCGGAGCGGATTGCCGCCGTGGTCGGCAGCGCAGAGCACCGCGAGGCCAACCTGGAGGCAGCGCGCCAGAGCCTGGTGCTGTTGCAGAACGACGGCCTGCTGCCGCTCGACCCGAAAGCGTTGAAGTCCATCGCGGTAATCGGGCCGAACGCGGACGACGACCTGTCGCAATTGGGCGACTGGTCGCTGGGCTCCTCGCAGCATCCGCGATCCGCCGGCAAGCACCCGCGCGCGAAGACCACCACCGTGCTGGATGGCATCCGCGCCCTGGCGCCGGAGGGATTGGCGGTGCGCTACGAACGCGGCTGCTCGATCGTTGAGGACGACCTGTCGGGAATTCCGGCAGCCGTGGCTGCAGCCCAGGCCGCCGACGTGGTGGTGGCCGTCGTGGGCGACCATTTGGCATTCATCGGCGAGACCCGCAGCACGGCGACATTGGAACTGCAAGGCGGGCAGATCGCGCTGCTGGAGGCGTTGGAGAAAACCGGCAAGCCGCTGGTGGTCGTGTTGGTGAACAGCAAACCGCTGGTCTTGCCGCCCGCCGTTCGACGCGCTGCGGCTATCATCGAGCTGTTCAACCCTGGCATGGAGGGTGGCCGGGCGCTGGCCGAGGCGCTGTTCGGCTTGCTGAATCCGTCCGGCAAGCTCACGGTCTCGTTCCCGGTGCACGTGGGCCAGCAACCGACGTTCTACAGCCAGGTGCGCGGCCAGCACGGCAACCGCTACGCCGATCTAACCCAGGAGCCGCTCTTCCCCTTTGGGCACGGACTCAGTTACACGCAATACACGTACACCAACCTGCGGCTGGCCTCCCCCACCCTGAGCTCAGGAGAAACGGCGCGGGTCTTCGTGGACGTGGAAAACGTCGGGCAGCGGGAAGGCGTGGAAATCGTGCAAGTCTACGTCAGCGACGTGGTAACGTCGGCCACCTGGGTCAACCAGGCGCTGAAAGGCTTCGCCCGCGTCGGACTGGCGCCGGGCGAGAAAAAGACCGTGCAGATCGAACTGCCCTGGCAAGCCTTCCAGATCGTGAACGCGCAGGGCGTAAGCGTGGTGGAACCCGGCGAGTTCGAGATCCTGGCCGGGCCTTCCTCGCGCGATCGGGATATGTTGAGAGCGACACTTTATATCCGGCTAACAGCTAAAAGCTAAACGCTATTTTCAAGGGAATTTCTCATTAACTGGCGTTCACCAGCGATTGGCTGAAAATCACGGTCTACATGTCAGAGATATAAAGGGGGTTTTGCGCGGGCGGGTACCCCC
>DAOUFX010000418.1:0-3343 GCA_034429675.1 Anaerolineae bacterium | reverse complement strand
CGCCCGCGAAAAACCCCCTTTTATATCTCTGACATGTAAAAGGAAGCGTTTTTTCGTGCGGGGGTACCCGCACGAAAAGACTACACCCTCTTTTAACATACTTGCCGGATTGTGCAACCGGGACGACAATAACGAGAACCATCACGTGCGTGGAGGAAACAATGAGCGAGCTTACCCACCTGGACGAACAAGGTCACGTCCGCATGGTCAACGTCGGCGAGAAACCGGACACCGAACGGGTCGCCGTGGCCAAAGGCGAGATTGAAATGAAGCCGAAGACTTTACGGCTGATCATGGATAAAGGGCTGCCCAAAGGCGATGTCCTGGCGACGGCGCAAGTAGCCGGCATCCTCGCGGCCAAACGCACCGCCGATTTGATTCCGCTCTGCCATCCTCTGCTGCTGACCCAGGTCGAAGTGGAATTCGCATGTGACCCGACCCGCTCCTGCATTGAGATTACCGCCACGGTGCGCACACACGGAAAAACCGGCGCAGAAATGGAGGCGCTCACTGCCGTCAGCATCGCCGCGCTGACCATCTACGACATGGCCAAAGCCGCCGAAAAGACGATGCACATCGGCAATCTGCGCCTGGTTTACAAAAGCGGCGGGAAAAGTGGAGAAATCAGGGAAGAGTAGAAAGGAAAGTCCATGAAAATTACGATACGCTTTTTCGCTCTGGCGCGGGAATTGACCGGCCACCACCAGATGGAAATGGAATTGACCGAGCCGGCGACGTTGCAAACCGCGCGCGACCGGCTCTTTCAGACATACCCGGCCTTGCAGGGCGCATCGCTGCAGTTTGCCGTCAATGCAGCCTACGCCGCGCCGGAGATCGCGCTGCACACCGGCGATGTAATTGCCTGCATTCCCCCCGTCGGAGGTGGATAGCGCGATGGAAAAATTCTTTGAAATCACTGCCGCACCGCTCTCGGTGGATGCCGTCGTCGCCCGGCTGAGCGATCCGTCCGCCGGCGCGATCGTCACCTTTGTCGGCGTCGTGCGGAATAACAGCGAGGGACGCCCCACCCTCTACCTCGAATATGAAGCCTACGCCGAAATGGCCGAGCAAGTCCTGAGCCAGATTGGCGCAGAGATCCAGGCGCGCTGGCCGGATGTGATGCAAGTCGCCATCGCCCACCGCGTCGGGCGACTGGCGGTGGGCGAGACCGCGGTGGTCATCGCTCTCTCGGCCGCCCATCGCGCGCAAGTCTTCGATGCCTTGCGCTACGCGATTGACCGCATCAAGGAGATCGCGCCCATCTGGAAAAAAGAAGTGTGGGCCGGCGGCGCGGAATGGAAAAGCGAGCGCTGAATCAACCGAGAAGCGTAGCCGAAACCCGGCTAAACTTGTTAAATTCACGGTTTTGCCCTAAAATGAGCTATAAAGCTGAAACGATTATTATCATTTTCTAACTTTCTTCGGACAGAGATTCTCACAAAGGCGCAGAAAACAATCAGCCATGAAAACCCGCACTCTTTTGATCACAAATAGCAAAGGCGGCGTCGCCAAAACCACAACGTGTTTGTCCCTGGGCGCGGCTCTGGCCGAGATGGGACATCGAACGTTGTTGGTAGACCTGGACCCCCAGGGCGACCTGACGACGGCAGTGGGATTAGATGTGGAGGCGCTGACGTGGTCCGTCGCCGATCTGTTGGATGACACCCAGGACGCCGCCAAGCGCCGCATGGCCGTCTACGCCACGGCCATAGACCGGATGTACATCTTGCCCGCCAATCCGCGCCTGGACGATGTCGAAAGACAATTGCACAAGAAGAAGGGTTTTGAAATGCGTCTGGCTCAAGAACTGGCGCCGCTAAACGGGATCTATGAATATGTGTTGCTGGACAGTCCCCCTTCGTTAGGGGGGCTTGTCATTATGGCGCTGAGCGCGGCGCGCTGGGTTCTCATTCCGGTTCAGTGCGAATATTACGCCGCCCGTCGTCTGCAACGGGTCCTCAACGTCATCGCCGACGTGCGCACACGGCTCAACCCCACGCTGGCGCCGGCCTACCTGTTGGCCACAATGTACGACCAACGCACCCGTATCAGCAAAGGAATTCTGGAACAACTCCAGCAAAACTTCCCGGAGAATATGCTGGAGACACACATCAGTGTTGACACGCGCCTGCGCGAGAGTCCGGCCGCCGGGGAACCGATTGTACTCTACGCGCCGCGCACGCGGGCCAGCGAACAATACCGACAATTAGCCCAAGAATTGCTCGAAAAACTGGATGGTTCTTAACAGACGCAAGCCAATACCCCTGTAACACGCAGATGACGGACGACGAATATGCGTCGCCCACCCTAAACCCGGGAAAACTTGCGTCAGATACCATACAAGAGATGGATGGAGGCAAGTATGCCGCGCAAGAAGAAACTGACCAGCAGTCTCGAAAATCTGTTCCCGGAATCCGCCGGAACTCCGCCCCAACCGGAATCCCCAGCTCCCGAATCCGTTCCGCTTGAGGCCATCGAAAACGCAGAACCGGCACCGTCCGAAACGCCTCCCCCCGCGGAAGCCAAAACGCCGGATATGTCGGCGATCCCCGATATGGCGGCCATCAGCGAACAATCCCGCCTGGCGTTGCAGGAAGCCCTTGCCGCGCTTGAAGATACAGCGGGCATGGAGTCCACGTCCGAAGCATCGGATACATTTTTTGAAACGGATTCGTTCGAAGAACCTTTGAATGAGATAGAGATTCCCTATGCCAGAGAGCGCGAGGCAATCTCAACGGAAACCGTTCCAGAAGCCGCCGCCGAACTGCTCCACCTGGTGGTTCTCAAACTGGCCGATGAAGTATACGGCGTGGACATCGCCGCCATCGAACAGATCATCGAACTGCAACGCATCACGGCGGTGCCGCGCACCCTGCCCTACATCGCCGGATTGACCAATTTACGCGGCACCATCCTACCGGTCATTGATCTCCGCAAACGTCTGGGGCTGCCGGCGCAAGACCCCACCCGCGAAACGCGCATTGTGGTGGCGCAAATCCGCAGCATCCGTGTGGGCATGATTGTGGACGCCGTCACCGAGGTGCGCCACGTGCCCGAATCCTGCGTCGAGCCGCCTTCCCCACTGGTCACGACGCTGGATTCAAGCTACATCACCGGAATTGCCAAGCTCTCCGGCGAAAATAACGAGAGCAACGCCGAACCCCTGATTATTTTGCTGGACTTAGAGCAGATCCTACCCGGTGTGAACACATTGTAAACGGCGCAACTTCCAGAGGAATTCATCATTAACCGGCGGTTCACCAACGGTTGGATGAAAATAACGGCCTTGCAGGCCAAGAGACAAAAGGTAAGTGTTTTTTCGAGCCGGGGTACCGGCTCGAAA
>DAOUFX010000417.1:0-13837 GCA_034429675.1 Anaerolineae bacterium | reverse complement strand
CACACGGTACCCCGTGTGCAAAAAATACCTCCCTTTAATCCTCTGCCATCGCATTTAGAGGCTATTGTATCCTGAGAATTGAAAACGCAAAGTGCAGCGTTTCTTGTTAAACGGATTTTGAGTATACTTAGGTAGCCGCTCATCAGGGTGGAATTTTAGCATTGTTAAACGTCGAGGCTGTGTATGTCACGTTCAAATTTGCGCCGGCGCATCCGAGAGGCGTTGTCGTTGGGATCTATGGGCAGTCGCATGACTCAGGCCAGAAGCCTGCTGGGGATTTTCGCTTTTGGTGTGGGAATTGCACTTGTCATCACGTTAGTCTTTTACTTCCAGAGCTCGGTCTGGCAAGTTCTGGTGGTTGTGGCGGCTTTGTTTTTGGCGTTGGTCTGTCTCTTTTGGGCCTGGCAGGCTTTCCGCCGTGGGCGCCCCGGGCTGGTGGGTGGGTGGCTGATTGGCGGAGTGGCTGTGGGCTACGGTGGCATGCATCTGGTTTGTCAGGGTGTCACCACAGAAATTGTCCTCAGCACGATGGTTCTGATTTCCCTCATCGGCAGCATCTTGTCGCCGCATCAATGGCGGCGATGGTCGTCCGTCATCGTTTCTTTTCTTCTTTATGTTGTTTTGATTAACTGGCTGAAGCCTTTGCCCCGTTACGACATCAACCCGACTTTGATTTCCGACATGACCATGGCGATCAGTGTTTTCATCGGCCTGGGAATGATTTGGCAAACCATTCGCCTTGGCGGGCAGGTCAATACCCTGGAGCAGGCTTTCGACGAACTCCAGCAGACCGACAAGGCTCTGCGGCGCAAGCTGACCGAGATGATGGTGCTCAACGATGTGGGACGCAAGATCACGTCCATTCTCAGTATGGAAACTCTTTTGTCCGAACTGAGCCGCTTGCTGGTGGAGATGTTAGGATTTTACAACGCCGAGATTGTGCTCCTCAGGGGGGACGATCTGATCTTTGAGGCCGGGTATGGTGGTTATACCGAATCGGGATTCCGTCCTGGGGACACACTCCCGCTGGGGAAGGGGCTCATCGGCCAGTCGGCGTTGCTGGCCAAGACGCTGTTAGCGCCGGATGTGACGCAAGACCCCGATTACATCGCCTATCCGGCGTTGCCCGACGTGCGCGCAGAACTGGCCGTTCCTTTGCAGACTCAGGGCAACGTCGTCGGGGTGATTGACGTCAAGAGCGATCGTAGTCACGGGTTGGACGAAGAGGATGCTTCTCTGTTGGAGATTCTGGCGTCGCAGGTTGCCGTGGCGATTGAGAACATTCACCTTTTTCAGGCCGAGCGCGATCGTACAACTGAGTTGGAGACACTGCGCCAGGCCGGGCTTTATCTGACCTCCAAGTTGAAATTGGAACCGCTTTTGGAAGCCATCCTTGAGAATGCGCTGAAACTGACCATGGCCGACGATGCACACATTTTCCTCTATGATGGAAAATCCCTGCACTTTGGCGCGGCGCGTTGGCGCAACGGCGCGGAGCAGGCTCCGTTCACGCAGTTGCGCGGCGATGGCATCACGTACCGTGTTGCGCGCAACGCCGAGCGGTTGGTGGTGAATCAGATGCGGGGACATCCCCTGTTTGCCGATTCCGGTCGCAATGGTGCGATCGCCGGAATTCCTCTGCGCATTGGTGAAACCGTCGTCGGTGTGATGAACATTGCTTTTCATACGCCGCACGATTTCGACGAGAAGGAGCTGCAATCGCTGAGCTTTTTAGCCGATCAGGCCGCTATCACGATTCACAATGTGCGCCTTTTCGAAGCCACCGAACACCAGATCAAAGAGCTGTCTGTCCTCCATGCCGTCGCCAGCGCCGCGGTAGAGATGACCGAAGAGGATGCCCTGATCGAACATGCGACCGACCTGTTGGGGAAGACGTTGTATCCCGACAGTTGCGGCATTTTGCTGGTCAATCCAAAGACACGGGCGTTGGAATTCCACAAATCCTACCGCTGGTCGCGCACGCCGACGGAGGACATCGGACAGGTGAGGATTTCCGCCGGGCAGGGAATCACCGGGCAGGTGGTGTTGGATGGGCTGCCCCGGCGCGTCAACGACACGGAGCAGGAGCCGCAGTACATTGACGTTTCCGGCAAAATGCGGTCTGAGCTCTGTGTGCCGTTGCGTTCCGGCGGGGAGATCATCGGGGTGCTCAACGCCGAAAGCGCCCGTCCGTATGCCTTCACCGAGGAAGACGAGCGGTTGCTGACGACGTTTTCGCATCAGCTGTCCGTGGGGATTGAGCGAGCGCGCCTCTTTGCCGAGACCGCCGAGGCGCTGGTTCGCGAGCAGCACTTGAATCAATTTGCGCGCATCATCAATCAACGCCTGGACATAGACGCGATTCTGCAGAATGTTGTCCGGCAGGCGGCCCAGCTGGTGGACGCCGACGCGGGTAGTCTGCGGCTGCTTTCCGCCGACAAGACGGCATTGAGCTCGCCCTACGGGTGCAACTTGCCGGAGGCTTTGTCCATGTGCACTTTTGACGATGGCGGCATTGCCTGGCACATTGTGAAGAATAACGTGTCATTATTGTTGCCCGAGTATGCGCAGCACCCACAGGCGCGACCGGAGTGGGTGGCCGCCGGCGTGCACGCCTGTATGGGCGTGCCGGTGACGGTTGGCGAAGAGGTTGTCGGTTCGTTGGTGTTGTTCTCGCGGATTGCGGGCCGGCATTTCACGACGCGCGATCTGGCTCTGACCGAATCCGTCGCGCGGCACACCGGTGTTGCCATTCAAAATGCCCGTCTGTTCGCGCAAATTCAAGATCGCGCCGCCGAATTGTCCGTGGCTTTGGAACGCCTTCAAGAGCTTGATAAGCTCAAGAGCGAGTTCACCCAAAACGTCTCTCATGAATTGCGGACGCCGCTTGCCATTGTGCGCGGCTATGCCGAACTGCTGCGCGACGGCAAGCTCGGCGAGCTCCTCGGCCCCCAGAAGGAGCCGGTGGCCATCATTGCGCGGCGCATCAAGATGTTGAGCAATCTGGTGGAAGATTTGATGGCGATGATGGAGATTGAGGCGCAGCAGTTGCAGATGGAGCTCCTGGACATGGTGCCGGTGGTGCAGGCGGCGCACCGCGATTTCCAGATCCAGGCGATTCAGGGGGGGCTGACCCTGGATGCGCAAATTCAGGTGGGTGCTGCGCCGGTGTGGGGCGATTCCATCAAGTTGCGGCGGGTGTTGGATAACCTCATCGGCAATGCGCTCAAGTTTACGCCTGAAGGTGGCACGATCACGTTGTCTTTGAATGTGGTTGGCGACATGGTACTGTTGGATGTATCCGACGACGGCATCGGCATCCCCGTTGAGAAGCTGGAGCGAATTTTCGAGCGTTTTTACCAGGTAGATGGCAGCATGAAGCGCCGGTATGGGGGAACGGGACTGGGCCTGGCGTTGGTCAAAGAGATTGTCGAAGCCCATGGCGGCACGGTCGCGGTCGAGAGTGTTGTGGGGGAGGGCGCCGTCTTCCACGTGAGACTCCCGTTGCACGCCGGTGATTTGTCCCAGCCGGAGATGTAACGCGGTCGAATAAAATCACACACTATCAACAACGCGCTGAAAAGTGGTGTTCATTGCGATTGCAGGCGGATCAGAGGCAAGCGAAACCTATCGGGATCAATGTTGGCTTTGCATAGGGGGCCGTCGGCTACGGCGTCAACCAGTTCCTGGCTTCGACCATGTTCTTGAAAACGGCGACGTCATCAGCGGACTCTGCGTGAAGTTCGTGACACATCCAGGCCAGCCGCCGGGCCAGCGCCTGGGGCGCCACGAGCGCGAGTTTGCGGGGAGCCTCGAAGCCTTTGTGATGAATCAGCATGTTTTGCAGGGCATCCATTCCCCAGGGAGTCACCTCGAATCCGGTGACGCGGCGGTAATCTTGGAGCATATTCGTGTCGAGTCCAAACTGAGGATCTTCTACAACTCTGCACATTTGGGTGATTAAGATCTGGTCGTCAATGTTGCCGGCGAAGGTGATGTAGGTGACGTTAGCATCTCTATCAATCTCATACTGCATTGTCATACTACCCTCCGTAGGCCTACTTGTGATCGGGGCAGGCTGCGGAGATATACTTCAAATGCCCCACATAAGTATATTGCAAAATTCTGGGAAATGCAAGAGGTTTTTGGAGATATGGAGATAGTTGGCAGCTATTTTGAGGGAGGTACAGATGTTAGACCTGGTGCACTCGAAGTTGTTTACCCCGTGGACTGATCCAACTTCCGGCATCGTCAGCTATATTTTGACACGGAAGGTTGCGCCGGTTCAGGAAGGGTTCTATTTTGTCAACGACAGTATGGCCTGCCAGGGACGTTACTGGTGGTTTTATTGTGCGTTCCCGCCGTCGGGAACGGCTGCGCAGGGTCGCACGCTGGGGGTGGTGGATTTCGCGACGCAGGAAGTTCGGCATTTCCCTGAGACCCAGTTTAATCATGCGTCTCCTTTTGTTGACGTGGACACAGGCGAAGTTTACTGGGGAATGGGCAGTGCGGTCTGGAAGCGTGGGCCGCAGCCTGAAGACTCTGTCGCGTTGGTCAATTGCCTGCCGGCGGACCTGGTCCAACATCGTTTTGTCGAGCGGATTGCGACGCATCTTACGCTTTCGGCAGACCGGCGCGCTTTTATGATTGACGCTGCGGTGGGGCTGCAATGGATTTTCGGCGCTATGCCGGTGGATGGTGGCGACTTTGAGGTGTGGCATACCTTCCATCGTAATTACAACCACGCGCAGTTCAGCCCGATTGACCCCGACCTGGTGTTGCTGGCGCAGGAGAATCATCCCGATCCGATTACCGGCTTGCAGTTCCGCATCGAGGATCGCTTGTGGTTGTTGCGTCGCGGCGGTGTTCCGCGCCCGATTCTTCCGACCCCCACACGTTTGAGTCACGAATGGTGGGATCCAGACGGAGAGCATGTGTGGTGCATTAAGGGCGATGTGGGGGTGTGGCGGGTAAATATCGCCACACAGGTGGTCGAGGAAATCCCCTGGCCCGGCGGGCGTTGGCATTCTCATAGCACTGCGGATGGAAAGTATCTGGCGGGCGATGCCAATTTGACCTTTTATCGCGGATGCCCTTCGACGGTGAATTTCCTGAACCGGGAGACGGGCAAGAGCGTGCGCATTGTGGATAATCCGGAGATGGCAAATCACACCGGCGCAAATTACCACATTGACCCGCACCCGCGTTTTTGCTTTGGGGAACGTTACGTGGTTTTCACCACCACCGTGCGCGGACAGGTGGATGTGGCGTTGGTTCCGACGGCGACTTTGCGGGCGCGCACAATTTAGAGTCCACCCTCCGGTTTCTTCTCCGTTTTCGTTAGGATGCGGCGAATCTTATCGGCGAGGTCTTCGAAGTTGGGTGGCTTGGTCATCCATTCGATGGGGGATGTGTCGCTTTCCAGGTCGCGTAAGGTGTCCAGTTCGGTTTTTAGCGGGTGGCCGGTCAACAACAGAAAGGGTTTGAGCCTTTTTTGTTCGCGCAATGTGTTTAACAACGCCAACCCACCGGCTTCGGGCATGACCACATCGCTGAGAATGAGCGCGATTTCCTGCTCGTGTTGGGCCAAAACATCTAGCGCTTCCTTGCCGTTGGCGGCCATCAGGACGCGATAATTCAAAGTTGTCAGGCTCTCCATCAGAGCCAGCCGTGTGGTTTCGTTATCTTCGGCAATGAGAACGGTTTCTCCATGCCCCATTGAAATCGCCGCCATTTTGTGTCGCGTAGCGTCCGGCGATGTTTGTGTGGGCAGCGCCGGGAAATAGAGCTTGAACGTGGTCCCGACACCGGGTTGTGATTCCACGGCGATATGGCCTTCGTGCGACCCCACGATTCCGTGCACCTGTGCCAGTCCCAGACCGTTCCCCTGGCCAGGGGCTTTGGTGGTGAAGAACGGCTCAAAGAGATGGCGCCGCACTTCTTCGGTCATACCTGTGCCGTTATCGGTAATGCCGAGTCTTATCCATTCCCCAGTGTTCATTCGTGGCAAAGGCGCCTGGTTGCGGCTTTCGATGTAAATTTTGTCCAACTCAATCTGTAAGGCGCCGCCGTCGAGCATAGCGTCGCGTGCATTGACCACCAGGTTCATCACCATTTGCTGGATACTGGTCGGGTCGGCATTGATCAGATATTCGTAAGGTTGGTATCCCAACGTGATGGCGATGTTTTCAGGGAGCGTGCGTTTGAGCATCTTGACCTGCTCGTTGAGAAACGGCAGCAGATCCATCGGGCGGCGCTCAATGACCGAGCGCCGGCTGAAATCCAGGATTTGACGGATCAGGTTGGTGGCATGCTGCGCTTGCTGGTTGATCGTATGCATACGTTCTCGGATGCGATCCGAGATTCCCTGGGTGCGTTCGGTCATTTGGGCATACAAGACGATGGTCGCCATGATATTGTTGAAGTCGTGCGCGATGCCCGCCGCCAGTTGCCCGACGGCGGCCAGGCGTTCGCGTTGCTGGACGTGGCGATCGAGTTCGCGTTGTTGGGTGACATCGCGAATGACCAGCACCCATCCCCCCGACGCCGGGCCGGTTTCGAAAGGACGGGCAATAATCTGAAATTCCCGGCCTTGCGTAGATACTTCGTGCCATAATCCTTTGGGGGGTGAGGTGAGCAGCGTTTCTACGGGATGCTCGCCCAGTTGGGTGATAACATCGCCGATTTGCGCTCCCGCCAGCGTTTGTAAATCTCCGATTCCCGTTGGGTTGGCCAGAGTTACGCGGCGCCTGGCATCCAACAACAAAACTCCTTCGGGCACCGTGTTGACGATCTGTTGTATCCGCTGCACCTGCTCCTGGATCTGGACCAGCAACTGTTCGTGCTCTTGCTCGGCGCGTTTGCGTTCGCTGACATCGGTAGCGATGCCTTCAATGGCAATGGGGGCGCCATTCTCGTCGCGAATCAATACATTGCGTTGGTTGACCCATTTCACTTCGCCCGATTTATGGATAATCTGGTACTCGTAAGAGGGCGGCATCTTGCCTTGTGCAAGATTGCTGAATTGTTCCCGAAAATACTCCTGCCAGTCAGGGTGGAGGATGCGTTGAATCAGGGCGGGAGATTGGTAAAACTCTTCCGGGGCATAGCCGGTGATCGTTTCGGCTGCCAGACTGATGTATTCGTAGGAGCCGTCAAACAGGGACATACGATAGATGATGTCCTTGGCATTTTCTGTCAGACGGCGGAAACGTTCTTTTTCTTCCTTGAGGGCCGCTTCCATCTGTTTCCGTTCGGTGACGTCCGTGCCGACTGCCCACGTATGCCAGCCGGGGATGGGCGCCTGTTGGGAGATATTGCTCCAGGCGATGATCCGCCGGCTGCCGTCCTTGCATGTCAGTTCAAATTCAAGATTGGTGAAGTTCCCCAATTCTTTGTTGACGCTGTCGTTGACCCACTCGCGGTATTTCGGGTCGGGGTAGAGTTGTTCCATAATGCGTGGGTTGTGGATGACCTCCGCCTCTGTGTAGCCGATGACCCGCGCGCATGCCTCGTTCCAGTAGATAATGTCCCCTTTTTCATCGAAAGCGTCCAGTAAAACGGGCATGGTTCCCACGATCTTGCGCAGGCGCTCTTCGTTGTCGCGCAAGGCTTTCTCCGCCAGGTCGTGCTCGACGATGAAACGCGCCTGTTGAATGTTTTGGTAGGCGATGCGGGACATCAGGTTGGACAGGCGGAACAAAGCCCGGCTGATTTTGCTAAATTGCTCCGCCGACATGACGGTCATTTCCTTCAGCGCTGCTTTGACCTCATTTTCATCTGCGCCAATTTCACGGGCGAACTTGAGCACTTCACCTTCATCGAAATTCTCATCGCGCACCTGTCCGATAATCCAATTGGCGATGTAGTG
Organism: Anaerolineae bacterium; assembly: GCA_034429675.1. Lineage (GTDB taxonomy): Bacteria > Chloroflexota > Anaerolineae > B4-G1 > SLSP01 > JAKQHY01. The sequence continues at coordinate 5,967 of DAOUFX010000417.1, read as the reverse complement.
TTCTCCTGCAGTGATATTAGTGCCGCAGCACCGGAGCCCCGCGCTCAGACATGTCTGAGCGATGGGCCCGTCGGGGTTACGCCGGGTGATTATTGCGTCGGAGTGAATGCAGCGGCTCAGTCCTTCAGGGGTTTTGCGGATGATTTCGCGGCATAGCCGGCTGAAGTTGCTCGGTTGTGTGATGGGTTCGCCTGTCGGCGTTGTGATGATTGAGGAAACATGGGTCGCTGCGGCGAAGGCATCTTGGATTTTCTGAATTTCATCGAGGTTGAAGAGATCGGAGAACGAGATTTTTTCATCTCCCAAGGGACGGGCCAAAGCGATCACTCGCTGGTCGAGCGCTGCCTCAATGCGTTTGCTTTCTGTGATATCGCGTAGGATCACCAACTCTGCCGGTTTTCCATGGTATTCGGTGTGACTGACATTGACTTCGACATTGATGTTGCGTCCGCTTTTGCTTTTGAGGATAGACTCGTAGATTGTGGGGACATTCTCGCCGTTAAGACGCCGTTGATAGTTGTTTACCAATTTGGAATGTTCTTCTGTGGGGATGAATTCCAGAAGGGGATGCTCAATGCAATCCTCGGCGGAATATCCGCCGAGTTGAGCGAGGTAACCGTTGACGTATTTGATCGCCATGTCTTGAACGACAGCGACACCCTCATTCATTTGTTCAACGAGCTGGCGATATTTGGTTTCACTTTCCCGGAGCCGGGCTTCTGTGTGATCCTGTTCTGCGATTTTCTGCTGGAGCTGTTCGTTGGTCTGTTCGAGTTCGGCGGTGCGCGCCTGGATTTGCTGCTCCAGTTTTTCGGTCAAAGCATGGAGCTGGATGTGGGCCCGCACCCGCGCCAAAACTTCTCCCTTCTCGAACGGTTTGGTAATGTAATCCACCGCGCCGACTTGGAATGCCCGCACTTTGTACTCGCTTTCATTCAGTGCGGTCATGAAGATAATCGGGATCTGCGCCGTCGTTTCATTCTTCTTCAGTCTTTGACATGTCTCGATGCCGTCCATTCCCGGCATCACGATGTCGAGCAGGATCAAATCCGGTTGCGCGCGCTCGGCTCTTTCGATGCCCTGTTCGCCGCTGAGCGCGATCAGGACTTCAAGATTCGAGGTCTCCAGGTAGTCGGTGAGCGTCTCGATGTTGACGGGGTTGTCGTCAACGATGAGGACGGTCTGGCGGACTATATCGTTGACGGTTTTTGACTCTGGCGTCACTGTCATTGATCTCCTTCCGTATGGCGATCAAGTAGAGCGCGAATTTTGTCCTCGGCGTATTCTCTGGTGAATTGCGCCAGGATGTCGGTAAAAGGTTTGTATTTGGGATTGCTCTGGCCGCATTGTCGCGCCCGTTCGCGCAGCTGCCGCAGACTCCCGCGTTCCAACAGCTCGCGCATGGCGGCGATCTCCTCCGGCGGCGGAGCGATGACTGCGGCGTCAGGTGTTGTCTGCCCGTCGGCGCCCGCTTGCTTTTGATAGACCCAGTTCAATTTGATGTGCGCCGCGATCAAACCAAAGAGTTGCACCAGGTCCACCGGTTTGGGCAGAAACGCATTGCATCCGGCCAACGAGCTGGCCTGGCGGTCTTTTTCGAAGACGCTGGCCGAGGTCGCCAGGATGACGGTCTTTTGCAACTCCGGCATGGTTTGGCGAATCATCTGGATGGCCTCGAAGCCGCTCAGCACCGGCATCACCAGATCCATAATGATCAGATCGGGGCGCATCGCTCGCGCCCGCTCCACGCCCTCCTGCCCGTTGGACGCTTCGGCAATCTCGAAGCCCAGCGGTTCCAGCGCCGCGGCGAGGACGGCGCGATTGTACGGCTTGTCGTCCACGAGGAGCACCTTCACCGGGCGATCCTCGGCGAAGCGGTAGCCGCTGATGACGCCGTCCGGCGCGGCGGGTTTCTCCACTTCCAGTGCGGTCAATGGCAGCGCAATGTCGAACCAGAAGGCGCTGCCGACGCCGGCCTCGCTCTTCATTTGTATCTCGCCGCCCATCGCCTGCACCAGTCTCCGGCTGATGGATAACCCCAGTCCGGTGCCGCCGCTGCGATGTTGCGCGTCACCGACCTGCATGAAGGGTTGGAAAACGTTCGACTGTTGTTCCGGCGTCATGCCTACGCCGGTATCCTCAACTTCAAAACGGAGCATGGCGCTGCCGGCTTCCGGTTCTTTGCAGGTGACTCGCAGCGTGACCTGGCCGCCGTCCGTGAATTTGATGGCGTTGCCGAGCAAGTTGAGCAATACCTGGCGCAAGCGCGTCTCGTCGGCCAGCACTGCGGTGGGCAGGTTGTCCGGAGGGGTGTACGAGAAGATCAGGTCTTTGTGTTCGGCGCGTTCGTTGATGATGGCGGCGATGTCGGCCAGAAAGTCGGGGAGGTGGACCGGCGTGGGGTACAGCTCCATTTTGCCGGCTTCGATCTTGGAAAGGTCCAGCACGTCGTTGATGAGGGTCAGGAGGTGTTCGCCGCTCTGCCGGATGATGCGCAATCCGTCCCCTTGCCGGCGGCTCAGGTCGTGATCGCGCATGAGGATTTGTGCGTATCCCAGGATGCCGTTGAGCGGGGTGCGCAGTTCGTGGCTCATGTTGGAGAGGAATTCGCTCTTGGCCTGGTTGGCGACTTCAGCGGCTTCCTTTGCGTGTTGCAGTTCGTGCGTGCGCTCGGCCACCTGGCTTTCCAGCTTTTGCTGCTGCCGTTTCAACCCGGTGACGCGCCCTTGATAGAGCCCTAGAACGCTGCCGGCGGCGATCAACCCGGCCAGCATTTGGAACCACCAGGTTCCCCAGACCGGCGGCGTGATGTGGATCTTGATGGCGGCGCCTTCCGCGTTCCAGACGCCGTCGCTGTTGGAGCCTTTGACGCGGAAGGTGTAGTCGCCGCCGTCGAGGTTGGTGTAGGTGGCGAAGCGCCGTTTGGCGGTGGTGTAGTTCCATTCTTTGTCGAAGCCTTCGAGCATGTAGGCGTACTGGTTGAGTTCCGGGCTGGAATAGCTCAGCGCGGCGAATTCAAAGGAAAAGACCGAATCCTTGTAGGTCAGATCGAGCCTGTCCAGCAGCGAGATGGCCCGGGGCAACGGCGAATCCGGCCCGACGGCGACGGATTTGTTGAACAGTTGGAAGTCGGTGAGCACGATGGGGGGGATGTAGGCGTTATCCACAATGGTTTCTGGATAAAACATGTTGAATCCATTTTTGCCGCCGAAGAATAACGCCCCATCCCGGCTTTTGTAGAACGACGAGATGCTGAATTGCGGGCCTTGCAAGCCGTCGCCGACATCGTAGTTCTTGAACGTTTCCGTGCGCGGATCGAAGCGCGATAGCCCATTGAAGGTGCTTAGCCAGAGATACGGGCCGCCCCGGTCGTCCGGAATATCATCCTCCAATATCCCCACAATCGCCGTGTTGGGTAGTCCGTCGGCCTTGGAGTAGCGTTTGAAGGTCCCACTGGCGCGATCAAAACGATTCAACCCATCCAATGTCCCCACCCACAGCGCTCCCGACGAATCTTCAGCGATGGCTGAGACCGTGCTGTTGCTTAATGTGGCCGGGTCGTCGGGATTGCTTGGGTAATGGGTGAAACGCCCGCTCTCCCGGTTGAGTTGATCCAGCCCGGCTGTGTTGCCAACCCAGAATGCGCCGGATGTATCTTCGTAGATCACCGTTACCATATCGTTGTTCAGACTGTCGGGATCGTTCTCGTCGTGACGGTAAACGGTAAATTGTCCGGTTTCACGGTCCATGCGATTGAGTCCACCCCGGGTGCCGATCCACAAGGCGCCGGCGCTGTCTTCGAGTATGGCCCAAACGCTGTTGTGGCTCAAGCTGTGCGGGTCGGCGGAGTCATTCTGGTAGCGGATAAAGCGTCCTGCGCCGCGATCAAAAAGGTTGAGGCCGCCGCTCTCGGTCCCAATCCACAGTTCACCGTTCCGGTCTTCGTAGATAATTCGCGCTTGATTGTCACTCAAGCTGTTGGGGTCTTTGGGGTCATTCTGGTAAGCCGTAAACTGGCCGGTGGATCGGTCAAGATGGTTGAGCCCGCCGCCGATGGTGCCCAGCCAGATGCCGCCGGAGCGATCCTCTACGACCGACCACACCAGATTGTTGTTCAGGCTGTTGGGGTCGTCGGGATGGTTCTGGTAACAGGCAAATTTATGCTTTGTTCTGTCGAACAAATTGAGTCCATTGATGGCGCCGATCCAGAGGACGCCAGAACGATCTTCGTAAAGAGACCAGACCGCATCATTGCTTAAACTGGAAGGGTTATTTGGTTCGGACTGATAGTGTGTGAAACTGGCTGCGCCGGAGGCGGTGACGGTGGCCGGGTCGAGCCAATTGAGTCCGCCGCCATAGGTTCCTACCCACAATATCCCCAGATGATCAATCAGCGTGGCTCGGACGACGGCATTGCTCAGGCTATGGGGGGCGTCCGGGATGGGCTGGTAGCGGGTGATGCGTCCGGTAGCGGGATCAAGGCGGTTCAGACCCCCTTCGGTGCCGATCCATATCGCGCCAGAACCATCGGACGCCAGCGTGGTCACTTTGTCGTGGCTCAGGCTGTTGGGATCGTCCGGATTGTAACGGTAGGCCGTAAATTGTCCGGTGGTGCGGTCGAAGCGGTTCAACCCGCCGCCATAGGTCCCGATCCAAAGCGCGCCTTCTTTGTCTTCAAGGATGGCGCGGATGGTGTTGTGGCTCAGGCTGCGGGGATCGTTCGGGTCGTTTTGGTAGTGCGTAAATGTACCGGTTTTTCGATCCAGGAGGTTGAGCCCGCCGTTTTCGGCCCCGATCCAAAGTGCGTCATTGGCATCTTCGTGAATGGCCCATACCTTGTTATCGCTCAGACTGTTGGCATCGTTGGGATCGTGCCGGTAGGTCGTGAATTGCCCGCTGGCCGCATCGAACTTGTTTAACCCATCCGCTGCGCCGATCCATAACATGCCTTCTTTGTCCTCATACAAGGCCAGAATCACATTATTGTTCAGGCTGTGAGGATCATCCGGCGAGTTGCGGTAGGTGATAAAGGTATACCCGTCGTAGCGATTCAGCCCATCTTCCGTGCCGAACCACATAAACCCTTGCCGATCCTGGTAGATGCTGAGAGCCAACGCACTGGAGAGCCCTTGCGCGGTAGTGATATGATCGAAGCGGATGTCTGGCCCTTGCTGGGCGTTCACAGCGGGGGCGTTTGCCAGGAGCAGCGCCAGGATGCTTAGGATCAGGGTGATTTTTATACCGAGCGTATTGGAGTCACGTATCTTTTTCATCGTTTTCTCCTGTGATCTGGGGGAGGGGGGTGGGGACAGGCTTTGCCCGCTCCCAAACCCCCACCTTCCCCCTAAAGCTCTTGGCGAAAGTACGAGGGCCTTAAAATTGTTCTTGCTGTAAGCATAGTTCGGTTTTCAACATTGGCAACTGTTGAACCGGGGGGGCCTGCGGAGAAAACAAAAAAGACGGGGGCGTTTTTTCTCAGAAAAAACGCCCCCCTTCTTGACCTTTACTGCTTGCATCCGCCCGATTTTTCTGGCCAACGCGCGGCTGCTCGTCCGGCTGGAGCAGTTCGCCCAGGATTCTTTGACACAGCTGTGCCCGCCTGATACCTGGTCTGACAGGGTCGTTCATCTGATTCAGGAGAGCTTACTTCGCGGCGAACGACCTACGTTGGATATGGCCGCCGGCGCCCTGGCATTTTCGCCCCGCCAGCTTCAGAACAAGCTAAAAGAGGAAGGTCGTACTTATCAAGAGTTGCTGGATCAGATTAGAAAAGAGACGGCGTTCAAATACTTGAAAGAGCCCCAGGGCACGCTTTGTGATCTTGCCTTTCTGCTGGGGTTCTCTGAACAGAGCGCCTTCAATCGCGCCTTCAAGCGTTGGACCGGAGCCAGTCCGGGCGCGTGGGCGGCGGGAAATGTCAGCGTGTAAGAGATAAAAGGGGGGGTGTTTTTTCGAGCCGGTACCCCG
>DAOUFX010000416.1:0-10294 GCA_034429675.1 Anaerolineae bacterium | reverse complement strand
AAAGGCATTTTTTGCACACGGTACTCCGTGTGCAAAAAATGCCCTTCCTTCAATCTAGCTGGCAGAGGCGGCTACTGGCTTTCAACTTTCAACTTGAAACTTGGAACGCTCCCCTAACTTCGCCTCAATCTGCGCCAGCATCCGGCGATCAAAATCGGTTTCTGCCTCTTCGTGCGCTTTCTCGCGGCAATGGGCGGCGCGCTCGGCGTCCTGGCAGAGCTCGGCCAGCACCCACCAGAAGTCGTGACTGTTCATGCGGGTGTCGCTGTCGGCGCGATTCCAGGAGGTTTGCAAGTCGTTGAGCGCTGCTTCTTCGTGACCCAGCAGGAAGTGAATGTACCCGCGCGTGCCCCAGGCCTTCCAGCAGAAGGCGCCCAGCGTCAAGGCTGTTTCGGCCAGCGGCAGCGCTTCATCCGGCTTCCCGTTGACCGCAGCGCGAAACGCCAGCGTCTCGTAGGCGTTGTGCTGATCGGGATGCGCCTGCCGCAACCGTTCCAACGCGGTTTGCAGCTCTTCTTCGCGGCCCAATCCCCCCAGCGCCTGGGTGAGCGTGTTCATGCCGACAAAGTTGTCGGGGTCGAGGGCCAGGGAGCGTTCGGAGAACTCAAGCGCGAGCAGGTTGGCGTCGTGGCCGGGGCCCAGGTCCCAGGCGGCGTTGCCCCAACCCTTGGCGTTCAGATTTGCATTCTCTGCCAGTTGGCGCGCTTCCTCGATGCGCCCCAGTTGGGTCAGGAGGATCAGTCGCTTGTTCATCCAATAGTTCAGTTCGCCTTCGGTATCGGTTTCTTCGTCCTCTGCCAACACCTGATCCACAATTTCCAACGCGGCGTTCAGGTCGTCTTTGCTGTAGGCCGCTTCGTACCTCACCCAGGCTGCGTCACGCGGTTCGAGGCCGTGCGTTTTGCCCTCTTCGACGAGCGCCAGCGCTTCATCGTAGCGTTCCATGTGGCCGAGCGATTCCGCGGCGCGCGCATACCAGTAGGGGGCGTCGGTGAACTGTTCGATGCATTGTCGGGCGGTCTCAAGCGCGGCCTCGTGCCAGCCGCTCTGTTCCTCTGCATACCATTTCTGGTAGCAGAGCCACGGATCCGGCTCGTTGCTGATCTGGACGGCTTTTGCCCAGGCCCGCGCGGCGTCTTCGGTGTGGCCCAATCCCAGAAGCGCTCTGGCATGTTGGATGAGAATGTAGATGTCGGCGTCTTCGTAGCCCGACGTAATTTCCAGCGCCTCGTCGTAGCGGTCTTGTTTGACCAGGTAGTATGCCAGCGTTGCGCGCCCGTTGGGCCACGTTGGCGACAGCATTACGGCGCGCCGGTACAACGCCTCGCGCTCCTCTCCCGTCAGCGCAATGTCGCCGAGATGCAGAATCGCGAAGGAATCTTCGGGATCGTTGGCGACGACTTCGGCCAGCAGTTCCCTGGCCCGCTCTTTGTTGGATTCTTCTTTCTGTGACAACACCAGGCCCAACGCGCGTTTCCGGTCAACCATCTGGGCGCCGGTTTCGGCCACCGGCGTCTCAAGAATGGCGGTCACGGCGGCCTCTTCCTCCATACCTTCGAGGATGACGGTCACGGCGTGGTAGAGTTCATCCGGGTCTCTGACGCCGTCGCCGCGCGCCAACGCCTCCAGCATGGCCTGCGCCGCAACCTCTTTTTCGCCGTTTGCGCTGAGGAGTTTCCCGCGCATGAAATGCAGGTTCCCTTGATCCGGGTAGGTCGTTTGCAGGCGGACGGCGGCCTCTGCGGCGGTTGCGGCGTCGCTCAGAGTGGAGAGGTAGTTCAGGTAATCGGCCACGACCCACGCTGTGCCCTCGTTGGCGGCGATGCCTTTCTCGTAGCGCTCTTGCATCTCGGCCAGGGCCTCCGGGGTGCGCTCGGCCTGCTGGTGGATGAGCGCTTCGGCCTGAGCGGCGGCGATGAATTGCAGCGCCCAGGGGTCGGTGGGGAATTTTTCCAGCATACGCTGCACCTGCTCCCCGGCGATGACGAATTCTTTCGCGTGGAACATCAGCCGGCAGAGAATCTGGTAGCTCTCGTAGACCACGTCCGGCGACTGCGGCAACTCGTTGGCCAGGGCCGCCTCGACCTCGGTCACGGCGCCGGTGTAATCGCCGACCATCGCCAGAATACGGCCCTTGATGCTTTGCGTCTCCGGCCGGTTGGGCGCGATGGCCTGGGCCAGGTTGATCTCTCTGAAGGCGTCCGAGTACCGTTCGAGCGTCAGGGTGATTTCGGCCAGGGCGGCGTGCGCCAGCCACCAGTGCGGCGCCAGTTCGACCGCCGCTTGCCCGTAGTGCTCGGCGGCGTCCGGCTGCGTGGCGCGCAGGCTGCGCGCCATCCACAGGTTGGCCGTGACCAGCGCCGGTTCGATTTCCAACGCCTGGGTGCAGATCTCGCGCGCTTTTTCGACGTCGCGCATCTGGTAGTGATTTTCGGCCAGCGAAGCCAGCAGTCGCGGGTCTTTCCCATCCACTTCCACCGCTTTCTGGTAGGCCGCGAGGGTGGCTTCCAGGTCGCCGTCCAGCGCGGCGCCCAGTCCGGTGAACCAGTGGACGAATTTCGCGTTCGGATGGGCGGCCCGGGCGCGCTCCAACACCGCGCTGAACCGTTCTTTCGCCGTCTCGACGCTTTCGTCGCTTTCCGTTCCCTTCACGCGCAGCGCCAACGGGCTGAGTTTCACCGATTGTTTTTCTTGCGCCGTGCGCCAGAGTCCCAGGTAAGCCTGGAGCCACAGCGTCCAGCCCAGGGTGTAGTCGGGATATTTCTGGAGGACCTTCTCGCAGAACTCGGCCACGTGGTGGGGGCGGTTCTCGTCCAATGCCAGGGTGGCCTGATCCGCCCAGGCGAGGACGGGGTCGTCGAAAATTCCCATGCGCGCCAGTGTTTTCTCGTGATCCTGGCCCATGGGGAAGGCGATGATGGCCGAATCGAAATAGGTCCGGCGCAGGCTTTGCAGCTCGTCCACCGGGATGGGGGTGATGATGTGGGTGGCCGGGTCTTGCAGTTCGATCGTCCCGGCCCCATCGTCGTAGCCGATCACGACGGTGACGTGCGACGACTGCGAGAACTCGACCTCAAGGATGGTCGGGTAGCCGGCGTCAATCAGCGCCTTGAGCTTGTCCACGGGTGCGACGCACGCGACCGTGTCGAAGCCTACCAGGTGGAAGAATTCTTTCATGCGATAGGTGGGCGTGCCGCCGTGCGGGTCTTTGACTTTCTGGGCGATCTGATCGTTGGTCAGGTCCAGCCCGCCCTTCCAATAGCGCAACACCAGCTCGATGACGCTGGGGCCGCAGTGATCGCGGCGTTGCACGGTGGTCGGGAACGCCGTCAGGCGGCGGCGCGGTTGGTCGGGGTGGGGCGTCAGGCGCGCCTGGAGCTTTTCGAGCTCGCTTTTCAGGGCCGGCAGCGCTTCGGCCTGGGGACTGCGCTTCTCCATTTCGGCGATGACGTATTGCAGCGCGGGCTCGTCCTCCTGCGCCAGCGCGACCGTCGCCAGCGCGTGCAGCGGCGCGACGGTCTCTGTGGAGTAGGCCAGCGCTTTTTCGGCCAGCTCGCGCGACTGATCGAACTCACCGAGCAGGTAGGCGATGTAACTCCGCCCGCAGTTCGCCAGGAATTGCGCTTCGGGGTCGGGGAGTTTGGCCAGCCGCTCGTAGACGGTCAGCGCCGGCAGGCGTTGGTCGAAGAGCAGGCGGATTCGCGCCTGGGCCAGCAGCACGCTGAGATGATGGTGGGCCGGTTCGACGGCGGTCATTTCGACGGCGGCCAGTTCGAGCGCCTCGCGCCAGGTCTTGGTCGCCGACTCCCAACACTGCTTCATCGCGTGCCCTTCGGCGAGGTAGGCCAGGGCGCGCGCGCGGATTCCGTCGTCCTCTTCGTAGGCGACGATGGCGCGATAGAGGAGCATGGCCTCGTCCACCTTGTGATCTTCCAGGAGAATTTGCGCCCAAAGGAAATCCACCAGGGCGTGCTCCTTCCCCTCGACCTGTGTGCGCAGCTTTTCCAGATACTCACGGGTTTCTTCCCCACGGTCGAGCTGGAACAGCGCCTCGACGCGGTACATCCCGAGGCGCGGCTGCGGTTCGTCGCCTAACAGCTCCAGCACGGTAGCGGGGCGCTGTTGGTTCAGCAATTGCCGCAGCCGGGCTGCTTCTGCTGCCAGCGCTGCTTCGGCGGCTGCGTCCGCTTCGGCATCCGTTGCGGTTTCGGCTGCGTCCGTTGCGGCTTCGGCTGCGGCGATGGCCTCCGTTTCCGATTCGCCGAAGGCCTGGGCGTTAGCTTCTGGGGGTTGTATGTTTGCATCCATCGTGTCTGAGGTCATGGTTTGGGTTACCTCGCTGTTCAAAAATAGACTTCTGCGCCTTGAAACCAGCGCAGAAGTCTTTATACTTCAGGGCTGCGCAAGAATGTCTCTGCGCGGCCCTCCATGTTCCTCTAATATGAAGGATTGTCAAGAACTACGGCTTCACGTAGTAGAACCCTTCAACGCCGTTTTTGGCGCCGACGACCAGCATGTGCAGGCCGCCCGCGCGATCCACAAAGAAGGCTGCCGGCGCGCCGGTGTAGCCGCGTGCGGCGAGGGCGTCGTTGAGGTTGTAGGCTGCGCCGAGCACGCCGTTGCTCTCCGTCCGCACGTAGAGCGCGTCGCCGCTCCGGTAGACGTAGACGACGCGCGGCTGATCTCTGGCGGCTCCGACGTACCACGGCGTGGCCCACCCGGCGGTGTTTTCGGCCACGTCCAGCGGGCCGGCCCACGCGCCGTTCTCCCAGACGTAGCGATAGACCACCGAGTGGCCCGGCCACATCAGGTGGGTGGCGGCCAGGTAGTATTTCCCGTCGCCGGGCGAGTAGGCCAGCAGGATGCTATCGTCCTTTTCCGGCACCGGGTAGATCGCGCTCACGGCCTGGCGTAGCGGGAAATCGCCCGGTTGCGCGCCGTAGGCCGTGCGGGGGACGATGGGATCGCCCGGATCGGTGGCGCCGCCGGCGGATTGCGCCCACTGCTGGAACCAGGCCAGCATGACGCCGCCATCCGGCGCGGCGGCGACGGCGCCGTACCCGGTGTCGTCGCTGTTGACGGGCTTCTGCGGTGCGCTCCAACCCGTCCCGTCCCACGCGGCATACCAGAGACGCCGCCGCCAGGAAAGCATGTCGTTGCCGATGGGATAGTAATACCCTTCGTGCCAGACGGCGTGAAGGTAGCCATTCGCCGGGTTGACCGCGATTTTGGGCGCGGTGACGGCGTCTTTGTCCAGCACGGTGGGTTGCAAGGAGACGGCGCCGTTCTCGATGACGTGGTGCAGGATGCCGTCGTAGTTGCTGCGATAGACCAGGTGCGCCCGCTGCCGGGCGTTGTCCACGGCCAGTTGCGGGTCGTAGTCCATCCGGTAGTTCAGGAGGTTGTAGGGCGTCCAGTTCACGCCGTCGGCGGAAGTGGCGTAGAAGGCGAAGGTGTCGAAGTGCGGGTTGAGCGTGCCGGTCCACGCGGCGTGAACGCGCCCGTTATCCTCGACGGCCAGCGCGGCTTCACTGACCGCCGCGTTGTAATGGCCGATGCTGCCGGTTGGGGTATTGGGAATGACGGTGTGGCCCAATGCCGGGTCGCAGGTCAGGCCCTCGGGGCACAACCGCACGACCAGGTCGTCCACGTAGACGCCGCCGGGGCGGGATTCGCTCTCGTTGGCCCTGAAGCGCACCGCGATCCAGATTTTCTCCTCGCCGATCAGGTTGCCGAGGGTGGGCACGGCGCTCAGGTCGAGCGCCAGGTCTTCCCAACCGTTGCTCGTCCCGGAGCGGCAGACGCCGTAGTAGTCGAGCCAGCGCGGGTCGTCGTCCGGCGCGGGCGCGTCGCGCGCGGCCATGGCGCAGATTTCGTCGCCCGGCGCGAGGTCGGTCCAGACTTTCATGCGCACTTCGGCCTGGGTGACGTGGGTGAGGTTGAAGCTGATCCCGGAAACCATGCTCGATTCGAGGGTGTCCGGGTAGGCGGCGTTGCAGGGCAGCAGCGTCCCGTCGTCGCCGCCGCCGAACGGCCACATGCTGTATTGCCCGGAGTAGGCCTTGCAATCGCGGCGGCCCCAGTAGTACCAGCCGCCCGGCGGAATGGAGATGCTCGACCGGTACGTCCACGGCCCATCCGCCTCGAAGTCGTCGTTGAGCGCCACGACCCAGTTGCTGCGCGCAACAGGCGCGGCGTCGAAGTCGCGCAGGACGAGCGGCAGGTGCAGGCTGTGCGCCCAGCCGACAGTCACGCGGAAGGTGTCCCGCACCGCCAGAGCGCCGTCGCCGGCCTGGAGCGTCACTGCGCCGGAGCCCGTCCAGCCCTCGGCGGGTTTCACCCAGACGTAGCCGCTGCCGTCGAGCGTCACGCCGGCGCCTAAATGGTCGTTGGCCAGCAGGGTGTAGGTCAATGCCGCGCTGTCGAGCAGGGCGTGGTGGGCGTAATCGCGCGCGTTGAAGGCCGGGTTGAGCAGCGTTTCTCCGGGCCGCAGCCACACGTCGGGCAGGCCGCCGAAGCGCAGCGGCGCCGGGAACTGCGCGGCGCCGTAGGCGAACGTGCGATAGACGTCCACGGCCTGAGCCAGCAGGGTGGACGCGCCGCCCGTCCCGCTGCGGGCCAGCGTCAGCCCGGTGAGGGTGTACGGCCCGTCCGCGCCGCGCCCGCCGATGGCCGCGCCGTCGAAGGCCAGCGGCATCACGTTCGCGCCCGGGTGCAGGGTGGCGGTAACGCTCGTCCAGGCGATCTCGACGCCGGCGGCGTCGGCGAGGGAGCCGCGCAGCCGGTAGACGCCGGTGGCCGTCACCTGCACGCCGGCGCGGATCACGAGCTGCTCGAACCGCCCGTCGCCATCGCCGTCCACGCCTTCGTCGCTGTAGGCGCCGGTGAACGCCGGGCCGCCGGCGGCCCGGTCGCCGGTGGTCAGCGTCCAGCTCAGCCCGCCGGTAGTGCTCACCCCGCCCGCAGCCTGGATCCCGGGGTGCAGCGCGACGATGTAGGTCGTGCGCGAAATCAGGCCGCTCTGCGGCGTGAAAGTCGCGGCGCGCGTGGCCGCATTGTAGGCCACGCTGCCGCTGACCGGTTCGCCGCCGTCCACCGCGTGGAGCGTGAAGGTGGCGCTGTTGATCGTGCTTGCCTCCAGCGGTTTGTCCCACAGCACGAGCACCTGCGTGTCCGTTGGCACGTCGCGCGCGCCCCTGGCCGGCGAGAAGAGCAACGGTTGCGGGGGTTGCGCGTCCGCTTCGGTGGTGAAGCTCCAGGAGTAGGCGGCGGGCAGCGGTTCGCCGGCGACGTCGCGTACGCCCGGCGTGACCGTCGCGGTGTAGCGGGCGGCGTAGGCCAGCGGCGCTTTGGGCGTGAAGGTCGCCTCGCGGGCGGCGACGCTGTAGCTGATGACGCCGGGGATTGTCCCCGCTGCGCCGGTCAGGGTGAAGGTCGCGCCGGTCACGCTCGCCGGGTCCATCGCATCGCGGAACCCCACGACCACCGGCTGATCCACGCTCACCGTCGCCTCGGGCAACGGCGTGACGGCGGCGATCACCGGCGGGTTGTCGAGGGTGAACGGCCCGGAGACGACCGTGGTGGTGCGCAGGCCATCGCTGGCCGCCAGCCGGATCCACGCCTGATCTGTGTCGGGCAGCGCGGCGGTGGTGACGGTGTAGCCGTGACCGGTGAGGTTGATGGCCTGCGCTTCCCACGTCGTCCCGCCGTCCACCGAAATGTCCACGGCGTAGTACAGCGTGATCGGGCTTGTCGTCTGCCAGGTGAGCGCCTGCGCGCCGCTCCACGTGGCCGGCAGCGGATCGAGGCTGACGGCGGGAGCCGCAGCGCCGGGCGCGATCTGGGCCAGCAGCGCGTCGTCGCTGGCGCGGCGAATCTGGGCCCGCGCTGCGTCCGCCGGGAAGGGAACTTTGAAGGCGAAGAGCGCCGGCTCGGTGACGACGGTGGAGACGGACACGGTGAAGGGCTGCGAGTAGCCCGCGATCTCCTGCCCGCCGGCGTCGAGGAATCGCAGCGTGTAGGGGCCGGGTTCGGGCGCGGTCCACGTCCCCGGCTCAAGCTGGTACCAGGGCAAGAGCTGCGTCTCGCCGGTCGTCTCGACGATGCCGCCGGAGACCAGCAACAGAGCGTCGGCGCTCGTCGCGGCCCGCGACTTGCTGCTCGTGAGCCGGTTCAGGATGGTGTTGTAGGCCGTGAAGTGAATCCACAACCGTTCCACCGGCGCCGACTCGACCGGGTCAATGTTCATAAAACTGTTGATGTTGTTGAGCGTCTTCTGGGTTTGCGGGAACCACTGCGTGACGCTGTAGCGCATATCGCGCCGCGCGCTGACGGCGTAGCCCTCGCTGCCGTGCAGCGCGTCGTGCTCGAAGCCGAGCAGGTGGCCGACCTCGTGGGCCGGGACGTAGGCGTAGGGGCCGGTGGTGTTGGTCTGCGCCAGCGCGCCTTTGGGCGCGGATTCGGGCAGGCTCAGGCCGACGTCGGTGAGCCAGCCCTGGTTCACGTAGCCGATCATCGCGTCGCAGCCGGTGGTGCGGGCGCAGAGCAGGCTCATTTCCTGGAGCAGGTACTTTTTGGGGAAAGCCCACGCCGGCGAGCTGCGCCAGTCGAAGAGCCACAGCGAGGTGGTGGGGGTGTAGTACGGCATCGCGGCGGGCGTGGGCGGGCGGGTGACGGTCGCCACGGGGAAGATCGCCTTGAGCGCGTCGAAGCTCTCCTGGATCGAGGCGCTCAGATCCACCGCGCCGGTCTTGCCGTAGTCCGGCCCGACGCCGACGGCTTTCGCGTACAGCCCGAACCGACGGGTGGCGACGGCTTCCGGGAGCGATTCGGCTTTGAACGACTGCGGCCTCCCGCGATGGTCGAGAAGCTTGACCTCGGCGGCCAGGTCGTAGCCGCCGGCTTGCAGCGGGACGAAGCCGAAATAGTTGACGCTGTCGCGCCCGGCCAGTTTGGTTGCCTTGTCGTAACTGTCGCGATACGACGTGAACTCCAGGTATTCGCGTTTGCGGACGGCGGTCTGCGCGTTGCGGGCGGGGCGCCAGCCGTAATCGTCGCCGGCCCAGTGCGCCTCGCCCCGGTGGCCGCCGGCGGAATCCCAGCTCACCACGATGTCGTTGACCGTGACCTCGCCCACCTGATCCAGCTCGAAGACGTCGTCCTTGGCGTCCCAGCGCAGAAAGACCCGGATCGCGGTGGGCTTGTTGACAACGAGCGGGACGCCTGTGACTACCTGCACCGGCTGCACGCTGACCTCGATGTCGGGCATGGTCCAGAACGACCAGATGCGGCCTGTTTCCAGCACTGTCCCGTTTTTGCCCGCAACCCAGCCGTCGTGGTTTTCGTCCTGTGCCTCTGCCTGTCCCCAGACGCGGGCCTCGTAGCGGATGCCGTCGCGGAGCGGCTGGTCCGGGACGAAGGCGAATTCGGTGCTCGACAGGGCCGTCACCGCGCCGGCCACGTAGACCGGATCGAGATCGGGGTCGTGGTAATAGACCTGGAATGTCTCGTTGTTGACCGTCTCCGGGTCGGCGGGCGTGGTGAACGCGACGCGGATGTCGGAGCGGGGGCGCTGTTCCGGCAGGACGTTGACGGCGTCGGGCGCGGGCGAAACACGCCTGACCTGCATCTTGACGGCGGCGCGCAGGGTGTAGCGCCGGAGGTCAATGCAGGTGCAGGCGCAGGTGGTGCAGCCCGGCTCTTGCGGGCACAAGTCATGTTGCTGTAGCCAAATGTTGTTTTCGCCGTCGAGCAGCCGGAGCGCGTCGAAGGTGATGATGGTGGTGTTCCAGATTTTTTCGGTGGACGCGAACGGCCCGCTGATTGCGCCGACGGCTTGCCAGTCTTCGGGCGGATTGCCGTTGAGGGCCACCGTCCAACTGGGATCCACAATGTCGTGGTGATACAGCCCCTCGCTGAATTCGAGGATCAGGCTGGTATCGGCCAGTTGGGTGGGGTCCTGCGTCCCCAGATCGAAGGGATAGCGCAGCGTCGAGACGGGGACGCACCACGATTGGTCGCCCCAGTCCACCGTCCAGAGCGTGTAGCCGTCCGCGTCGGTTTTCATCTGCGTGGGGGGGACGTCCGCCTGACGGCGCAGCGCCGGGCGTTCCGACGGGAGCGTATCGGCGCGCGCGACCGGCGCAGTGAGCATTGCAAACAACAGCATGCTGTGAAGGATGGACAAAATTGCGCGACGGGGTTTTCTTGTCATTGAGGCGCCTCCTTATGAAACTGTCTCGCCGTTGACGCGGCGGAGGGTTAAAAGGGAGTGTTTTTTCGAGCCGGTACCCCG
>DAOUFX010000415.1:0-17589 GCA_034429675.1 Anaerolineae bacterium | reverse complement strand
CGCCCGCGCAAACCCATCCTTGAAGTTAGCATCATAATTCACATCGAAGGATGCGCAAACGACAAAACATAGCCGGCGGTTGCCAAATAGCGCCGCTGCGGTACCATAGCCTTCGTGAACATCCAAAAAATTCATTGGTGGGGACTTGTCAGTCTCCTTTTCTTGCTCACGTTCGGGCTTCGGGTCTGGGCGCTGGATTCTGTCCCGCCCGGCCTGACCCACGACGAGGCCAGCAACGGCCACGACAGCGCCGCCATTTTACGCGGCGTCCACCACATTTACTTTCCCGTGGGATATGGACACGAGCCGCTCTACAACTATTCGTTAGCGGCTATGACGCTCTTGCTGGGACAGGGTATCTTCACGCAACGGTTTACCAGCGTTTGCTGGAGCCTGGCCCTGTGGATTTTCACTCTGTGCCTGGCCCGCCGCTGGTGGGGACGCCGCGCTGCGCTACTCACCGCCGCCGGCTTGAGCGTCGGCTTCTGGCCACTGATGATGGCGCGCGTAGGATTGCGCGCTCCCACCCTGCCGGCATTGCTGGCAGCCTCGGCGTTGGCCTACGACCATGCCATCACGGCAAAGTCGCCGCGCAAAGCCTGGGGTGGGTATGGGCTGGCGGGGCTTTGCCTGGGAGCCGGGTTCTACACGTACATGGCCAGCCGTGGGATGCCGCTGCTGTATCTCGTCTTCATCGTTTACTTGTTCATCGGCAATCGAGCGCTGCTGCGCCGGGTCTGGCCGGGGACGTTGGCGCTTCTCGGCGGCGCGGTGGGCGTGGGGCTGCCGCTTTTTCTCTACCTGCGCGCACATCCAAACCTGGAGCAACGCATCGGCCAATTGGACGGCGCTCTGACCGCCGCGAGAGGCGGGGAATGGCTGCCACTCTGGAACAACATCCGCGACTCGCTGCCGATGATCTTCTGGAAAGCGGATCCACGCTGGCTCTACCACATCGGCGAACGCCCAATGCTCGAACCGTGCCTCGGCGCGGCCTTTGCCATCGGCGCGTTCGTCGCGCTGCTGCGGATAAAGGATCGCCGCGCCGCGTTCACGCTGATCTGGCTGGCGGGTGGGCTGGCCCCGGCGTTCCTCACAACAGTGGATTACAACACACTACACGCTATCGCCGCTATGCCGGCAGTCTTCCTGCTTGCCGGGTTGGGGTTGGATTGGGTGTACCACTGGCTGACCACCCGGTCACACCAATGGCGCTATGCAGCAATCGGCGTGTTCGTTGTGGGGTTCGCCCTGACCGGCGCCGAGGTCAGCCATGCCTATTTTGTCACCTGGGGGCAGAACCGTGACGTGCGTGTGCTCTACCACTACCACGTCGTCGCGCTCGGCCGGTATCTGGACGGCCAATCAGAAGATCAGTCCCCGGTCGTCGTCACCAGCCTCTATCCCGGCGAGTTCCACGACCCTTATACAATGGAAGTTACCCTGCGCCGGGAAGACCTGGCGCTGCGTTGGGCGGATGGGCGCGCGGCGCTGTTTTTCCCACAGGAACCGGCGCGCCTGTTCACCGAAGCGCAATCCGCGCCCGATGAAATGTGGAAAGCATTCCTGGCGCCCCACCTCGTCCCGGCAACTACCCTGACCTTTCGCCCGCAAGACATTCCTACCGCCATCGAAGGGTACCACTGGGATGCGCCGGCGTCCTGGGAAGCTCTGCTGAACACCCTGCAAAGAACCGTCCGATGGGGCGCCGGCAACACCCCGCCCCACCCTGACCTCGCCCAAAGCGACGGTCCAATCCACTACGGGGGAATCGTCACGCTGATTGGCTATCGGGTTACACCTGCCACAGTGACGCCAGGCGCAGCCGTGGATGTACTAACCGCCTGGGAAATTGACGCCCCGGCACCGGAAGAGCTGGTACTCTTTGTGCACATCCTCAACGCAAAAGGCGCAATCGTCACCCAGACCGATCGCCTGGATGCGCCTTCCTGGCAATGGCAATCCGGCGACCGCTTCGCGCAAATTCACCGCCTGACCCTTCCCAACGACCTGCCGCCCGGCGACTACGGGATTTCCGTGGGATTCTACACCCGGGCCGGCGCGCAACGCCTGCCCGTCACAAACTTTGCAAACGTTGACCGGGTTCTGCTGCCGCTCAACATCGAGGCTGAAATCAAATGAAATTGAAAACCTGGGAACGCTGGAGCCTCGTCGGGCTCATCCTCCTGGCGTGGGCGCTGCGCTGGATCGCCCTGCTGGACACGCCGCCCGGCTGGCGCGACGACGATCTCATCGAACTGTACACCTTCTCCAAAGAAATCTGGGAAAGCGGCCCAGAGCTCTACTTTGCCGGCGCCTCAGGACACGAGCCGCTCTACCACACTTTGCGCGCACCCCTGTTGGCAGCCGCCGGCCTGAATCAGGCGAGCGCCCGCTGGCAGGCATCCGTCTTCGGGACGCTGGCCGTGTTACTCACCTGGGCCGTGGGGCGACGCCTGTTCACCAGAGAAGTGGGACTGCTTTCCGGTGCGTTGGTCGCCGTTTCGTTTTGGGCGCTGATGTACAGCCGCGTCGCCGTGCGGCACATCGGCGCACTGCCATGGATGCTGCTGGCGATTTACTGGGGCTGGCGGGTGCTTCAGGACGCCCAACCGCCGCGCCTGGCGCCTTTGGGGATCGCCGTTGGAACGGCTTGCGCGCTGATGACCTACTATGCCGGCAGGCTCATCCCGGCGCTGCTGGCGGCGGCGTTGATTGTCGTCGGCGCACGGAAAGGGCGCTGGCAACGGTACCTGCTGGCATTGGCTGCCGGGATAGCGCTGGCCGCGCCGATGTTCTGGGCTGCGGCGCACATCCCCGGCGCCGATGCGCGCGTCGGCGAGCTGGCCGTCCCCCTCACCGAACTGCGCAACGGCAACGTGCAGCCGCTGCTCCAAACCATCTGGACGACCCTGGGGATGTTCCACGCGCAAGGCGACCCGGAATGGCTCTACAACATCGCCAACCGGCCCGTTTTCAGCTACCTGGGCGCAGCCATCTTCTACATCGGCATC
Organism: Anaerolineae bacterium; assembly: GCA_034429675.1. Taxonomy (GTDB): domain Bacteria; phylum Chloroflexota; class Anaerolineae; order B4-G1; family SLSP01; genus JAKQHY01. The sequence continues at coordinate 14,575 of DAOUFX010000415.1, read as the reverse complement.
ACCACACGGTTGGCGCACCTCGACCAGGCCAACGCGCGGATGCTCCTGCTCTGGCTGGCCGCCGGCATCGCGCCGGCCTTCATCAGCCTGCCGCCCTCAAGCTACGGGCACACCATCCTGGCGCTGCCAGCGGTCTACATCCTTGCCGCGATGCCGATGAAGGCCGCGGCACGGCGGTGGGCCTGGACCACCCTGCCGTTGATCGGGATAACTTTGGCCGTCGTAGCTGCGCGCGACCTGCCCGATTATTTTTTCAAGTGGTCGAACCATTCGATGGTGGAATTTCTCTACCGCTCCGACTATCGCGCCCTGACGCGCCACCTGGAAGGCCAGCCCGACATTGAGGATGCCGTCGTCGGCAGTTTTCTCTACGGGCCGTGGGACAAGGTAGCCGTGGCGACCGACTTCAGGCGAGAGAACGTGCGATTGCGCTGGGTCAACCCCGCGCGGGCGCTGATCGGTGTGGGAGAAACCACGCGGTTTTACAGCCAGGACGAACTCAAACCCACCCTGGCCATCCAGACTTACCTGGATACCCTGACGGCCCTCGACGCGCCACAGGGCATGCGCGGATACCGGCTTGATCTGCCCACCATCCCCGACGAGGCTATTCGAGTGGACGACCGGGGCACTTTGCTAGAGGCGCAACCCTTCGAACAGGCGCTGCAACTCGACGCCGTGGCCTGCGAAACCAATCCGGCACCCGGAGCAGAAAGCTGGTGCACCCTGTGGTGGAACGTCGGCGGCGCCCTGCCGTTGCCCGCCGAAACGCTGCTGCCCAACCCACCGCCGCCGGGAGTCTACAACGGGCCAAGGCTCAGCCTCTTCGTTCACCTGATAACCGATGAAGGGGAAATGATTGCAGGGGATGATGGCCTGTGGTTGGATCCGTACAGTCTACAAATTGGCGATCAATTTGTCCAATGGCACCATTTTGCCGTGCCGGCAGACGCGCCGGCGGGGCCATACAAAATCCGACTGGGAGTATATGACCCGTTGACAGGAGAGCGCTGGAAGATCGCCGGTGGTGCGGAGATGCTCAACGTGCCGCTACCAGCTTCCGATACGCTCTAACAACGGTGGGCCCAAAAGCATCAGTCCGATGATAACCGCTGTGATCGCCATCACCAGAACCGCGCCTGCGGCCAGATCTTTGACCTGCTTGGCGAGCGGGTGGTAGTCGGGGCTGACCATATCCACCAGCGTTTCGGCGGCGGTGTTCATCAGCTCAGCCCAAAGCACGCTACCAATCGTCAGAATCAAAATCGCCCAGGAAGTGGACGGCAGGCCAAGCCATTGACCAAGCGTGACCACCATCACCGCCGCAAACAAGTGCACGCGGAAGTTGCGCTGGGTCTGTATGGCATGCCGGATCCCCTCGCCCGCATACTTGAAACTCATCAAAAAACTGTTACGATGATGTCGCGGTTTCATTCTGGCAATGGGATGTCAACATCCAAACGGCGGAGCACATCCGCCTGCGCCGCCCACATTTCCGCCTTCTCATCAGGCGTCGCGTGGTCATAGCCCAACAAATGCAACGTTCCGTGGGTTACCAATACCTGCAACTCCTGCGTCAAAGTCGCGCCGACGGCATCGGCCTGAGCCCTGGCGCGATCCACCGAAATCACAATATCACCCAGATAGCGCGGAAAGCTGCCGAGCCCGCCGGCATAAGGACCACGGGAGTCATCAGAAAATGAGAGAACATCGGTAGGCTGATTAAGGCCACGAAAACGGCAGTTCAACGCCTGCAAAGCATCATCGTCCGAAATCACGACGACCACCTCGCAAGGCTCGGCGACCCGTTGTTGCGTCAACGTGGCCATCACAGCCTTTTTCAAGGGAGCCTCGGCTAACGTCCCCACCTGCTCTTCAACCTGAATATCAATGTGATGTTTAATGCCCATGAATCTCGTCCTTGTCTTTTTTAATAGGTTCAGGATAACTCACACGCGGGTGATAAGCCCCACGGAGAAGTTCCATATACGTTCGCTTGGTGATATGCAACTCTTTCATCGTAATCGGACAGTCGTCCAACTGCCCATCACTGATACGTTGCTCGAAAATAAAGTCTATGACGCTCACCAACTCCTCCGGCGTCGAAGGCCGGCGAGCGCGCGTTGCTGCCTCACAACCGTCGGCCAACATCAACAGAGCGGTCTCAAGACTGCGTGGAATCGGGCCGGGGTAACGGAAGTGAGCCTCATCCACCTCGGCGTCGGCGCCGGCGGCCTCAATCGCTTTTTGGTAAAAGAAACTGGCGCGCATGGTCCCGTGATGTTCTGGAATAAACGCGCGCACCCTGGCCGGGAGATGATATTGCTCGGCCAACTTGACGCCATCGCGAATATGCCCGACGATCACATCCACGCTGGTATAAGGATCGAGCCGGTCGTGAGGATTGCTCAGTCCTTGCTGATTTTCAACGAAAAAGTAAGGGCGGAGTAACTTACCAATGTCGTGGTAATACGCCCCGACACGGGTCAACAAAGCATTAGCGCCGATCCGTTCGGCAGCCTGTTCCGCAAGGCTGGCAACCATCATCACGTGGTTGAAAGTCGCGGGAGCTTCGCGGAGGAGCCGCTGCAACAACGGGTGATTGGGACGGCTCAACTCCGTCAAACGGAACGTCGTCGTCAAATCAAAAAGCGGCGTCAACAAGAACAGACCGCCAACGGCCAGCCCGCCGGAAATAAGGCCGCTCGCCACACAGACGATCACCTTCAACAAAAGCGACAAAGGGTCCACCGGCACATCGGTCACATTGAAGATAAACAAAACAATGGCCATCCCCAGCCCAGCAAGAAGCCCGGAGCGAAAAATCGCGCCGATGTACTCATAGCGCGGCAAGGTTAAAGCTGCAAACAAACTTCCTACCACCACGAGCGCTGCGATCCCCAAAGACTGCCCGGCGATCCAGCCACTGATAGCGCCCAACAAAAACGCACAGCCAACGGCAACAGGGACGCCGAGCGTAGTTGTGAGAAGAATAGCCGCGGCGGCGCCGGGAAAAAGATAGGGCAACAAATCTCCGGTGGAAACAAGCATGCGCGCCATCAAAACAAAAAACGTCAACAAAAACGTCAACATCAATTCCATCCGCGACCCATCCAACGCATCAGGTTGGACACGCCACAAATACAACCCCAAGGCCAACACAATAGTCGCCGAAAATAACAAGGGCGCGCTGTGATCCAACCAATCACGTTTTTGCGACGTCAGGCCCAACTCGCGCAAAGCCTCGATATCCTGAGGTGAAATAACGTTACCTTCACGCACAATAATCTCACCGCTGCGAAAGTTGCGGTAAGCCGGCCCCACGGACTCCCGCGCCTGTTGCTGGGCAGCCTGCGTAGCGCCCTCATCGTAAAAAATGTTGGGTCGTAAAAGCCGTTGAACCAGAGCGCTAACGGAAAGCGCCTCATCTTGCGCCAGATCCAGCGCGATCAACGCCGGCACCAACTCGCGCATAGCCTCCAAACCGTCCTCGCGAATCCGCTGCTGGCGCATCATCTGATCCAATAAATCCAAAAACTCCAACTGCACACGGCTCCAATTGGCGTCAGGCAAAGTCAATAACGTGGTAGCCGTATTCAAAGGCAAATCGCGCAGTTCGGGAACAGCCAAAACCCATGAGTAGCGTTGAGGTTCTGTCATATAAGTGTCCGCGCGCAATTCACGGAGATAAGCCAAAATCTGACGCGCGCGATCATACTGTTGGCGGGCCAAAACCGGATCAGGATCAGTATAGACAGGAGCCACCTTACGGACAGCCTCCTCCTGTGCTTCCAAACTACGCAGCTGACTGACATAAGAAAGGTCACGCGGAGCGCGAATATCCTGAGTGGCGACATCGTCAGGTTGCCAGTCATAATTATCGGAAAAAGAAACAACCAGGACTCCTGAAATAACAAGAGTCAGCCAAAGCCAGAATCCAAACTGGCGGAATATCCAAATCCGGGAATTTGAACGAAATGCCATAGAATCTTTCAACAAAGTCAAGGGCGAGCACACTTCACAATCAAAAAGAGGAGCCACAGCGGGCCCCTCTTTTTATTCATCAACCATGTGCAAGCAACTCAAAGGGATCAAGCGGAGAGCAGTTTACGAACCGTTTGATTGACCAGGCGTCCATCGGCTTTGCCTTTGACCTGAGGCATCAACGCTTGCATCACCTTGCCCATATCCGACGGTGAAGAAGCGCCGACTGCAGCAATAGCAGCCTGAGCCAACGCCATAACTTCAGCTTCATCCATCATCTTGGGCAGGTAAGCGCGCAAGATTTCCAGCTCGATGACATCTTCCGCGACCAGATCATCACGTCCGGCCTGACGAACCATCTCCAACGCATCCTCGCGGCGCGCAACTTCTTTGCGCAGAACCTCCAGCATCTCAGCATCGGTCAAAGCCTCTTTCTTCTCGACTTCGGCCAACTGAATTGCCGTCAATACCATACGCAGCGCCAACTTACGATGCTCGTCTTTGGCGCGCATGGCATCTTTAAGGTCTTGTTGAAGTTGTTCTCGAAAAGCCATAGCTTAACTCAATACTGCTTGCGTTGATCTTTAAGGGACGTACGACGGCTCTTCCGCAGCTTCGCGGCGCGTTTACGCTTACGAATGACGCTGGGCTGCTCGAAGTAACGTCGTTTGCGAATCTCGGACAAGATCCGGTCACCCTGCACCTTTTTCTTAAAACGGCGCAACAGAGAATCAAACGATTCATTGTCATCGGCTACAACAAAAGTCACGCTTCTCACCCCTTTTTTGCTCCCGGTCTTTCTACCGGCTAGGAATAGAATACCCTGCTCAGGTACGGGCATCATTATAACCATAGCAAAAAGAATGTCAAGAAAGGTTGGGCAAGGGTCAGAAACCTTGCGATCCCACGCCCCCCTAACACTACAGCTCCGGCTCCAGCGTGGTCAGGGGGTATCCATGCCCCACTCGTAAACCACCACCGGCGAACCGCCATTCTCTGTAGTCAGATTGACCAACTTACCGCCGGGGTAGCGCGACTGTATCGAAGTCACCTCGCCGGCGCGATTCGGCACGAACACAAAGCGGGCCGGCTGAACAACATCCAGCGGAATCTCGCCAGGCAGAACATCCCGGCCGGGCTGGTCGCGCAGCAGGAAAGCCAACGCGCCAAAGTCCCAATAAAGCTCAGGGGGGCCCATAAAAAAAGTCATACCGTCATTGAGAGGATGCGCCGCCGCATACCGCGCAAATTCTGTAGCCTTCGCCGCCATGGGATTGCCGTAAGTCCGCTGCGGCGTATAAACGCCAAAGTAAAAGCCCACGTTGAGCACGGCGCTGACGACAAAGAAAACTCCCAACAATACCGTCAAAGCGCGCCGATACTGCCCGAATATTTCCTCCAACGCCAGAATTCCCCAACCTACCAACAGCCCCACGACCGGAATTAACAACAGACCGCGCTGGCTACTGGGAGGATTTTCCGTCAATACCCAGGCCATAATCAGTGTGGACCAAAACCAAATCAGCGTCATACTGCGTCCAGGCCAGTTCCAGCGCAACCCCGCCGCGGCCATACCCACCAGCATCAAGGCCCCTGTGACGAAATCCAAAAGCGGACGTTGCGGATAATACCAAAAAGTAGGGTCGGGGGTCAGGTGAAAAGCCGTGACGGACTTCCAGAATTGTTCGAGAAGTGACTGAAGCGTCGTCTTTCCGGTGAGCTCGCGGCTCAAGTCAAGCCAACCCGATGCAAAGATGCTCACGGCATTGTAGCGCTCGCTCAATGAACTCGGATGTACCAGATACCATCCCCACAGCGGCAACGTCACCACAAGCCAACCAACCACAAACAGCAACAGTCCACGATAATGCCGTTGCAAAAAACGTGATTCGAACAAGGCGCGCCATCCCAGAACAAGCGCCATCAGTAGTGTTACCCAGCGCGCGCCAAAATAAGCATACCAGCCAAACCCGGCGACCATCCCGGCCAATCCCCAGGCAGGCGAAATGTGTTCCAGCCAGGAAGAGCGATCGCGCAAAGCAACCCACAACAACCAGAAACCCAAAGTACCGATGAAAGGATCGAGGATCTGATTGGAAGCAAGGCGGCTGTAATGAATATGGTAAGATGAAAATGCGACCACCAGCGCCGCGCCCCATGCCACCTTACGCCCACCAACAGCGTGACCCAACAAGAAAGTAGTCAACACAGTTGCCGTGCCGATAATCACGGAAAGCGCGCGTCCTCCGGCAATCGTTGCTCCCCACAAACGCATAGCGACGCCATAAAGCAAGAACGACATGGTCGGGACCGAGTACCAACCTGTGGCAAAAGGGTTTTTCATGGGCGCTTCCAAGAGACGCAATCCAGCCAGCAATTGCGTCCCCTCATCTCCCCCTACATTGAAAGGAATCCGTCCCAATCCCCACCCACGGAGCAGCACTGCGGCCAGCAACAATCCCACCAACGCGACCTGTTCCGCTCGCGATGATGTCGCGCCGATTTTGTGAGAGCCGAATTCCGGCGCCAGCAACGTCACTGCAAACACGAGCATGGCTACGACCCAAACGAAGAGGAGAAAAGCATAATTAACACCAGTCGAAGGCTCCCGCCGCGCAATAAACGCCACACACAGCGAGAGAAAGAGGGCAAAAACCCGTCCCCATGCCCAGAGAGTGCGAGGAACAAAAGTTTTCAGAGGAAGAAGTTTATTTTGGTAGTAACCCAAATAACGAACAAAAACAAACAGCAACCCGCCTACCGCAAGAACCAACAACAGAGCCGCATCCCAAACATACAAATGAAAACTGAGCAAATACGTCGAAACAAACAGTAAAACCAACGCCAAAACCGTCAATCCAATCATCCATTAATATCCTGAGGGGGGGTGTCTACAGCAAAGGTAGTGTGAAAATCAAGTCGCACAGAACAATCAACGACCGGCGCCGGCCTCACGCACCGCACATTTCCGCAATCTGCTCCGCAATAGTGCGAGCTCGATGGCGCAACAGACCCAACGGGGCAGAACCGCGAATGGCAACCGCCATAATCGCATTCACATCCACGCTCAAGGCATAGAGCATATAATCGTCGCCGGCGATGCTTTGTTCAAAACGGACCTGCTCACGCCCCAAAATGCGCGCAACCTCGGCCGAGGTACGCCACCCGTGAACCACAGCACGCGAGATAGATTCAGCTTCGGCTTGTCCCAATGCTCCTACCCACGTTAACAGCCCACCGCCATAAGTGAGCAACACGGCGTCGGCGGCCAACTCCTGCGCCAGGCCGTTCATTGAGCGCTCGACGCGCGCGCGGTTTTGAGCGAATATCTCGTAAGAAAATCCTCCCACCCCGCCCTCTACTGTCACAACCGGCGCGGAAGGTTGCGGTTCAGGTTTTTGAGCCGGCGCCACGGATTCAGGACGAGAGGGGGGAGGCGAAGGAGTCGTCGGCGCGGGTTTCGCAACCGGCGCCGGCACGGGTTTAGGCTCTTCCACAGGCTCAAATTCAACCGTCGGCTCAAAAACCAATTCAAGGTCAAGCTCCGTGGAGGGAGCTGCCTCCGGCGCCCCGCCGGACGCCAACGGAAGTCCTTCCATAGGAGCCTGTAAAACCGACTCAATGCACGCCGGCAGTTCGGGAGGGAAAAACGGCTTGGGCAATACACCCTGAATGGGAACCTCGGCATCCATCACCGGCTGCTCTCCCATAAACGGCATCAACACCATGCGTGTCTGGGCGTTTATCGTGCGCAATTCTTTCGCTAATGCTGCCGTGTCTGGAGATTGCAAAGCCATGTCCAGGAAGGCCATATCGGGAGTTTGTTGGCGCGCCGCCTGAAGTGCAGCCTCGCCGGTCGCACACTGCACCCCGGTATGCCCCATGCGCTTCAATTCCTCCAACAACAACATTCCCAGTGTTTCATTTGGATCAACCACCAAAATGTGCATACTGTTTTTCCCTCATGTGAATGTTGAACGCAAGACATTCCCTCATCGCGCCCATGCACTTAATTGTAGTAACACCACGGGAAAAAGCAAGAGCGAAAAAAAGGGGGCGAAGTACGCCTTCGCCCCCCAAGTCGAAACAGAGTCACTCGAACTAATTACCGGACTGCCTCATTACAATTGCCAGGTAGAGAACATAGCCTCTCGTCGGATCGAGATAATCAGGAATTGTGTCCCCATCGGTATCAACCGCATCGGCAGGATTGTGATCGCCGTTGGGATCCGGGTTCTCCTGATTCGTCGGGATGCCGTCGCCATCGTCATCTGGATCTCGATAATCCGGCGTCCCATTGCCATCGGTATCTCGAGGATGAGCGGGGTCTGTACCGGCTTCATATTCGTCGTTGACGCCGTCACCGTCGCTGTCTTCGTCCTGATAGTCGGGCGTGCCGTCGTTATCAGTATCCACGTAGCAGGCCGTACCGTCACAAACACAGCCGTCGGGCTCGGTACCTGCCGTGCATGTGTCACCCTCTTCAGACGAAGGAATACCATCCCCATCGTCGTCCGGGTCCTGATAGTCGGGAGTGCCGTCGTTGTCCGTGTCAGTGTAGCACACCATATCCTGACCGGTACCTTCACAGACGCACCCGTCCGGTTCTGTGGATGGAGTGCAAGTATCGCCTTCCTGATCTGAAGGGATGCCGTCGCCGTCGTCGTCCGGGTCGTGATAGTCGGGGATGCCATCGTTGTCTGTGTCTACGTAGCAGACGTTGCCGTCACAGACGCACCCATCCGGCTCCGTCCCTGCCGTACAGGTATCGCCTTCCTGATCCGAAGGGATGCCGTCGCCATCATCGTCCGGGTCTTGATAGTCGGGAATGCCATCGTTGTCGGTATCTACGTAGCAGACGTTGCCGTCACAGACGCACCCGTCCGGTTCCGTCCCTGCCGTGCAGGTGTCGCCTTCTTGATCCGAAGGGATGCCGTCGCCGTCGTCGTCCGGGTCTTGATACTCGGGGATGCCGTCGTTGTCGGTATCTACGTAGCAGACGGCGCCTTCACAGACGCAGCCGTCCGGTTCCGTGCCCGGCGTGCAGGTATCGCCTTCCTGATCTGAAGGAATGCCGTCGCCGTCGTCGTCCGGGTCTTGATAGTCGGGGATGCCGTCGTTGTCGGTGTCGGTGTAGCAGGCGGTGCCGTTGCAAACACACTGATCGGTATTAGGATTTTGAGGATCCGGCGTGCAGGTGTCGCCTTCTTGATCCGAAGGAATACCATCGTTATCATCGTCATCGTCCTGATAATCGGGAATTCCATCGCCGTCAGTATCGGCGCCGCCCTCCTGATCATCAGGGATGCCGTCATTGTCAGAGTCCGGGTCCTGGAAATCGGGGATGTTGTCGCCGTCGGTATCGGTGTCGTCGCCGCCCTCAACCGGATCAGGAATCCCATCACCATCGGTGTCGTAAGTGAAATTGACCTCGGCAATCTGATAACGACCAAACGGTCCCGTCGTCAAATAGAGGGGCAACAACGCGTTGGACAACGGCTTGGTGCTGGTGAGCCCGTCGAAGGGGTATTCCAAAGTTCCGGTGTACCAGCCCGCGTGCACGCTCACCGTATGCGTCAACCAGGGCTCCAGAGTGCCGGTCATATTGACGGTATACTCGTTGAACTGCGACCAGGTCGTAGCGTCGGCATAAGACGTATCGTTGTCCTTACACCAGATAGCCGAACTACCGGCCGTCTTGGAGTATGCCAGATCGTAGCGGCGTGAGCCATCCGCCTTAAAGACGCGCACTTCAATGTCACTGACAATGGGAACCGTATTCGTCACCGTCCCGGTCAACACCTCCACCGCCGCATACCATGTTTGCGCAATTTTGTCCGAACCGGTGGTCGTAATAACATTCCCCAGGGCAGTCAACAGCTCATACCGGCGCGCAGGCGCCGTGTCGAGCGACAAAATACCCACGCCGGAGTTACCGGAAATGACATTGTCAACAATGTAAGGGACCGAAACCACGTCGTCAGTGTAGGTATTAGGATTCGCATCCGCGCCAAAATCCACAATGTTGTAGATGCCAAAGCCGTAGGTTGCGAGGGAGTTGTTAAAAATTCGATTGTTCTCAATGAGCGGGGAAGCGCCCTGATTATGAATACCGGCGCCCACATTGCCGGAAATCAAGTTATCAGCAATCACGTTGTCATATCCCGAAGTCGCCGTAGTCATAGTATTGCTGATGGGAAGATGCGTAAGTACGCACACAATACCGGCTTTGGCTTTGATAGCGGGGTCATTGGTAAGGCAGTTGTTAGTAACTGTATTGTTGACAATATAATTATTAACCGGTGGCCGAATCCCATTAATCCCGCTAACAGGAGTCCCATGAATATAGACGCCATGATGAGCGTTATTGGCGATCACATTTTCTGCAACGTAGTTATCATGCGCATCCATCTCGATGATAATGCCCTTGTAACCGTTGCCCAAATTGGCGCCGGAGGGGTTGGTGCCGATGTAGTTGAGCGTGATAGTGTTATGATGCGTTGCAGTGACCGCCTGAGTCGCCGTATCATAGCTGGCAAACATGTCAATACCATGGCGAACATTGCCGCCGATCCAGTTCCCCGTAATCAGGTTATGGTGCGCACCCATATTAAACAGAACACCGACACGGTTAGGAGCCGCCTGTGTGCCCGCAGCATTGAGCCCAATGTAACTGTTGCGCAGCTCATTATAACTACCGCCACGGAATGTTACCCCGTAGCCGTCGTCGTAATTGTTTAGCACCATGCCTTGTATACGCCATTGCGAACCGGTAGCGCGGAGACAGGCATACCCACTGGATAAACTTGCACCGTTAATCACAATCCGTGGAGTCCCGGTGCCACGATCACCCAAAATGGTGGTGGGGCCACTCGAACGGCTCAGATCGGGCAAAGGCGACGCGGGCGTGATTGTATAGTCAGCAGCAAACGTGATCGTGACAGGATTGCCGGAGCTATCCATATTTGCATCGAAGATTGCGTCACGCAGAGAACAACTGCTGCCGGGGCACAACCCCGAATCCGCATTGGTCGTCACCGTGATAATGGTTCCCGCAGCATAAGTGTTGGAGCCCGGCAGAGATATCCCCATCGGCAAAAGTGAGAGCATCCACAGCACCAATGCCAGCGGGACCGCCAGAGAAAACAGAAGCAAAAACGTTCGTCTCTCTTTAGCAAAAGTATGCATCCTGAGCCTCCTTAATGAAATGAATGGAATTTTATTGGGTGAAACTGGAAACTATACTTATACAACCTGAAAACTACTGGGGATCGCACATATCTAGTCTATCACAGGTCAACATTTATGAAAAACGGCCTGAAACGACCTACATGCTTCATAATTCGCACAAACGCCATCACCCCCCTTTCAAAAATATGCCCCCAGCGCTCGCAAGCAACCGGGGGCATATCTCAGTATCCCATCTTAGTTAAGCGTGATGCATGGGAAGTAAATGTGATTCGAGAAATCGCTGGGATCAATGTCGCCATCGTCAGGGTCCAGATAGTTGGGGATGCCATCGCCGTCCCTGTCTCCGGTTCCCTCCGTCGCATCCGGCAAGCCGTCGCCGTCGGAATCCAGGTCCAGATAGTTCGGAATACCGTCGCCATCAGCGTCAGGATCGGGAACACCATCGGCATTGGCGTCGCCGGTGTTCTCAACGGCATCGAAGATACCGTCGCCATCGGAGTCAAGATCAATATAGTCGGCCGTACCATCGCCGTCGCTGTCGCCGGAACCCTCGACTTCATCAGGAATACCATCGTCGTCGGAATCCAGATCCAGATAGTCGGGCGTGCCATCGCCATCCGTGTCCACCGGATTGGCAGGATTGGGGCCGACCTCGATGCTATCGGGAATGGTGTCGCCATCGCTATCCATATCCTGATAGTCGGGGATGCCGTCGCCATCCGTGTCCACCGGATCGGCGGGATTGTCACCGGCCTCGACTTCGTCGGGGATGCCATCGCCATCGCTGTCCATATCCTGATAGTCGGGGATGCCGTCGCCATCCGTGTCCACCGGATTGGCAGGATTCGCACCGGCCTCGACCTCATCAGGGATGCCGTCATTGTCGCTGTCGGTGTCCTGGTAATCGGGGGTGCCGTCGCCATCCGTGTCCACCGGATCAGTAGGATTGTCGCCGGCTTCAACTTCGTCGGGAATACCATCGCCATCGCTATCAGTGTCCTGGTAGTCGGGGGTGCCATCGCCGTCGGTGTCCACCGGATCAGCAGGAGTGTTGCCGGCCTCAACCGCATCGGGGATACCATCGCCATCACTATCGGTGTCCTGGTAATCCGGCACCCCATCCCCGTCGGTGTCTACCGGGTTGCCGGGGTCGCCAGCTTCAACCGTGTCAGGGATACCGTCGCCGTCGCTGTCCGGGTCCTGGTAATCGGGGACGCCGTCGCCGTCGGTATCGCCGGAACCTTCATCGGCGTCAGAGATACCATCGCCGTCGCTGTCCGGGTCCTGATAATTGGGAACGCCATCGCCATCGGCGTCGCCATTGCCTTCCTGAGCATCGGGAATACCGTCGCCGTCGCTGTCCGGGTCCTGAGCATCGGGAATGCCGTCGCCGTCGGTATCGCCGGTGCCTTCCTGTCCATCGGGAATGCCGTCGCCGTCGCTGTCTGTATCCTGCTGGTCGGGATTCCCATCGCCGTCATCGTCGGGATTGCCCGGAATCACCTGGACAGGAGCGTCATCGTCATCGGTGACAGTCTCCCCATCGGGAGCGGTTCCCGTCGCAACGGCTACGTTGACAAAACTCGTAGTTACGCCGGGAAGGTAGCACTGATAAGTTACGCTCTGCCCCACTGCCAATGCGCCGACCGTCTGCGCGCAACCGGGAGCAAGCTCATCGCTGACGAACACATTGGTCAGCGGAACATTGCCGATATTGGTTACGGTGATCTGGAAGACAACGGAAGCGCCAACAGGCAACACCGAGCTGCCGACCACATCTTTCACCACCATAATGGCCGGTTCCAACGAAATGACCGTCACCGGAGCGTCATCGTCGTCCGTCACGTCGCTGCCGTCGGGCGCCGTCCCGGTTGCTACGGCCACGTTCACAAAACTGGCCGTTACGGCAGGCTGGGAGCACTGATAAGTCACGCTCTCTCCAACCGGCAGATTGCCAACCGTCTGAGCGCAATTGGGAACCAGGGCATCACTGACGAACACATTGGTCAGCGGCACATTGCCAATATTCGTCACCGTGATTTCAAAAATTACATTCTCGCCGCTGTAGATCACATCATTTCCGACCACACTCTTCAACACCTGGATGGCCGGAGTGACCGGAGCGGACGGCTCCGCCATATTCTGAACCACATGCTCGCACGTATCGGGAGGCAGAACCGTATTGGTTGTCGGGGGGCAATCTACCACATAAGTCCCCAGGCCGCTCTTGCCGGTCCATCCCTCAGGAAGGCCAACCTCTTCGACCGTGTAAGAGCCGCCCACCGAAACCCATAGCCCGTCATAAGAAACAGGAAGGTCGCCGTTGTAATATTCGCAATACAGCACCGGCGCGCCGTCGGGATAAACACAGACCGCGTGCCCCAGATCGCTGGTGATTATAATTGCATATTCAACGGGCAAATCCGCAGGAGGAGCCGGCAACAGGTCCCCGTCCATATACCATTCCTTATCAAACGTCACAACATCGTGAGACGCCGGCGGCGTGGGTTCAGGAGTCGGGGTTTCGGTAGCTTCTGGAGTCGGGGTTTCAGTCGCTTCGGGAGTAGGAGTTTCGGTGGGTTCGGGAGTGGGCGTGGGGGTAGCCTCGCAGGTAATCTCTACACCGATCGAACGATTCTTGACTGCCGATGTCTGAGCCTCGCCATCGTCGAAAACCTGTGTGTGGACATTGAGGTTGCTGTAGGAACCCATCGCCAAAGGTGTCGAGGCTTCCCAACCCGCTGCGCGGTCACCATTGAGCCCTATCCAAGCGAAATCCGGCGCAACGCCATCGTCGCCGGAATTCCCATCCACCAACTTGTTGGTATTGCCCAGTTTGACGAAAGCGTCATCCGGTTCAACCAGCACATCTACGCCCGGTTCGGCTAACACCAAAACGTATAAAGTTTCGGTATTTGCATCGTAGCGCAAATAGAGCTTGGATTCGATAGCTTTTGTTGGATTGCCGGCCCGGTACATGTTGGCGACGAAATCGCTGGTGAGATCCCACTCAGAGGAATCGCCATCAACGTCCGCAACGCCACACACAACGCCGGGAGGCGGAGTTTGCATCACAGAGGCCACGGATGTTTCGGTGTCAACCGCTGCCAGAACTGCGGAAGCGCCATTAAATCCGATCAGGACTATAGCTACTAAGAAGCTTATCAAGCGATACGTTGTCTTCATTGAATCCCCCCGTTTAGGTGATTTGTCGGTTAAAATTACTTGTCAACCGGTCATATTTGTGTACATTTAAAGACCGGGGCCAACTTGACCCTAGAGACCTGTAATCATTATAGAAAGAGCTGTTTTGAATTCGATTTGAAGGGCTCAAGACCGATATAGGAAAATAGTCCTACTCTGCAATTTTAACCGCTAGAAGAAGTGGGGGTTTGGGGGC
>DAOUFX010000414.1:0-11381 GCA_034429675.1 Anaerolineae bacterium | reverse complement strand
ACCCTCGCACGAAAAAACACGGCCCTTTTTACCGCTTCCGTTGAACTACGATTTTCATCCAACCGCTGGTGAACCGCAGGTTTATGCTGAATTTCCTTGAAAATAGCATTTATCGCTTCAAATACTCCGGCGGCAAGGTTTCGACCAGGTAGATGGAGGCGGTGGGATGGTAGAACTCGATGCCGGCGGCGTGGGCGGCAGCAGCGTCTACGCGCAGGATCACCGGTGTGGACGTATGGCGCGCAGCGATGCCGCGCGCCGTCTCCGCGTCTACGGCCAAGTGCACGTATTGGCGCGCCATCGGTTTTAATCCCTCTTGGAAGATAGCCTCCAGCGCCTCCGGCGCCGTGCCGTGATAGAGCACATCCGGCGGCGTGACGGCTTCGTACTCCGGGCGCACGGCGCTGTGTCCGTACAGTGCGCGGATGCGCTCGACGCCGCTTTCCATGACAATCTCGAAGCGTTGGCGCCCCGGCAACGCCAGGACTGCGTCCACGTCGCTGCGCGTGGCCCAGCGGAAATTGGGCAGCCCGCGGAGTATGCGCAGAATCTCGTTAAGATCGGCGTACCCGGCCTCATCCAGCTTCAGC
This sequence comes from Anaerolineae bacterium, assembly GCA_034429675.1. Classification (GTDB taxonomy): domain Bacteria; phylum Chloroflexota; class Anaerolineae; order B4-G1; family SLSP01; genus JAKQHY01. The sequence goes on along the minus strand of DAOUFX010000414.1, from coordinate 10,791 downwards.
GGAAACTTCTCTGGGTGATGGCGCAACAGCAGCGAGAGAAACTTGCTCAGCTTGCGAATCTGTGCAGGGGAAGGTTGGGGTGTTGTGGCGTTTTGCGGTGCTTTGTTCATCGTTTGTTCTTCCTGGATTGTGTTGTATACTATACCTAATTTAGCTAAATTACCTATGTGCGGGAGACTCCCCATGATTACCAAAAGTATCAATTCAACACAGGCTCAGAACAACTTCGGGCAAGTCCTTGATGATGTCACGCACCATCAAACCCGGTATATTGTCAATCGTCGGGGAGTTCCTGAGGTGATTATACTCAGTCTCGATGATTTTGCCCGTGCTTTGAGCGACGAAGGCGTGCGGCAGCATCTCAACACGATGGTCAACGACCTTCGTCCCAAATATGCGCTTGGGCAAATCCTGGACAATGGCGAAGACGCTTCCGGAGGGAACGACTATGGAGACAGGTGAGCAACTCGCCCTATTTGACAGCGTTGCCCCGTCGCCTCTTTCCCTTTCCGAGAATGGCGGCGCGCCTGGGAACGGCGCCGGCTTCAACGATCCCGCTTTTGCAATCAACAAAACCTTACCGATTCATCGTTGGGTTCCCTGGATTGCCGGTTTTGCTCGCGATTTTGTCGCCGATGTGTTGACCCGGTATCTTCCTGCTCCGGGGATTGTACTGGACCCTTTCTCCGGTGTTGGCACTACGTTGGTTGAGGCGGTTTTGGGGGGGCATAACGCTATGGGTTTTGAGATCAATCCTTACGCGGCGCTCGCTTCCCAGGTGAAGGCAACCGCTTACAGCGTTTCTGTGTCTGATTTTCATCAGTATATCAAAGACTTCCGTTTATTTTTCCAAGGGATTGCCGCCACAACCTACACACCTAAAAGCGTACCGCCGGTTGGGTTTAAAACCCGTTCAGCATTTTACAGTCCATCAGTCTTACGGAAGGTCTTGATCGCTCAGGATTTTATCAACGAAATTGCCGATTCTGCCATACAGGATCTGTTCCGACTCGCGTTTGCCGCAACCATGGTGCGGTATTCCAACTATTCTTACGAGCCCAGCCTGGGACGGCGCGTCAGCGCGGGAAAAGAAGAAATTGAGGATTTTCCGGTCGGGAAAACACTCCTCGATAAGCTCTGTCTGATGGTTGAGGACGTCGCGTGGTTTCAAAGCCATCTCCCACCCACAACGCCACAAGTGCAGGTCATTAACGACTCATTTTTTAACTACGAGGCGCATCTGGCGCCCGAATCCGTAGATTTGGTGGTCACTTCACCGCCTTACTTGAACAATTACCACTACAATCGAAACACTCGCCCCCAATTGTATTGGCTTGGTTTTGCCGAAGAAGCCGAGGATTTGAAGCCATTGGAACAGGCTAACTTTGGGAAATATTGGCAGACGGTGCGCGGAAATGCGCGCCTGGATCTTGAATTTTCTCTCACCAACAGCGATTTGGAAGAGTGTCTGAACGATTTACGCCAGCGGAATCCCGACAAAGGAGTATATGGCGGTCACGGGTGGGCAAATTATGCGGCGGCCTATTTCAACGATTGCTATCATTTTTCTCAAGGCCTTCAGTATGCGCTAAAACCAGGGGGGACGGCGCTGGTGGTGATCGGTAACAGTATCTTGCAGGGCATTCCGATTCCTACAGATCAATATCTCGGCAAAATCGCTGAATCTGTGGGGTTGGAATTAGTAGGCATTACCATTCCTCGCGCCACGCGCGTCGGCAATAGTATCATTCAATCTGACGTGCGCGTTGCCAAAGCGAAAGATTCACATCGCTTGTACGAGGCTATCGTGGAATTACGCAAACGTTAGCGCATCAAGGGCCTTTTTTACCCGGTTTCGTACATCCTCAAGTTGTGGCGCAACGCCGGTTAGGCGTCTGGCCCATTCGCGTCCAGGATGGAGCACATCCCATTCTGATCGGGCCTGGTTGTAACGTCCTGAGCCGGGATCATGATTCCCAAAACCGTCTATGTGAGTATTCCAGAGCGGCTGGTAGCGGCGAATGAGTTCTGCTTCGAGGGGAACGATCAAATCGATTTCCATATCTTTCAGGATAACAAAGCGGCAATGAAAATCAGCCAAATGAAGATTTGAAGTTTGTTGAATGCTATGCGCATGTTGCCGCAGGCGTTGATAAAGCTTCGGCTCCTCTGACCACTGTTCTCGCCCGGTTCTCCATCCCGAAGGCACAGCTTTGCCAATGTATATCGGAAGTCTCAAGGAATGAGCGTTATACATCGTTATTTTGGCATACAGAGGATACTGGCCAGTATAATACACTCCATAAACACCACATCCGTTGAATGTATCTACTGCGGGCATTTCAGAGGTAGGTGTTGTTTCAAAGAATGTAAGCGCATCTCGAACCACCCCGTGAAACTCTGCTGAATGAAAAACATGCATTGTATAATTCACAGCTATTCCTCACTGTCTGTTGGTAAATAGTTTGCCGCCCGCCACAGATTGGCCCGGAATTGCTCCCGCTCTCTGCGGCTGAACGTCGCCAGGAATTGTTCCAGGCGCACGCGGGGTGAGGCGTCGCGTTGGGGGCATTCCAGTTCCGGCGGAAAAGTCCACCCCTGGGTGCGCGCGTGACGCGCCAGGTCCGCCGCTTTGAGGTAAATCAGCGGGCGAATAAGGGTAATGCGTCCATCGAAAAAACTCCGTCGCGGCGCCAGGGTTTCCAGGCGGCCCTTGTAGAGCAGGCTCAACAGGGTCGTGGCGGCGGCGTCGTCGGCATGGTGACCGTAGGCGACCTTGTTGCAGCCCAGGGCTTCGGCGGCCAGAAACAACGCTTTCCGGCGATTCCGCGAACAACGGAAACAGTCCAGCGGCAGGCTTTCTCCCTGCTGCGGAATCAGGGGCGCGATGGTGTAGGGAACCCCCAGGCTTTGAAACCACGGTTCGAGAACAGGCGCCAGCGCCGGCAATCCCACCGCTGAGCCGTCAATGTGGATGGCGGCTACGGTGTACTGGCCGGGAATATCTACGCCGCGCAACAAAAGATCCAGCAAGGCGCGGCTGTCTTTTCCCCCGGAGACTCCCACTGCGATCCGGTCGCCATCCTCAATCAGATGGAAGTCGCGCACGGCGCGGTTAATGGATTTGCGCAGCCAGGGAAGCGTTGTCATAGCGTTGATTTTATCACCGAATTTCATTGTCATGAAGGTACAGGGATGCATTTCGATTTCGGGGCACGGTCTTTGCATAGAAGAAGACGCAAAATTTTGCGTCTCTACGAAAATACGGGTTTTGCCCCCATCTTGAAATGCGCCCCGGCGCCTAAATACCTATTGGAAAAACCCATATCTGGGAGTATACTAATATCACTTCCATCATCTCTTTGCGCCTTAAAATGGGTGAGTTCCTGGTTTAGGGGTAGAGCCTGCCTGACACGTACCGCCGGTTGGGCCTGGAGTGAAATATCGCCGCATCCGAAACGCACCTTCCTTCGTATCGAGAACGCACTGCGGATGGTTGTACCTCGCTCTAAAACTGAAATGCGCCCCTTAAAACTCGCTCTAATCCTCATGGAAGCGAGAAATGGCCTCATAAAGCTGAAAATCCTCCGCGTCGCAACCTTGTATCGCACACAACAGAAAACCTTCCCGGAAGGTATCTCTGACGGGTGGCCATTTCGGAATTGTGTGATTGTTCAATCCAGAGTTGCTGATAGGAGTTGGCACTATGGGTAAGCAGGATCCGGCAGAATTAAAATCTCATGAGAAGAAGCTCGCGCCTGAGACCCCGCTCATGGCGTCTCAAGAAATGGAGCAGACCCCTGGTCAATTGGGTTCCCCCGGACCGCTCCTTGGCGGCGAATCGGTTGAATCGCAATCGGCCGCGCTCAAAAAGTTGCCTACTGCGCAACAGCAGTCCATGGTGGGGCGCATCGGACGGGCGCAAGGCAACCACTATGTTCAGAAGGTGGTTGCCGCGTCGCGCTCTCAGGGCAATCGTTCGGGCCCCTCTGTACAGACGAAACTGACCGTCAGCGAACCCGGCGATTTGCAGGAGCAGGAGGCCGACCAGGTTGCCGCGCAGGTGATGAAAATGCCGGCGCCGGCGACGCCGCCCCAACCGCCGGGCGATGAACAAGGCAACGTTCCCGGCATCCAGCGCCTCTCCATTTTGAACCGCTATCTGCAACGGTTTTCCCTTCAGCGTGTAGCCGATGGCGTCGGCGGTACTGACGTAGACGACGGCATGCAATCGCGCATTGAGGGGATGAGCCGGGGCGGGCAACCGTTGCCGCAATCAGAACGCGAGTTTTTCGAGCCGCGTATGGGCGTGGACTTGGGCGATGTGCGCGTCCATGCCGACGGCGAAGCCGCAGAAACCTCCCAGGATCTCAATGCGCGGGCTTACACCGTGGGTTCGCACGTCGCCTTCAACAACGGTGAATACCAACCGGGGACATCGGCAGGGCGGCAATTGCTGGCTCACGAACTGACCCATGTCGTACAGCAGGGCGGCGCCGGCCAGTTGCAGCCCCAACGGCAGGCAAAGCTGAACCGCTGTGCGTCCCTCGATTGCATGGGGCAGTCGGGATTGATGAAAGCATCGCTGCAACGCCAGGTTGCAGAACCGGCGGCGCCGTCCACTCTGACGGCTCCGCCATTGCCGGCCAAGACGAATCGTTGCGCCAACGCTGAGTGTATGTCGCAGATGGAAGCGATGAAGCCCAGGTCTCAGCCGGCGGCGAAAGATCGGGGTGAGGTCAAGGGACAACCGAGCTCTGAGGAACCGCAGGTGAAAACCCCGTCGGCCTTGCAAGAACCTGCCGGCAAGATTGCAGAGGCGGCGGCGGTCTTGGACAAGGCCCCTGCACCGGCAATTGAGCCAGCAACGGCTCCCGCCCCGACGGCTAAACAGGCTCCGATCACTACCCCGCCGGCAGCCGAAAAGGCGGCGGCTCCGGCGGCAGCGCAAACGGCAGCTCCCGCCCCGGCGGCTCCGGTTCAGGATGCTCTGGCCACGCCTGAAGGAGAATCGGCTCAACCGGCGCCGGAGAAGGCGGCAGGCCCGGCCCCGGAATCTGTAGTGGGCGCGCCGACGCCGGAGTTGCAAGATGGCGGGCAGCCTTTGGCGTCCGCCTGGGAAGCGCAACAAGCAGTCGTCGAATCGGCCGGGTCGCCGGCGGTTGCGGACGGCTCCGGGTTGGATGCCTGGGAAGCGGCAAAAGCGCACGCGATGGAGGCCAAAGCTGCGACGCAGGCGACGGCGGCCGCGCTGGCCTCGGGTGGGGCGGCGATGCCGCAGGCGCCGGCGTTGCCGGAAGCCGGCGAACCGGCGGCAGCGCCTCCTGAAGCGGCGATGGCTGAACCGGTAGCGTCCGGCAAACCGGCAGCAGAGCAAGCGGCGGTCGCCGGGACCAAATCCACTGCACCGGCTCCGGCAGCCGGAACCAAACCGGCGAGTGAGGCACCGAAGGCCGGTCAGACCACAGTAGCGCCTCCTGAAGCGGCGGCGCCCGAAACGGCGGCGACCGGCAAACCGGCAGCGGAGCAGGCGGCGGTCGCCGAGACTAAATCCGCCGCGCCGACTTCCACCCCGGAGACAAAATCGGCAGTCGAAACGCCAAAGACCGAAGCGGCACCGGCACCCTCCACACCTGCCACGGAAACCACGGAGAGTTCTGCGGCACCGGCGGCAGAAAACAAAGAGAGTCCCGCCGCCCCGGCCGCCGACGAGGGCCAGCAGACCACAGCGGACGGCAGCGGGGAAGACATTCACGTTCAGCGGTTGGGTCTGGAAGATCTGGTCCCGGATTGGGCCAAGTCGTTGCTGAACACGCTACGCGGCGACGCCGACGAAAAGAAGGGCGAGCTGCGCGATGAGGGCAATGAGAAGGGCGGCGACATCAACGGAGAGGCTCAGAGCAAAGGCAACGAGCTTGAGGCAGCCGGCACCAACAAGAGCGGCGAGATTAAAAATGACGGCGAGGTCAAATCTACGGAGCTGACCGGCCAGGGCAAAACGAAGACGGATGAGCTGAAGGGAGACGCTGCCGAGAAGGAAGAGGAAGTCAACGCCAACGGCGAGACGAAGAGCGAAGAACTGGCGCAGGCGCAACAAACGAAGGGTGACGAGCTGGACGCCGACGCTCAGAAGACTGAAAGCGAGCTGGGGACTGCGGCGACGGAAAAACAGACCGAAGTGGAAACCGCCGCGCAGCAAAAGGGCGATGAACTGGAGTCCGAAGCGACCGGCAAGGTCGAGGAACTCGACGCGGGCGCCCAGGCCAAGACGCAAGAGTTGGAAGGACAATGGGACGTCACCCAGGAGGAGGGCACTGCGCTCGAGACGAACCTCGAAAGCGAAGCGGAAACCAAGACGACCGAATTGGAGACTGAGGCAGGCAATGCCGATCTTCAGGTTCAGACGCGTTGGACCGAGCTGCAGACAGAAGCCTCCGGCATGCTGACCGAGCTCGATGCCCGGGCCGGCGAGCTGTGTACGCTCTGCCAGACCAAAGTCAGTGATTTCATGGCCACCAGCGTGGATCCCTTCATTGACAACGTCCAGGATAGCTGGCAGCAAATTCAGGACAACGTCAAGACGCTTTGGAAGGATTTCATGGAATGGGCCAAGCCTGGTCTGGATTGGCTGGGCAAGCAATGGCAGACTTTCTCGTCCTGGGTGAACGAGACGATCTGGGCGCCGTTGAAAGAGAAGGCCGGGGAAGTCGCCGCCTGGGTCGGGGAGAAAGTCAGCGCCGCCTGGGATTGGGCCAAGGGGGCCTGGGGCAAGCTGCAACAGGCGTGGAATTCGGCCAAAGAATGGCTGGCCAACGGCGGTGAAAATGCGCGCAAGTGGATCAATGAGAAGGCCAACGCGGCGCGAACGTGGGTAGCCGGCAAGGCGGAAGCGGCGCGTACCTGGATCAACGGCAAAGCCGACGCCGCCACTGCGTGGATCGGCGGCAAAGCCGACGCCGCCCGCACCTGGATCGGCGGCAAGGCTGACGCTGCCCGTTCCTGGATCGGCGGCAAGGCCGACCAGGCGCTCGCGTGGATCAACGGCAAGTCCGATGCGGTGCGGTCGTGGATCGGCGAAAAGGCCAACGCGGCGCGGACATGGATCACCGGCAAATCAACCGCAGCGCAGGCCTGGATGCAACAAGCGGCCACTGCCGGCGTCAACTGGTTCAGCAACACCGGCCATGCGGCAGTTTCGGGGTTGAGCGGTCTGGCGCGCAACGCGGCTTCGGCGATCAGCAGCCGGGGCGGAGCCATCGGGCGCTGGTTTGGCGGCATCATCAACGGGCTGGTCGGCGGAGTTGAGAGCGCCGGCAACTGGGCGGTTGATTTTGCCAGTAAGGCATTGGATAAAGGTCTCAAGCTGGTAAACGGCATGGCCACCCGCGCCATCCAGACTGTCGAAAAGATGGGCACGATGGCAACCACCCTGGTGGAAAAAGCCTCGACGACGGCAGTGAACCTGGGACAGCAGGTATCCACGGCGGCAGTGAACGGGCTCAGGACGGCTGGCAACGGCGCCGTCACTCTGGTGGGCAACGCCGCGACCAACGCGGTCAGCCTTATCGAAAGCGGGGCCACCGGCGCCGTGAATCTGGTGCGGAATGCATCGGTCAACGCCGTGAATTTGCTGGAGGGCGCGGCGACGCGGGCGATCACCTGGGTCGAGGGCAAAGCGATCGGCGCGGTCAACGCGATCGAAAGCACGATCAAGACGCTGATTGATCTCGCCAAGAATGCCTGGCAGGTCGTTTCCGCCGGGTGGGATCAGTTGAAGAGCTGGTTGGGGACGGCATTCAGTTGGATCGGAGAAAAGGTCGGCCAGATCGCCGGATGGCTGAACGAGAACGTCATCCAACCGGCCACCCAATGGCTCCAGGAGCAGTGGGAGAACCTGAAGGAGTCGTTCAAAGCTGCCTTCCCCGGCCTGGTGGCCTGTTGGGAAGCCTTCACCACCATCACCGGACAGATTTGGGAGCAAATCAACCGACTCCCCATCATTAAGGACATTATCTATATCCGCGGGGAGATCATCAAGGGCGCTATTTTGGGCGACTTTGTTGAGAACCCCAATATCTGGAATATTATCGGCCAGGTAGCGATTGGATTTGTGCCTTATGCCGGTCAGGTAGCCGACATTCGCGATTTGATCGCGGCCATCAAGAAAATCGCTGAGGGCGACACAAGCGCCTGGTTTGATCTTTGCCTTGGCATCATCGGTATCATTCCGGGTATTGGCGACCTGGTCAAAGCAGGCGGTAAACATCTGGATGAAGTCGCTGACGGAGTAAAGGGCGCTGTAAATTGGTTCAGCAGCGCCGACGAAATTCTCGGCCCAATGGTCAAATCTCTTGGTCCAGAACTGATCGAAGAATTGGGACCGGATCTGATCAAGCGGTTAGGCCCAGAACTATTGGAGGAACTGGGACCTGATTTGCTCAGGAAACTTGGACCGGAATTGCTCGATGAGTTGGGGCCGGATTTGCTGCGAAAGCTTGGACCGGAACTGCTCAATAAACTCAACCCGGATGCGATCAGATTGATGGCGAAATATGCGGATAACTTATCCGACGCCGATATCTCGGTTTTGCTCACGTATGGGGATGAAGCGGTTGATCTCTTGACCCATTACGGCGATGATCTGTTCAAGAGCTTATCGCCCGAACAGATTGGGGACTTCCTGAGCTGGAAAAAGGGTCTGACTCCTGAAACACAGCAGTTCTTCGCCAACAATCCGGGACTCTGGCGCACCTATGCCAATATGGACCCCGATGTGCGCAATGTGCTGACGCTGTGCAACAGTCCCTGCATCCCCAAGTGGGCCACCGAACTTCAAGGCGATGAAATTCAAGCCCTGTTAGCAAAAACAGGCCTGCCAAGTGATCATCCTGGGTTAAAACAGCTCTTCCACAATGCGGAATCGTTGGAAGATCTCGATGCTCTCATCACTCACATTAATGAACTCGGGGCCAAGTTAGACACAGTAACGCTTGATAGTCTGCTCATTAACCCCAACGCTTTTGATGTTGTGCGGCGCAATCCGGAACTTGCCGATATTATTGCACGACAAGGAGAAAATGCCGTCGTTGCTTTGGAAAAGCTTGGCGATGGCGGTGTTGATGTGCTGCGACAATATGACGGCATATCACATATTCCGGGGGCAGATGGAATACTGAAGGATTTGGCTTCAGGTGACACGACAACACTGGGCGCTATCGGCGAGATTAACTATATTGAGAGACTTGTCAACGATGGCGTCGAGATTGATCGCGTTGGCGATTGGATCAATGGGAAGAAGGCCGGCGATATTATTCTCAAAGATGGCACCATTATTGATGTCAAAAACTACGACTGGAGCCGCTCTTTCTATCAGACCGATTTTGGACAACAATCAGCAATAAACGAAATGCTCCGGCAAATCAATCTACGCAAGGCGCAGTATCCGGGTCAGGCAATTCAGTACACATTTACATCCCCGCTTGAGGATGTGCCGGAGGCAATTGTCACGGCGCTGCAAGATGCCGGCGTTACCGTGGGGGGCTCATAACTGAATACAAAATACTACTTATATCTATGCATTTCTAGCGGAATGCATAGAAAATAGTGCAAGATCGGCGACTGGCGAAACCTAATCCGGGCCAAGCCAACCCGCCATGCGCCGGGTTGCGCGGCAGGAAGATCGCCGGTAAAATGGATGCCACAGCCAGTGGTAAGTAGCGCAGTAGAGTGAGCGGGAATAGTTGTCAACGATAGGCGGAGACGAATGAAGATCACACGGGGCTACAAGACGGAACTGGATTTGAACGACCGGCAGCGTACTGCGTGTGTGCAGCACGCGGGGGCGGCGCGCTTCGCGTACAATTGGGGCCTGCGTCGCAAGATGGACGCCTACGAAGCAGGCGAGAAGAGCCCCAGCGCGATAGACCTGCATCGCGAACTGAATGCGCTCAAGAAGGGCGAATTCTCCTGGTTGTATGCAGTCTCCAAGTGTGCGCCGCAAGAAGCCCTGCGCGACCTGGACAAAGCCTACCAACACTTTTTCCGCCGCGTGCAACAGGGCGAGAAACCCGGCTTCCCCCAGTTCAAGTCGCGCAAGCGCGGCCTGGGTAGTTTTCGGCTCACCGGCGCGATCCACGTCACAGACAGCCACATTCGCCTGCCCCGCCTGGGGTGGCTCAAACTGAAAGAACGCGGCTACATCCCAACGGAGGGCATCCACATCCTGTCGGCGACGGTGTCGGAGGCTGCCGGGCATTGGTTTGTGAGCGTGCAATGTGAGGAAGAGATTGCGGAGACGTCTGCCAGCGGAGAGCCGGTCGGGGTTGACCTGGGAATCAAAACGCTGGCGGTGGTGAGCGACGGGCGGGAGTTCGCGAACCCCAAAGCCTTGCGCAAAGCGCAGCAGCAGTTGGCGCGACGCCAGCGCGAGCTGTCTCGCCGTCAACCGGGTGGGCGCAACCGCGAGAAGACCCGCCAGCAGATTGCCCAACTCCACTACCGGATTGCGAACATCCGGCGCGACGCCTTGCACCAGGCCACTGCGGCGATCACGGCGAGAAACAAGCCGGAAAGCCAGCGGCCTTGCAGTATTGTGCTGGAAGACTTGAACGTCAACGGAATGGTCAAGAATCACCGTCTGGCGCAAGCCATCGCGGATGTGGGCATGGGCGAGTTCCGCCGGCAGATCGCCTACAAGGCGCAATGGCTCGGCGAACGGGTCGTCATTGCCGACCGCTTTTTCCCTTCTTCGCGGCGCTGTTCGGTCTGCGGCGCCATCAACGCCGAACTCAC
>DAOUFX010000413.1:0-8931 GCA_034429675.1 Anaerolineae bacterium | reverse complement strand
CTGGTCGCGGAGCCGCTGTGGGATGCGGCGGGGAACCGGTTAGTCGTCAGTGTCGGGGCGGGCCGGCAGGCGGACGTGTGGCAGATCGCGCTCGACGGGAACGCGCCGCAACGGCTGACTTACGGCGCGGGTGAGCAGCTGAGCGTTGAGTGGGTAGCCGCAAGACCTTAAGCTGGATTTATTTCACGCAAGACTCCCGGTTTCTCAGAAGAAACCGGGAGTCTTGCCTAGAGCTGACCGCCCATAGTTAAAAGCTATTCTCGAAGGAGACGCCGGCGCTAACGCACACCATGCAGCACGAAAATGCATTCCGACTACAAGACTAACGACTATGCGACTATTTTCGAAGGAGATGCGACCAGGAAAAAAGCAACGCAAAGCGCCTCAGAATTCGCTCAGGATTTCCTCAGGACTGACGCCCGGCTTTGAGGTATTCTACTGTCAGGGGTGAACCGGCGCATTTAAGGCGCTTGCCGCCTCCAGCATCAAGCGACAAGGAAAAGTAACCGAAAGTTCGATCATCATCATAACAAAGGAGAATTTGCAATGAAAAGACATCTCGTTATCCATATCCTGGCCCTGGCGCTGCTGCTCCTCCCCACGGGGGGCAGCCTCCAGGCGCGCGCTTTGCCGCAGCCGCCTGCGACTGAGCAGAGCGCGCAGATCGGCGAAAGCAATCCGCCGGAATCGCCGGACGCCCTTCCCGGCGGCGGCGACTGGTGGGGCGCCGCGCAGGAGGAGATTCGCCAATCCGAGTACCAGATCACCTGGCAGGATCAGACTTATCTTGCGGACGTATCCGCCGCTTACCAGGCGCCCAACCGCGCCCAGAACCTGCGCGCGTACTTCACCCCTGAAGGCGTGCGCGTCATCCCCCGCGACTTCGCCGGCGATACGGCTCCCTGGGAATGGGGCCTGAGCCTGAGCGGTTATCACGCTGCCGGCGACCCGGCGAACGCAAATCAGTTCACAGACGCCGCCCCGCGCCTCACAGCAAACGCCAACCATATCGAATATCATCACCTATCCAAAATCGAAAATCTAAAATCCAAAATTGTCGAATGGTACGTCAACGACGCGCGCGGCCTGGAACACGGGTTCACCCTGTCCGCGCCGCCGCAAGGGACGGAGTCGGGCGCGATTGCGCTCGACATGGCCCTGACCGGCAATCTCACTCCGCATCTTGTCGCCGGCGCCATCGAGTTCAGCACCCCCGGCGGCGTGACCGTGCTGCGCTACGGCGAACTGCACGTCGCCGACGCCGACGGGCGCCCACTGCCCGCCCGGCTCGAACTGCCCGCCGCGCGCACCGTGCGCATCGCCATCGAGGCTGCGGGCGCGCGCTATCCCCTCACCGTAGATCCGCTGGCGACCACCCCCGCCTGGAGCGCCGAGAGCAACCAGGCCGACGCCGAGTTTGGCCGATCGGTCGCGACGGCGGGCGACGTCAACGGCGACGGGTACAGTGATGTTATCATCGGCGCAAGCATGTACGACGGCGGCCAATCCGACGAGGGGCGCGCCTTCGTCTACTACGGCTCGGCGACGGGGTTGAACAGCAGCGCCGACTGGACTGCCGAGAGCGATCAGGCCAGCGCTCAATTGGGCGTTGCGGTGGCTACGGCCGGCGATGTCAACGGCGACGGTTATAGCGATGTCATCGTCGGATCTCACCAGTACGACAACGACGAAATAGACGAAGGCCGGGCTTATGTTTATTATGGTTCGGCGGCGGGATTGAGCGCCGCCGCCAACTGGACGGCAGAAAGCAACCAGGCCAACGCTTTATTTGGCTATTCGGTCGCGACGGCCGGCGACATCAACGGCGATGGGTACAGCGACGTCATCGTTGGCGCGTACCAGTACGACGACGGCCATACCGACGAGGGGTGCGCCTTCATCTATTTTGGAAGCGCATCAGGACTGGCCTCCACCCCCAACTGGACGGTTGAGAGTAACCAGGACGGCGCCTATTTTGGCGTTTCGGTCGGCACTGCCGGCGACGTCAACGGCGACGGGTACAGCGATATCATTGTCGGCGCAAATATGTTCGACAATGGCGAGACAAACGAAGGGGGCGTTTACGTCTATCATGGAGGCCCGGTGGGAGTTCCCAAAAGCCCTTCCTGGAGCAGCGAAGCGAACCAAGCCGAAGCGCGCTTCGGCTATTCGGCCGGGACGGCCGGCGACGTGAACGGCGACGGCTACAGCGACGTCATCGTTGGCGCGTTCCGCTACGATAACGGCGAGATGAACGAAGGCGGAACCTTTGTCTATCACGGATCGGCGACCGGTTTGAGCGCCGCCCCCGCCTGGACGGCCGGGAGCAACCAGATCAACGCCTATTTCGGCTTCTCGGTGGGCGCCGCCGGCGACGTCAACGGCGACGGCTACGGCGACGTCATCGTCGGGGCGTATCAGTACGACAACGGCGAGGCCGACGAAGGCCAGGCGCGCGTCTACTTCGGCGCCGACGCCGGCCTGAGCCTCGAACCTGACTGGAGCGTCGAAAGCAACCAGGCCGAGGCGCTCTTCGGCTATTCGGTGGCCACGGCGGGCGACATCAACGGCGACGGCTACAGCGACCTGATCGTCGGCGCGCTCGAATACGACAACGGCGAAACGGATGAAGGATGCGCCTTCGTTTACCACGGCGCGGCGTCCGGCCTGGCCGAAGCGCCGGCGTGGACGGCCAATAGCGACCAGGAGACCAGCTTCTTTGGCCGCGCGGTTAGCACGGCCGGCGACGTCAACGGCGATGGGTACAGCGATGTCATTGTCGGCGCAGCCTTCTACGACAACGGCGAGGCGGACGAAGGCCGGGTTTATGCCTATTATGGCGCGGCGACCGGATTGAGCGCCGCCGCCAATTGGACGGACGAAAGCGACCAGGCCAATGCCTGGTTTGGCGTCGCGGTCGCCACGGCGGGCGACGTCAACGGCGACGGCTATGGCGACGTTATCGTCGGCGCGGCCAGAGAAGGCGGCGACCGGGGATGGGCTTACGTCTATTATGGCGCGGCGACCGGATTGAGTGTCAACCCCAATTGGACAGTGAGCGGCGGCAATAAATTCGGCGGGTCTGTCGCTACTGCGGGCGACGTCAACGGCGACGGGTACAGCGATGTTGTTGTTGGGACGCCTTCCGAAGTTCAGGTCTATTACGGATCATCCGCGGGATTGAGCGCCGTTCCTGACTGGAGCGTCAACACCGGGAATGTGGGCGCCACGGCAGGCGATGTCAACCGCGATGGCTACAGTGATGTTATTGTTGGAGATAGCGGGTATCAAGCTGTAGGAAGAGCGCTTGTCTACTACGGTTCGACCACAGGTTTGCAGACCACGCCGGCCTGGAGCATCAATGGCGATCAGAGTGACGCGAAATTTGGCGACGCGGTTGCTGCCGCCGGCGACGTGAACGGCGACGGCTACGGAGATGTCATTATCGGGGCAAGTGAATACGATAACGCTGGGGGCCATGAGGGACGCGCCTTTGTTTATCACGGGAGCGCAACCGGTTTGAGCGCTACCTTCGCCTGGAGTGCCGGAGGGGTTGGGCAGGACGCCCGCTTTGGCAGTTCCGTTGCTGCCGCCGGCGACGTCAACGGCGACGGTTACAGCGAGATCATTGTCGGCGCCTGGTATTACGCAAATGGCCAATCAGCTGAGGGCATGGCCGCGGTCTACCAGGGATCGTCCGCGGGCCTGGCCAACACCCCTGCCTGGAGCGCAGAAGGCAACATACAAAACGCCGCTTTCGGTCGCTCAGTCGGCGTGGCCGGCGACGTGAACGGCGATGGCTACGCCGACGTCATCGTCGGCGCGCATGGCGGCAACGGACGCGCTTCCGTCTACTACGGCAACAACGGCGACGGGCTGCACGTCCTGCCGCGCCAAATGCGCACGGAGAATCCATTGCCCATTGCCCCGCTGGGAATGTCTGACGCTGGCGACGCTTTCCAATTGCGCCTGATCGGGCGCATGCCCCTGGGCCGGGACGATGTGCGCTTGCAATGGCAGGCTGCGCCCTTAGGCTTGTCTTTCAGCGCCCCCGACGATGTGATCACCGGCATGGGCGCGTGGCTTGACACATTGAATGGCAGCGTCAATATCCAGGAAACTGTTTCCGGCCTGTCGCCCAACACCGCCTATCACTGGCGCGCACGCCTGCTCTACCGTCCGGGCAACGCTCTGGGACTGCCGGCAAGCCGCTGGATTCACACGCCTGCGGTGGGCTGGAACGAGACCGATCTGCGCACCGCCGCCGGCAACCAGCGTCCGATCGCCAACGCCGGTCCCGATCAGACCGTCATGGTGAACACGGTGGTCACATTGGACGGCAGCGCCAGCAGCGATCCGGACGGCAACTATCCTCTGATCTACGGCTGGAACCAGGTCGGCGGCGAACCGGTGACTTTTACCCAGAACCTGAGCGTGACGACATTCACGGCGCCGGCGAGCCCGATGACGCTCACCTTCGCCCTGTTCGTTATTGATAGCCTTGGGGATGAAGACATTGACGGGGATAGTGTATCCATCCGCGTGGTTTCTGACCCCATCAACCAGCCGCCGGTCGCCAACGCCGGTCCCGATCAGACCGTGGCTGTAAACGCGACGGTCACCTTGGACGGCAGCGCCAGCAGCGATCCGGACGGCAACTATCCCTTGAGCTACGGCTGGACGCAGACCGGCGGCGAACCGGTGACTTTCACCGGCAACTTGAGTGTAACGACTTTTACCGCCCCCGCCGGCGACGCCGTGCTCACCTTTACCCTCGCCGTCAGCGATAGTCTGGGGCTGCCCGATCCCACCCCGGACGAGGTGGTGATCACTGTCGGGTCGTCAAGCGCGACACACGACCTCTACATTCCGTTGGCCCTGCGCCAGTATCCGCCCGTCCCCTACGCGCCAACCCTGAATGCGATCGCCAACGACGACCACGACGGGAACTATACCGTGAGTTGGAACGCGGCAAATCCCAAGCTGGAGATTTCCTACCAGTTGCAGGAAGCCACCAACGCCGATTTCTCCAACGCAACGACGGCCTATGGAGGCATCGATGTCGTCACCACCATCTCTGGCCGTGCGGCGGGGACATACTACTACCGGGTGCGCGGGCGCAACAACTTTGGCGACGGCGCGTGGAGCAACGTGCAAGCCGTGCAAACGGCCCCGCCGAACCTGTTCCTCGCGGTCGCCGATACCACCGTCAAACAGGGGGCCGCCGGGACGGCCTTTGGCGCGGATGTCCTGATGGGCGCCGGTTACGATCACTGCGGAACGGGCCAGGCAAGCCGTGGATTGGTGAACTTCAACCTCGCTCCTGTTCCTGCCGGCGCGCCCATCACCAAAGCCGTGTTGCGGCTGCACCTGACGCAGTCCTGCGACTACGAAGCGCGCAGCCACACGGTGACCACCTATCGCGTGAGCGGCGCCTGGGACGAAGCGACCCTCACCTGGAATTCGCAGCCGGCAGCGGCGGAAGCCTACGGCGCCGTGACCCTGGTCAGCCGCGACGCCTGGGGCTGGTACGAATTCGACGTGACGGCGCTGGTGCAGGGTTGGGTCAATGGGCAGTATCCCAACTACGGGATCATGCTGCGCAGCAACGAGGAATCGGGCAACCACACGGCGTTGCTGGAGTTCGACACGCGCGAGACCACGAATCTGCCGCATTTGCAGATCACGTATGCCGGGATGGCGCGGACGGCAGACGCCGTCAACGGCGCGCCGCCGGCGGTGAAGACTCCGCTCACTATGGCGCAAGCGTTGCAGCCGGCGCCGTTGTGTGCGGACTGCGCGCCGTTCGCGATTGCCACAGCAAAGTAATGGGTTATCATAAAGAATGAAGTTGAGGGATTGCGCGCGCAGCGCATCGCGCGCGCAATCCCACGTTACTATTACCCTGTAGGTCACTTAAAACGCTAAGGAGGTCATCATGCAACACCGTTTTGTCAATCTTGTCATCGTTTTGGCGCTGTTGTTGAGTTTTTCACTGCCGCCGGCAGTCGCCGCGCCGGGACCGGCCAGCGCCCTTCAGGCGGCGGCGACCGTGTCCATCACCGTGAGCGGGTTCGATCCGGCGCAAAGCAACATCCAGCCGGGCGACACGGTGGAATGGGTGAACCAGACGGCGACTAGCCAGCGCATTGTCGGGGGATTGCCCAATAGTCTCTACCTCCCGCTGGTGCTGCGCTATCAGAGCAACGCCCGCTCAATGTCCCAAGCCGCGCGCCATGCAACGCAGTCACCCCCGTGGGAAAGCGGCGAAATTGCGCCGGGCGGACGGTTCACCCACACATTCACCGGCGCCGGACGCTATCCCTACTATCTGGCTAACGCAAAACACCTGACCGGCGTCGTCATCGTCGCAGGGACGGCGCAACCGGACTTTGCCATCGGCGTCGCCCCGGCGTCGCAGAGCGTCACATCCACCACCCCGGCGCAGTACACGGTCTCCCTGACGTCCATCCACGGATTCTCGGCGCCGGTGACGTTAGCGGTTTCCAGCTTGCCCACCGGCGTGACCGCGCAATGGAGCGAAAATCCGGTCACGCCCTCGGCCAGCGCCATTTTGACGCTGACGCCCTCCGCCGCTACGCCGGTTGGTGCGTACGCGCTCAGCGTCATAGGAGAGGCAGAGGAGATCACGCACAGCGCCGACTTTGTCTTGGTGCGGGTGGACGACGCCTGCCGCCTGCTGACCGCCGCGAGTTTCACGTCCGACAGCCCGGCGCCGTTAGGGCAGGCCATGCATTTCACCGCGACGTTCAGCCCCGCCGACGCCACGCTGCCCCTGACCTACACCTGGAACTTCGGGACGGGCGCAGTGAACGGGCCGGCGACCATGGCCCACACTTTTGCGGCGGCGGGAACGCACACCGTTGTCTTGACTGTAGCCAATCCCTGCGGGCAGGTGGTCCACACCGCGCCGGTCACGGTGCTAGAAGAAAGCCCGTCGAGCAACAACTATTGGCCGCAACAACTCGGCAACTACTGGATACTCTCGCTGAATGCCTTCGACGAGACCGAGCTAAGAAATTGGGCCGCGAATTTCCGGGGCAATCGCACCGGCGTCAGTGGAACCATCACCCATTTGAACTGCACGGAAGCGGATTTTGACGAGATGCTGGGCGCCGCCGGCAGCCGGGCGGCCTGGTCCATCTACCCCACCAGCGGCTTCAATCGCTTTGTCTCCTCACGCTATGTCACTTTCTACAAAGAGTCGGAAGTGGCTTACCACGCCCCCAAATATTGCAACTTGTTGGACGAGCCGTCCAATTCCTGGAATCTCCAATGGTACATGAACAATCCGGTCTTTGACGCCGCCAGCAACAACACCTGGATGGGGTCGCAGGGGGGAATCCGCATACTCCGCTCCGCCACCGACATGGTCCAAAACAACGACATCGCCCAACATGGCGACTTCCCCAAATCAACCACGCTCTACAACGGCAGCGGGCGCTATCCGCAAACCTCGGCCCATTACGACGCCGTGAAAGAGCAATGGGTGCCGGACAGCGCCGCGCAAACCGGGCTGACCGGTTACAGCTATTTGCCGCTCTCCTTCACGCCCTACCAGACCAACACGCTGAACTCTGTCGTCACAGACTTTTCCTACGACTTTGGGATGGGCTATGGCCCAACCTACACGAATTTCACGTGGCGGATGAACACCTACCTGAACATGTCGTACACCGGGAAACTGACCTGGAACATGGAATACCTCAAACTACAAGCCGCCGATATCCTGTCGGAACAAGCGCTGCTTTCCACCACCATCGCGCCGACAGCCACCGTTTTTGGGGTTGTTTTCTACGAGCCCTATTATCGAAACCGCCCGTCCCTGGTAGAAAACGACGAAGCTGCCTGTGAGGCGTACTACTTCATCCCTGACGTGGGGCCGGTGAGAATAAGCCATAGCATCGTCGCCGTGTTGCCGGGAGATGACGCCTCCCTCAGCAAAACCACCCAGTTCTGCTACTATTTGTATCGGGATGAAATCAATAAATCGCAGGAGCGAAAAGGACTGCCGCCCGTAGATTTTTCCGGTCTGGCCGACAACATGGATGAGATCCAACTCAACTATTACCACTATCCGGTCAACACGATGGAACTCGTCGCCTACAAAGTATACACGGACCCGACGGCTGACCGGTATGGGTTCGATTCTCCTGCGGCCAGTCTCATGGATATTCCACAACCCAACTCCCAAATCTATATCAAAAACGGGAACTACTGGATCTATACCCCTGACGGGTTACTGTATATGGAAGGAAAAATCCAGGACGCCTGGTCGAGCAAAGCGCCGGCGTGTTCGATCAACGGCGGCGACCTCTATCCCTGGAGCAACGGCGGGCCGGATGGGCTCGAATACGGCCCCGACTTTCTGACGAACACCGGCAGAAAGGGCATCATCATCAATGATGGCTGCTACTGGCTTCACAGTCCGGGAGACGCCGCCGGACCGTTCTTCGAGCATGGCCTGGTGCGGGACTATTTCCCCGAGTATTTCGCGCAATTCGGCGATGATACCGACGACTTGGCCGTAAGCGGGACGGGGAACGGTCAAATGCTGTTGGTGAAGGACGGCTACTATATGTACTATCAGAAAGTTGGTGAGGCCATGCAGTTAGGTCTTCATGGGTACCTCAGAGATCTGAGCGGTTGGAATACATCGCCGCCAACCATCAGCGGGGTGCGTCCGCTTACCCCGGACGCCATGATGTACGGGCCCATCCTGAGCCAGAGCTACAATGACCTGCCCGACTACGCCATACCGGCCGAGAACCAACTGATTGTATTCCAACAGGGCGCCATCTGGGTGCGCTACGGCTTCTCCGGCCCCTGGGAGACGTGGAACGGCCAGTTGCGTTAGTGAAGGCTCAAATTTACGAATAGGCTAAAGCCATCCACGTCCCGCAATACCGC
>DAOUFX010000412.1:0-11486 GCA_034429675.1 Anaerolineae bacterium | reverse complement strand
TTGCATTGGCCCGGAGTCTTGCGGAGGGCCAACGTCTTACGGCGCGGGGCGAACAAAGACGCGAGCCCCGAGCCCCGCGCCGTTTGGCCCGCTCACTGTTCTCGCTTCTGAGGGGCAAGGCGGAAGGCATGGTGTAGTCTGGGGAAAGGTCGCCGTGCAGGAAGCCGCCGCGCGCCCCATTGCTGTGTGCGCAAGGTAGCGCGGCGGCGTGGTGTTGTCACAGGGGAACTTGGAAGAGACGTGATTGGGTTATGGGGAGATTTCTCGCTACGCTCGAAATGACGGTTATGTGGATTTTAGCGGGGTATCAAAACGAAAAAGCCCCGCGCTGTGGGTTGGTCACAGGGCGGGGCGGAAAATGAGTACATGTAGTAGTGAAAAATAGCTGTGATGCCATTTGACGATGTTGCTGCTTAACGTATGATGAGAGCATGGCTAATGTAATAGATTTGTTCTCCGGAGCCGGTGGCACCGGATTGGGCTTTCAGCAGGCAGGGTTTACCATCTTGGCTGCTTTAGAGAGAGATAATAGTGCCGCAACCACCTATGAAAACAACCTAGACATAGAACCTTGGGTTGGCGACATCGGCGATATCACACCCGTGGATTTTCGTCAACAAACCGGCTTAGCCCCGGGCGTTTTGGATGTATTGGTCGGTTGTCCACCGTGTCAAGGATTTACCCGAATGCGCAATGCAGCCGGTGCCGGTGACGAGCGTAATGCGCTGGTCGCACGTTATTTGGAATTCGTATTGGAGTTTCGCCCTCGTTTTGTCTTGTTCGAAAACGTTCCGGGTATCATCCGAACTACCCACGGTCAGGTGTACTATCGCCAATTAGTCGAGGGCCTTCGTGCTGCCGGCTACGCCGTGCGCCGCGAAGAGGTCAATGCAGCCGATTACGGAGTACCACAACATCGCCGCCGAGTGATTGTCTTGGGTGGACGCAATCAAGAGGCTCCCCCCTTCCCCGAGCGTACCCATGGTAATCCTGATGGCTCACAAGTATTCTTAGGGGCACGTCATCCGTGGCGAACTGTGCGTATGGCCATTGAGGGATATCCGGAGTTGGTTGCCGGTGAAATCCATCCTACTATCCCTAATCACAGAGCTCGTCGCCTCGGTTTACGGGTGGCAACTTTCATTGCGTCTGTTCCCGAAGATGGTGGTAGCCGCACCGACGTCCCCTGGGCATTGTGGTTGGAGTGCCACAGACGGCAAGATGGGCATCATGATGTCTATGGACGGCTACGATGGGATACTCCGGCCAATGTGATCACTTCGGGTTGCACCAACGTTAGCAAAGGGCGATTTGTCCATCCTGTGCAAAATCGCGGATTAACGCCCCGCGAGGCAGCGGCTTTGCAAGGTTTCCCCGACGATTTCGTTTTCTACGGCAACATCGAGAGCATCTCTGCGCAAATCGGGAATGCCGTACCTCCGCCTTTGGCCGCCGCTCTGGCTGCTTCGCTTAATGAGCGTCTGATGCTGCCGGCACCGTAACCGAGTGACAGAATGATTGTAGCCGGCATTCTACACATAATGGCCTTCTGGGTTTACATATCAGCCGCGTGAAGTCCAATAGAACTTCGACCGATGGACCGTCTGTCGCCGAAGAGAGTAGGGGCAGGAGTTCCCGCAGAGCCGCAGAGCCCTTGGTCACATGCTCCATTGGCAGTGCCGTCAACCGTGCCAAAAAGCGCAGGATATTTACATCGGCCGGAACGGTTGCCATCCCGAAAGCAAATGCGGCAATTGCGGATGATGTGTATGCCCCGATCCCGGGAATTGCCAACAAATCGTCGGTGGATTGTGGTATTTCCCCATTGTGATGTTCGATAAGGTGACGCGCCGCCTTTAACAGCAACGGCGCCCGTTTACGCATCCCCAACGGATACAATATGGCAGCAAGGACTTCTTCATCGGCCGCCGCCAAAGCCTTTACCGAAGAGAAAGTCCTGTAGATCTCTTCAAAACGTGCTGCGACGACATCTGAGCGGGTACGTACCAACAAAAATTCGGCCAGGAAAATGCGGTAAGGGGTACGCCATGAACGCCAGGGCAAATTTGTAACTGCCGTTCCTGTTTCGCGCAAGCGAACGGCGGCTGCACGGACTTGATTCCGGATTTCTTCTTCGCTTTGGGTCGTGGTCATCACCGTTCACGTTTACCCAACGTTTCGCGGACGGCATTGAATAGTTCCTGTAGCCGTGATTGAACATCTCGTCCATGCCGGCCCTGTGACCAAACAACGGCTTCGTGGGCATACCGGACGACATCTGGGATCATCAACGGCAATCCTACTTGGGGTTCAGGATACCCCCCCATGGTATGGTCTTCGTCACGGCGCAATCCATCCGGTTCGGTTATCCACGATAAAAGGGATTCCAAGCCACGCGGGAGCATCTTTCTTGCAACATCTATGTCTATACCGATCTCCCAACGTGGGGAGAAGAGATGCGAACGTGATTCCAATGTGGCTTGGTAGGTGTGAGTGGGCAATCCGTAGAACATCCCAACGGCAGCATGACGACACAGATATAGAAACGGACCATAATGCTCCGGTGACTCCAGCGGCGGAACACCACGTTTGTGCATCCGATAGCGCTCCTCTGCGTCGGAGATGTGTTGGCGAATGAAAAGATTCCAGTCGTCATCGGCATCCTCGTTCAACGCACGGGGCGTTGCGCCGGGCGGCTCCAAGAGCAATGGATGACGTTCAAAGGCGATATCAGAAAAACGGCGCATTACTCGGAAAGTAACAAATGCTTTGCGGTCTTTCGTCAATGTCGGGTCGTTTTCGGCCAACCCCCAGAACAATAGGTGAGCCACGGCCTGGTCATTCAACGGTGGGCGGTAAAATGATTCAAAGCTTTGTCCGTTGTGGGCGGCAATATACCAGAAAGTGAGCATCGCCAACCAAGAAAATTCCGGCGCTTTGGTTACTCCGGCATAGAGAGTTCCGCTATACGATCCCATACCGGCAGTTTTTTGGAAGACACCTTGGAAACGCCCGATCTCACGGCGCACGACTTCACCGTATAGCACATCGTCGGGCGCACTGGCGCCATCATAGTCGGTCAACCGATGGACCAGGGGGAAAATGCGTCCATCACGGAATAGGATGCCGATGTGCGGCGGTAAATCTAAAGTTGGGATGTCGCCGGTGGGATGCCAGTCTGCGCGCTCATCTACAATGCGAAGTTCTTCGGTGTATTGTCGCAGCTCCATCATGGCAGATCGCAAATGCCGGAAGTCTGAAATGACCTCACGACGTACTTGTGGGGAGATGATCAGTCCTTCTTCGGCAGCACGCAAGTCTTCATACTCGTCCAATTTGCGGGGATCAATGTCGTAATCGGTATAGCCATACCCACGTTGTTCGACTCCGCGCACACGCAAGCTGCCGGCGGCAACGAACAGGTTGGCCGGTGTGGGAGGGATGAAACTACCGGCACGATGTGGCACTACAATATCGGCTAATGACGCATCGGAACCAACTGCTCCTTGATGGTGATTCTCCGGTACCGTACAGATTTCAATCCAACGGTCGCCTTGGATACGCTCCCGTATGCGAGTCGCGGCCCGGTCACAATCCAAAACTGCCCGTCCACCACGCGAGACGCAGGCTTCTACCGAGGGGATGAGCAAGATGCCGGGGTCGACGATCTGTCGTTGGTAATGAAGGTCGTCGTCTAGCCGCAGCAAACGGCGGAATAGCGCTTCGGCCTTGGCACGTCGGAATCCCAATTCTTGGCTTTTTCGGCGCACCGCCGACATATCCCCGTTCTCAAAAGCCAGACGGATCTCGGTGGCCAGATTGTTGTAATCCGAAATAAACCATTCTGCGGCCTGGAGGATTACTTCGGCCGGATCGGCGTTAGCGATCTCAGTAGCGACAGACTTCACCGCTTGGGCATAGTGCTCTTCAGCAGCCTGATTGTAGGCAATGGCCTGCATGACCGAAACGCTGGCATCCTCGCGGTCTTCCTCATCGGCCTCCCACAGATCCATCAAGGAACGAGATTCGCGTTCCACTTCCTCACGAGTCTGAGTCCAGAGTACGCCTTGTGCCGGTACTCGTTCTTTGAGGTAATAGATATGGCCACGCCATATAGGATTGCGAGCTTGTTCTAGCCGTCCGGCTTGTTGCAATTCCATTACGGCTTTGCGAACAACAGGTTGGGAATATTCCCCATTTAGATGGTAATAGATTTCCGGGATAGATAGACCGGTTCGTCCTTCCGGAAGCTCTTCTAAGACTGCCAATACCCGGGATTTGACATCTTCCACAGCATTCATTTTAGTCTCCTTGATGCTTTCTACGCCATTCAGCAGCCTCTTGTGCCAGGTTCGGGGTATGTGCCGTGTGTTCGGTCTCACGTTCACGGATTTGAATGACTACCGGGTGAAGCATGATATCCGCTGCAGAGGTAAGGATGGCACGCCCGCGTGGCATGTGAGGGATGCGAGACAAGACCACTTCCGGTAAATCACCCATTTGTCCGGCGATGACTCGTTGGTCATCCGGATCAAGCGCAAATACCAAACGGGTGTTGCAGGTTAAAAGAGCTTGTTTATCCATTGAGGAAGGGCTTTGACTCAACAGTACGACGCCGATACTATCGTGCCGGGCAGTACGAATCATCTCGCGGATGACAGATGTGGAAGGCGTTGTCGTGCCGCCGCCTGGGAGAAATAGGTGCGCTTCATCTAATACGAAGACAAATGGGGGCACTTCACCTTTACGCCGACGCCGTTGTAATAATCGAACGGTTGCACCTACCACCAGGTTGCGCTGCCATTGACCGAGACGCCCAACAAAAATGTTAATGAAGGGTACTTTAAACAATCTCGTAATATCCACTTCAGTATCGGTGAGCAACGAATTGCCCTGCAATGCCGCTCGTACGCGAGTTACGGCGCGACCGGCTACCGCTGCTTGGCCGAAATCATTGCCGACCCGTGTGATTTCACTATAGAAATCTTGGGTACCGACCGCGCCACTCGACGAGGCCCGGTCAAATATCTCTCCATAAGCACTGGCGACGATCTCTTTTTGCTGTGGAGTCAGGTTGACAAGAAAAGAAGAAAACTCCTCCCAGCCGATGTTGTAATATGGGACTTTGAATTCCGGCGTACCTGCTTCCAATGATCGCCCCCTAACATCGGTTGCAGTTTTTACGGTGTCTCCCAGGATATCAAAAGCGATTACCTGCACTCCTTGTTTGAGCAATTCCTCAATTAGCACCCCGGCAGCATAGCTTTTACCGACCCCGGTTTTCCCGACTACGGCCATATGTCGGGCCATAGCCTCTATAGGCAGAAGAAAGGGGATGGTATCACCACCGGATTCTACATTGCCGAGGTAGAGTGCGCTCGGACACAGTGGGGCAGCTACATTCTTCCACTCAAAGACGGGTTTCGGGCGTTCGTTTTCAGCCTTTGCCGTCGGTGTTCCCAAAAGCACGGAGATGAAACGTGCCGGTAGTTCGTAAACCGCCTGCCCGGTTTGCGGTAATGTTTGTGTTTCGGAGCTACTAAACTGCTCGTCTTTAAACTCGGCCTCCCCCAAGACTTCGATGCGCATCACCCGATAGAGGTCGGGGGATTTTTCGGATGATCGAATGTCGCTGCGCGGCATTCCATAAGCAGTATCTTGTTGCATTTGCAGGGGGTTGGCACGGGTATTGATTTCGACCCCTTCGACCAGGCGCCCATAATGAAAGATGTTCTCCACACCCTGGCGGGCGACAAGAACGAAAGTACCCAGATGTGGGTTGTGTCCGGCATCAATTTTGAACGGCACGGTATCAAATGTTGGCGATCCGCCTTCGGATTCATAGAGCGAAGAACTGGTTTGACCGATACATTTCAATTGTAGTGATTGGATGGCATTCATTGTAACCTCCTATCGTTAGGGACTTGGTCTAGGAACTTCTTTAACACCTGCCACGCCTGCGGCGGAAAGCCATCGGCGGGGATTTCGACGCCGACTGGCGTAGGCACGGCCACGTCCCAGCCAGCGGCAGCGAGGGCGCGGTCAATCAGGTGTTTGCGGGTTTGGGTTTCGTTGAGATTGAGCATGGGAGCTCTCCTTTACCTATCATCCCATTGCATCAGCACTTTTTGTGATTCTCCGGCATAACGATCCATAAGTCTATCAAATGTATCCATCGCCGCTTCACGTAAATGGGGGATAGTTGGATCATGGTAAATATTTAAGACCAATCGAATCAGTTTCTCTACACCAAAACCCCAACGTACTTCTTCTGAAAGATATAGATTATTTAAAATAAGTGTGACAATGGAAAGAGACCAACTTGAGTCAAGTGTTCCATATTGCCAGAGGTATTCTGCAAAATCATGCAATCCCCTGCTCAACGCACGCGAGGTCGCATAAGTCTCTAAAAACTCTCGCAAAGTGAAGATATGCTCAGGCTTCAAGTGATCAAGAAAGCTATTGAGCATATTTTGCACTTGCTCGTCCTGGTCGCCCAATAATTTGCTTAGCTCGGATACTGTAGTAGCAACTCGATCTATATTGACTGCGTATGCATAGGCCGCCCCGCGCCGGCAAGCCGCTACTCCCGTTATCGCTTCGGTCGCCATCGCCTGTGCTTCTGTGCGTTCCTCCTCAGTGAGTTGTACGTAGGGTGACATAGCCGCCGTGCAAGCTAATATTGCCCCCTGTTGTTGGCACGACTCATCATCACTATCCAATAAGGCACGTACAAACACCTTCATACGTGAAAAATGTGTGTGAATGGCATAGCGGAGAAATTCATGAACGTATTGGCACTTTAGAGGATCTGGGCGTCCTGGTAGGTGAAGGTGAAGAGGTAGGTGTAATTATAATTGTAGAGGTAGGTTTAGGGGTAAGTGTAGGGGTAGGAGTGAGTTGTGGGGTAGTAGTGGCAGATAGACGTGGCGATATTACTAACCATGCAATAAAAGAGAAAACAGAAATAGCAAGAAGACTCGCGAGAACAGCGAATGTATTCCAAAAAAGCAGCGATGAATCATCAGTGGGTAAATCTATCAGGTCAAATGGTAGGGCTTTTAGTTTATTTCGAACGATCGACCGGTGAATATCCCAAGGGAGAGTTGTCAGTTGATTGCCGCTAAGATTAAGGTGATTTAGTTTGGGTAATTGGCCGATCTCTGGAGGAAGAGTTGTTAGTTGGTTGTCATTGAGATCGAGGTGGCGCAAGTTGGTTAGTTGAATAATTTCAGGGGGGAGAAATGTCAAGTGATTATGACCAAGGTCAAGATGTTGCAAAGCAGTTAACCGACCAATTTCTGGGGGAAGTTCGGTAAGGTTTTGGTCATTAAGATTAAGTCTAGTCCAGCCTTCACGGACGGCTCGATCTATAAGTTTAAGGAGTTCGTCGCGCTCCATTGTCTACTTTTCCTCAACTGCGTCAGTGCAGTGTAGGCTGCTCTGCCCGTTCCCCAGGATTCTCCAGCAGGAAGCTATACCGCCCGGCGTTGGCGTCGCTGCCTTTGATGATTTCGTAGGTCATGCCGCTGGCCTGGGCCATTTGTTCGGCGAAGGCTTTTTTGGCGAGGACGACGGGGGCTTCGATTTGGTTGTCGCCTTTGACTTCGACGATGATGTAGCGTCCGTCGTCTTTCTGGACGAGGAAGTCGGGGTAGTAGCTGCGAATGGTGTGGGAGTCGGGGTCTATGTATTGGATGTAGAATTCGCTCTGGCCGTGGGTGAGCATGCCGGTGAAGTAGAGTTTGGTGACGCGCCCGTCGCGCAGGAGGTCCCAGAAGAGGTTGCGCTCCGGGGCGGAGTCGAAGCAGTAGGGGTCGAGGTGGAAGCTCTTGGCGGCTTGGACAGAGTCTACGACGGCGGAGGCGTTGACGACCATTTCTTCTGCGGCGGTGACTTCGTAGTGGCCTTCGGGCGGGGCTTTGACGAGGTCTACTTCGTAGTCTTCGGTTTGTTCGTGGGCGGAGATGGTGTAGCGGAGTTCGAAGAGGCGCGGGATGACGATGTCGTAGAGAAGTTGGTTGAAGCGGTTGACGTGCTCCAGGATACCGTCCGGGCCTTCGGCGGTCTGGGCCAGGAGGGATTCGATTTCGAGGCAGGGGAGGTTCAGGTAGCGGGCGATCTCGGCGTTGAGGGTGAGGGCGCTGTATTGGATTTGCGTCCGGTATTCGGTGAGGTCGTCGGTGACGACGTATTGGCGATTGGTCGCGCCGGTGGGAAGGCCGTCGTGGACGGTGCGGACGATGTGGTAGCGCTGGGTATCGGCTGCGTCCAGGCCGAGCGATGCGCCGGCGGGGATGGGGCGTTCGGTGATTTCGTAGCGGCGGCGGATGCGGGTGAGTTTGACCTTTTCGATGGGTTGTTTGACTTTGATGCGGCGGGGTTCTGAGGCGCGCTTTGAGCTGCCGAAGGTTTCGACGTCCATACGGAAGTTCTGTTGGAGTTCGTTTTCGAGGATGGCGATGTTTTCCCGGCTGAGGTAGATGCCCCCGGTTTGTTGGGCGTCGGTGATGGAACGGAGGCAGCGCATGGTGGCCTGGAGGACGAAGATTTTGGATTTGGGTTGGCGGAAGAGGGCCACGCCGAAGAGGGAGCGGCAGTTCCAGCCTTCGCGGCCTTTGCCCACCAGGAGGATGATTTGTTTGTCGGAGGCGGGAGTGTCGAGGCGGTTGAAGTCGCGGATGTCGTCGTTGGAGGTGAGTTTTTCGTCGCCCACGTTGATGAGGATGGGGTTGGGCGTGGTTGCGCCGGGATGGCGCGCCAGCGCCGCTTCGACGGCGGGGCGCAGTTCGTTTTGGAGTTCGTCAATGGTGGCAGCGAAGAAGGCGAGTTTGGGGCGCATGCCTTCGTAGCGCGCGTCGAGCGGGTGATGGGTGAGGAAGTCGTCCAGGACGAAGTTGACGAATTCATCGGAGCGCGGGTTTTCGTAGCCGTGGACGCGCGGTTGCTTGAGGTAGTGTTTGTCAATGGCGTCCTGGAGGCCGAAGGTGTAGACGACTTCGGGGAGGACCTGGTTTCTGACGTAGGGGGTGCCGGTGTAGTTGTAGCATCCGACCACTTTGGCGCCTTTGCGGCTGAGGCTGGCGGCGAGTTCGTCAATGGTGGTGCGCAGGCTGGTTTTGGCGGGGGAGCCAATGCCCATGTCACGTTCGAGGGTGGCGCCGAAGGCGTGGTGCGCTTCGTCCACGTAGATGCCGAGTTGTTCGAGGCGGCGCAGTTTTTCGAAGCGCTGGTTGGTGATGAGGTCGCCTTCGTCTTCGAGAGTCTCTGCGTAGAGATCGGCGAATTCTTCGTAGACGCTGCCGGGGGTGTAGATGGGTTTGTCGCTGCCGAAGAGTTTGTCGGTGAACGATTTCTCGCGGTGGCTGCGCTTGAGGATGATCTTTTGGGTGTTGGCGATGACGAGGTTGAAGCGGGAGTGGTCAATGGTGCTGAGGGTGGTGCCGGCTTCTTCGAGGAAGTGGAATTTGAGGTTGGCGGTGAGGAAGGGTTCGTACTCCGGTGGGACGACCCGGCCCTTGTCGAAAGTCATGATCTCGCGCAACGCCTG
Organism: Anaerolineae bacterium; assembly: GCA_034429675.1. Lineage (GTDB taxonomy): Bacteria > Chloroflexota > Anaerolineae > B4-G1 > SLSP01 > JAKQHY01. Next base: position 1,936 of record DAOUFX010000412.1, on the reverse strand, counting down.
GAGGACGGTGGTGTCGGGGGCAAAGACGAGGGCGTTGTGGCAATAGGTGGGATCGCTCGGAAATTTGTTGGCGAGGATGAACTCGTAGAAGATGCAGGTGGCCATCAGGATGGTCTTGCCGGTGCCCATCGTCAGAGCAAAGATGTAGTTGGGATAGGTGCGCTCGCCGGCCTTCATCCGCCTGAAGACGGCGTCGTAGGTCTCGCGGTTGACATCCTCGAAGAGGGCGAGTTGGCGGCGCCCCGCGAAGCGTCCGGTCATGTCGCGCCATTCCTGGAAGATGTTGTGGACGGGGGCGTTGTCCAGGTATTCTTTGAGGAAGATGTACATTTCCAGCGCCTCGAACTGGGGCTGGCGCAAGAAGGAGTGGGAGTTGTCAGGATTGTTGAAGTCCAGGAAGCGCTTGGAGATGTCGCGGTAGTGCTGGCGGACGCGGCCTTTGGAGGTTTTGTAGAAGTCGTGGAGGTGGGTGAAGAAGGCGAAGTCGAGGGCTATGTTTTGGGGTTTAGCAGGCATAAATGGCTCCTTTGGTCTCTCGCAAAGGCGCAAAGAACGCAAAAATTTTCTTCCTTTGCGCCCTTAGCGCCTTTGCGAAAGTCATTCTTTTCTATTCCGGTAAGTGATTGACGACACGTTTGATGCCATCTTTGATCCGTTCGGCGCCAAAGTTGATGAGCAGTCCCAGGTGTTTGTCGGCGACTTTGAGGTATGTGAGTAACTGTTTGTAATGAACCGGCGCGGTTTGTTCGACGGATTTGAGTTCGATAATCACTTTGTCTTCTACCATCATATCGGCGCGATAGCCAACTTCCAGGTGTACCTCTTCATACACCAAGGGTATCGGATGCTGGCGCATCACGGCCAATCCACGTTTCTGCAATTCGTAGGCCAGCAATGCTTCGTAGGCCGATTCCAATAGACCTGGCCCGAAGACGGTATGAATTTTGTAAGCAGCGTCCACAATCTCTTTGGCAATCTCATTTTCGTTCATAAAGACTCCTATAATGTCACGCAAAGACGCCAAGAACGCAAAGGGACTATAAAAAATCTTTGCGTCCTTTGCGCCTTTGCGTGAGAGAACTCCTATAATGTCACGCAAAGACGCCAAGTGCGCAAAGGGACTATAAAAAGTCTTTGCATCCTTTGCGCCTTTGCGTGAGAAAACTCCTATCCATACTTCACTTCCACTTCCAGCGACTCCGACAGCAGATCTGTGATCTTCACGCGGATGGTGCCGGCGTCGGGCGGGATGGGGTAGCGGCCGGCGACGAGGGCGTTCTTTTCGGGGATGTCCACGCAGTGCGGTTCGAGGGCGGCGCCGTCGTAGTTCCAGTCAATCATCACCGATTCGACCAGCTCGCGCCACTCCGAGACGGTCTCTTTTTGGAGGCTGAGCTTCTGGAGGAGGTTCAGCGGGTAGAAGCGACGGATGACCAGTTCCCCACCCTCGATGCGAATCTCAGCTTCGGCGTCGCGCTTGAACTGGAGATCGGCGCGGTCGCGCAGGATGTCCACGACGTCAACGTCGAGGGTGTAGGGCTGCGCTTCGTGCTGGAGGGCGGCGGCGAGGTCGGGGACGTGGCCCATGCAGACGAGGGTGATCCGTTCGACGGGTTTGGTGGGATCGGCGCTGCGGCGCTGCTCGAAGCTGCGATAGTCGAAGCCGGCGATCAGTTCGTTGAGATCGGCGCGGGTGGCGATGCGGTTGACGGGCATGAGCTTGACCAGCCGCCCGTCCTTTTCGCCATCAAAGAGGCTGCCGGCAGGGAAGCGCTGGACTTCGAGCGCCTGGAGCAGCAGGTCGCGCGCCTCGACGGGGTTGCGGAAGATGTCGTAGTGGTTGACGTTGTAGACTTCGAAGCCGGTGAAGAGGGGAGTAGGAATTGGGGATTCGGGAGTAGGGGCGGAAGAGGGGAGGGAGTGAGGGGGCGAGGGG
>DAOUFX010000411.1:0-2829 GCA_034429675.1 Anaerolineae bacterium | reverse complement strand
GGTACCCCCGCCCGCGAAAAACCTTCCTTTAATTCCCCCGCTTTAGCGGGCTATTTTCAGAGGAGGATTGAGCGATGATGAAGTGGCAACATTGTAAATTACAAAAGAACAACGTGAGTTTTCTCGGCGCGACGAGCGCTTTCGAGAGCAAGAAGAATGCGTACGAAAGCGAACAGGATGCTTTCAGCTATCTGGAGGACAACGGCTGGGAGCTGGTGACGGTGGTGGTGGCCGGGCCGGGAGACTGGGTGTATTTCTTTAAACGCCCGGACGAAGACGACGACGCTGATCCCAATGTCCGGTCTGGACCCATCGGGACTATTCCCCGAAAACCGCCAAAGGTGATCGTAGGGCCATCCGGGGACTGAGTCCGATCAGATGTAACATAAACGCCCTCGAATAGAGAGCGTTTATGTTTGTTTAGGCGGTGTCTCTTGACTACATGCAAATACTTGCCGTATTGCAAACTTCTAAAATGAGGAAAAATGATGAACCGGATCATAACCCACAATCCCATGAAAATTTTATTTGTGCGTCCACCCGCGCGTTTGTGGCCCATCATTAACGAGTCTGATAATTTCTTGATGCCCCTCTCGTTTCCCTGCCTCAGCGCTTATTTAAAGGGCAATATGCAGGACATCACGGTTAAAGTGATTGACTGCTTGCCCTTAAAGATCGGTTATCAGTCTTTGCGCGCTATTTTGCAGGCGGAAAACCCCGATGTCGTCGCCGTGGGAGACAGTCTTCCCTATGTCTACGAGGGGCTCCACGTTCTGAAAATGGCGAAGGAGTTGAATCCTGACGTTATCACGATTGCGGGGGGGCACTTTCATTCGCATATGCCACACTATTCCCTTAACAATTACCCGGAACTTGATTTTATCGTCCGGTACGAAGGGGAGAAGTATCTCACCGCTTTGTTGGAAACTCTGCGAGCAGGCGGCGATCTGTCTCAGGTCAACTCCATCGCTTACAGGGAAAACGGCAGTGTCGTCGAGACAGAACCCGGCAGTTTGATTGAAAACCTGGATAGTTTGCCTATGCCGGATTATGATGCGATGCCGATTGATCAATACGCGCCCTTTGGCAAGTTGTGGCCCAAAGCCATCACCATCCAGGGCAGCCGTGGTTGTCCGATGAATTGTAAATATTGTTCCTGGAGCGCTTTGGAGGGCGATCATGCTCTGAAGAACGGAAAGATGGTGCTGACTCCAAGGATTCGATACAAAAGCGTTGAGAGGGTTTTGGAAGAGATTGACCTGTTGTATAACAAATATCACATTCGTTATCTTTTTTGGGTGGACGGGACCTGGAATTTTGATACGGCCTGGATAGACCGTCTTTGCACAGAAATCATTAGACGCCGTTACAAACTCGGATGGTGGGCCTTTGTCAGAGCCGATCTCTTGATCGAGCAGGAAAAACAAGGAGTATTGGAGAAGATGGTCAGGGCCGGTCTGCGACATACACTGTTCGGCGGGGAGCGCTGTACTGAGGAGGAGTTAAAGGAGATCGGCAAAACCGGTTTGCATGGACCGGAACTCGTTACGGCCTGCCGCATTCTTTCCGAAAAATACCCCGAAGTCTTTCGCCAGGCGACTTTTATCACGGGTATTCGTTCGGAGACTGAAGAGAGCCTGGAAATGTTAGGCAGGTATGCCCGCAAGGCCAATCTCGATTTCGCCGCCTTTCATACTCTGATGCCCTATCCCGGCACCCCACTGTGGGAGCAGGCGAACGAGAACCATTGGATTGAAGACTACGATTTCTCAAAGTACGATATGTTTACCCCGATTATGGCATCGGAGACATTGAGCCGTGAGGAAATCGCCCACTATACCAATAAGCTTTACCAGGATTTTGTTTTCAAACGCACATTCCAGTATGTGCAAGGGCTATTGTCTCCCGTTCTGATCCGACGAAGGTTGCATTGGTGGTTCCTCTTCTCAATCAGTCGCGCCATTTTGAAAGACCTCTATCTCTCGCTGCGCGGTGAAAAATCCTTTGAGGGCTTTGCGGCAACCACCCGGTTGTGGAAACCCAAGTGGTACAGTTCGTAGTTCTTCGCCTTTGATTCCCAACGTTGTTCTCAGATAGGCCAGACTCGTCAGTTATCAAGGCATCGTAGAAAATAGCGCTGTTTTTCGCGTGATTCTACGATGTCTTTTTTTTACCCCGATTTTTTCCCGTAACTTTCCCTAACTCACAGTGTTAGAAGTCAGCGGTGTGTCACCGGGTACCTGACAAACGGCGACTTTTCGGGTGACTTTTGACTTTCGCTGGTTGAGGAGGGAGCAATGTCCATCTATTGCGTTTCGATTGGAGAGCGCGAATACAACGTGCAGATTAGCGATTCGCACGTATCGGTTGACGGCGAGCCGGTCACGGCAGATTTGGTGTCTTTGAACGGCGAGGGCCTGCACGTTTTCCGGCAGGGAAATTGCAGCCGGGAGTTCTACCTCAATTCTCAATCGCAAGGAATCTACGAAGTGGTGGCAGGCGGACGGCGGGTGCTGGCGCGGGTGGGCGTCGCCGGGCGCACTTCCCGCCGCCGCGCCGCCTCTGACACCGGCGATGTGGTCGCACCGATGCCGGGCCAGGTGGTTCAGGTGTTGGTCGCGCCGGGGGATGCGGTGGAGAAGGATCAAGTGCTGGCGGTGCTCGAATCTATGAAGATGCAGATGCCGCTCAAGGCTCCTTTTTCCGGCAAGGTGACGCAAGTCGCGACTGCCGTCGGCGCCCAGGTGGAAAAGACCGCCGTGTTGGCGCACGTCGAAAAACTGCCCGACTACATGCCAGAAGTATAAGGAAGTGTTTTTTCGAGCCGGT
>DAOUFX010000410.1:0-7819 GCA_034429675.1 Anaerolineae bacterium | reverse complement strand
CGGGTACCGCCCGCAAAAACACCTACTTTTTATCTACAGGCATCAACCGTTTCAAACTTTCGACGACGACGGCCACGCCGTTGACCAGCGCCCGTTCGTCAATGTCGAAGTGCGGGTTGTGGTGCGGCGCCGGCTCCCGGTCGGTGAACCCGGAGCCGATGAAGAAGTAGCATCCGGGAATTTCCTGCAAGAAAAAGGCGGCGTCCTCGCTGCCCATCGTGCGCTCGTCGGTTTGCAACGCCTCCGCGCCGAACAGATCGCGGATGGCGCCCTGCACCACGGCGGCGACTTTCGCGTCATTGACGACCGCCGGGGTGAGCGGGTGCAACTTAACCGTCGCGGTGGCGCCCATGACGCGCGCCGTACCTTCGATGATTTCCTGCGTCCGGCGCATCACGACCTCGCGCACGCGGGGATCGAAAGTGCGCAGGGTGCCGCGCATCTCGACCGCCGGCGGGATGACGTTGAAGGCGTCGCCGCCGCTGATCATCCCCACACTGACCACGGCAGTTTCGAGGGGCGAGACGTTGCGGCTGACGATGGTCTGAAGCGCATTGACGACGGCTGCCGCCGCGACGATGGGATCCACCGTCTGCTGCGGCATCGCGCCGTGGCCGCCCTTGCCGGCGATGACGGCCTCCCACGATTCCGCCGCAGCCATCACCGGGCCGGGCATGGCCGAGAACGTCCCAACCGGGCCGGAATTCCAGACGTGAATCGCCAGCGCCGCGTCGGGGCGCGGGTTCTCCAGCACGCCGTCTTTGACCATCCACTCGGCGCCGTTCATGCCTTCCTCGCCGGGCTGGAAGATGAGCTTGAGCGTGCCGCGCCAGGCGTCGCGATGGCGGATCATCCAGGTAGCCACGCCCAATCCGATGGCCATGTGCGCGTCGTGGCCGCAGGCGTGCATCATGCCCGGCGTCTGCGAGGCGTAAGGCGCGCCGGTCGCTTCCTGAACGGGCAGCGCGTCCATATCCACGCGGTTCAGAATAACGGGGCCGGCGCCGTTTTCGAGCAAGCCCACCACGCCGGTGCGTCCCACGCCTTCCTGAACGGCGTAACCCAACTCACGCAAAATGCCGGCGACGACCCTGGCCGTGCGCTGTTCTTCCATGCCGATTTCGGGGTGCATGTGAAAATCCCGGCGCCAGGCGACCAATTGATCGAACAAAGATTGTACATCTGCATCCATGTATGATTCCTTCGAGATAGTTTGAAAGTTTCAAGTTGAAAGGCGGATCAGCGAGTCGGCGAATCAGCGGATTACGGATTACGAATTACGGATTACGGAGCGCGAAACGTGAAGACAAGTCTTCACGTTTCACGCTTCACGCTTCACGCTTCCACCCGTCCAGTGTACCCGCAGTTGGCCGGGGCGGGCAAGTAAGAAAATTCGCCTCTTGCTACGCTTTTCTTCCCACGGGCACGGACTATTTCAGGCCGTAGATGTCGCCGTAGCGCTCCTTGACGTAGTCCAGCAACGGTTGCGCCTGGATGGTCTGGCCGAGTTCGCGTTGCAAGAGCTCGGCGGCGGTGAACTTGGCGCCGTGACGGTGAACCTTTTCGCGGGTCCAGTCCAGCAACGGGGCAAATTCCGCCCGCGCGAATCCTTCGTCCAGACCGGGGAGGTCTTTTTGCGCCTGCGCGTACAACTGCGCCGAAATCAGATTGCCCAACGCGTAGGTGGGGAAGTATCCGATCATGCCGCCTGACCAGTGGACGTCTTGCAGGCATCCTTGCGCGTCGTTGGGCGGCGTGATGCCCAGATAAGCCTGATACTTGGCGTTCCAGGCATCGGGCACGTCGGCGACGTTGAGCGCGCCGGTGATCAGGTCTTTTTCCATCTCAAAACGCACGAAGATGTGCAGATTGTAGGTCACTTCGTCGGCTTCCACGCGGATCAAGTCCGGTTTGACCTTGTTGATGCCGCGATAGAAGCGCTCGAAGGGCACGTCGCGCATCTGCTCCGGGAAGAAGGCGCGCATGATGGGGTAATAATGCTGCCAGAAAGCCCGGCTGCGCCCGACCTGGTTTTCCCACGTGCGCGACTGCGACTCGTGCAGTCCCATCGTCGCGCCGCCGGCCAACGCGGTGCGGTCGAACTTGGGGTTGACGCCCTGTTCGTAGAGCGCGTGGCCGCCTTCGTGCAGGCTGCTGAAGAATGCCGATTGCGGGCGATTCTTGATCAGGCGGGTGGTCACGCGCACGTCCTGCGACGAGAAATTGGTGGTGAACGGATGCGGCGCCTTATCCTGCCGCCCACGTTGGAAATCGTAACCGATGTCGGTCAACAACATCACCGTGAAATCCCACTGGCGGGACAGGTCGTACTCCCGCTCCTCGAAGAAGCTGTCGTCAACCGGCTCGGCCTCGACGATGGCGTGGACAAAGGGCACCAGGCCGGCTTTGAGCTCATCAAACAGCTTTTCGACCTGAGCCGTTTTCATGCCGGGCTCGTACTGGTCCAACAACGCATCGTAAGGATGATCGGTGTACCCCAGATACCCGGCCCGTTCCTTTTGCAACGCCACTACTGCCTCGAGGTGTGGCTGGAACAGCGCGAAGTTGCTCTCGGCGCGAGCCTGCGCCCACGCCGCATAAGCTTTCGCAGTGGATTGGGTCTCACGAACCACAAAGTCGCCGGGAAGTTTGACCAGTTGATCAAAGCGACGGCGGGCGACGCGCACCATGCTGGCTTCATCGCTGTCATAATCGCATCCGGCAACTTCCGCTTCGGCGGCTTCCAAAAGTTTCCGCGCCTCATCGGACGTGGACAGCTCGTGGATAATCTCGCTTAGCGTGGACAACTGATCCGCACGTGCTTCAACGCTCTGCGGCGGCAGGTTCACCTGTTGGTCCCAACCGAGAACGGCGCCCGCGTAGTTCAAATCCATCGGGCGGTGTAGATATGCAATGAGTCGTTCGAGATTCTTTCCCATAGATCGCTCCTGTGTTTTGAATTTTCGTAGCCAGTGAATGTTGGCCATTAGCTTTTAGCGATTGGCCGGAGAAAAGTAGGGGATGCACCCTTCGCCGGTCACGGCTTGATGATGCGTTCCACCTCTGCATCGAGCGCAGGGCCTACCCGGTCATACTCGGCGCGGGCGGACGCAATGAGCGCCCCGGCGTTTTCGGGGATCGCTTCAACGGTCGCGTCCTCCAGCGTCTTGCCCAACGCCGACAACACCTCGGCGCCCATCGTCGCCGCCGTGGATTTGAGCGAGTGCGCCGCGCGGTGCAGTTCGGCGACCTGCCCGCGATCCAACGCCTGCTGCATCTCGGCGAGCAGACGCGCGGCGCTCTCGTGAAAGGCGGCGAGCAGCGCGCTCAGTTTGACATCGGCGCGCCGCCCCAGCGAACTGTGAAGGGCGCGGAGCGTCTGCGCATTCAGCGCAAGAGGCGCCCCAACCGGCGCGACCTCCTCCGGCAGAACCATGCCGGCGGCGCCGGGCGTCTGGACGCGATTGAGCGCCGCGACGAGTTGCGTTACCCGAATGGGCTTGGTCAGGTAGTCGTTCATCCCGGCGGCAAAACAATCGCGCTGCGACTCTTCGGTCGCGTTGGCCGTCAGGGCGATGATGCGCGGCCCGCGCTCGCCCCACTGCGCGCGGATGCGGCGGGTCGCCTCCAGCCCGTCCATCTCCGGCATCAGCAAATCCATCAACACGACCTCGTAAGGCTGGCGCTCCAATGCCTGCAAAGCCTCCACCCCGTTGCCGGCCACGTCGGCGCGATAGCCCAGGCGCTCCAAAATCAGGCAAAAAACCTTCTGGTTGACGGGGTTGTCTTCCACCAGCAGAATCCGCAAAGGCATGCGGGCAGCCATGTCCCCATCAAAACCGGGCGTCTGTCCGGCATCTTGATGCTGTTCGCGCCGGGCAAAGATGCCGACGAGCGCATCGTAGAGCTGCGACGCTTTGATGGGCTTGAGCAGAAAGGCATCGTAGCGCAGCTCATCCAACGACGGCAGCTCGGCTTTGGGAAGAGAGGTCAACAGGATCAGCGGTGGCATGGAATCGCCATAGATCTGCGCAATCCGGGCGGTCAGAGTGAGCCCGTCCATGTCCGGCATCTGCACGTCCGTCAGGATCACGTCGAAACCGTCGCCGGTCTCCAGCGCCGCGAGCGCCTCGACGCCGGAGGCGACGACGTGCGGCGCCATCCCCCACGCCTGCGTCTGCAAGGTCAGCATGCGCCGGTTGACGGCGTTGTCGTCCACGATAAGCACACGCTTGCCGTTCAAAGTGGGCTGAACGGCGTAAAGATACTCCTGGACCGGGCCTTTTGCCGTCTTCGCCGGCAACGTGAAATGGAAAGTGCTCCCCACATTTTCCTCGCTTTCCACCCACATCCGTCCGCCCATAATTTCGACCAGCCGTTTGCTGATCGCCAGCCCCAGGCCCGTGCCGCCGTACCGGCGCGTCATCGAGCTGTCCAACTGGCTGAACGAGAGGAACAACCGGTCCATCCGCTCCTGCGGGATGCCAATGCCGGTATCTTTGACGGCGAAACGCAGTTCACAATCGGTCGAGTCGCTTTCCGGGGAAGAAACGGCAGCTGTCTCCGGGAAGTGGGCGCTCACAATTACCACCACTTCCCCCTTCTCGGTAAACTTGATGGCGTTGCCGAGCAGGTTGATGAGAATTTGTCGCACGCGGGAGGCGTCGCCGTAGACGGCAGCCGGAACCGTCGTCTCGATCAGGCACGCCAACTCCAGTTCCTTCTTGTTCGCCTGAGAAGCCAGCAAGTCTACCGCGCCCTCGATGCATTCGCGAAGGTTGAACGGGTGGTTTTCCAGATCCATCCGCCCGGCCTCGATCTTGGAAAAGTCGAGGATGTCATTGATAATGGACAGCAACGCCTCGCTGCTGTTGCGGATCGTCTCGGTGAACTCGCGTTGCTCGCGGGTGAGGGCCGTGTCCAGCAGCAGGCTGGTCATGCCGATGATGCCGTTCATCGGCGTGCGGATTTCGTGGCTCATCGTCGCCAGAAACGCGCTTTTGGCGCGGCTGGCGGCCTCGGCCGCTTCCTTCTCGCGGGAGAGGGCGGCGTTGGCTTCGCTCAACTCGTGCGTGCGTTCGGCCACACGTTGTTCCAGCGTGGCGTTGGCCGCCTGCAGGTCGGCGTAAGCGACCTGCAACTGTTCGAGCTGTTGCTCGTTGAAAGCTTGCTGGTCTTCGAGCTTGCGCAGACTGCGGCTCTCGGCATCCTGCGCCGCGCGGAGATGCTTGCGACACCAACGCACCACCAGCGGCAACGGGATCAGCCCGGCCAGCCACGGCGCAAACGGGCCGCGCGCCAACACGTAGATCAGCAGCGCCGCCGAAATCCCCAGGGCGATCCACAGGTCGCGTTTGCTGGCGTCGCCGTACACCGGCCAGGTGAACTCCCACTCGAAGCAGGCGTCGCCGTTGAGCGGCGTGAGACGGGTGGCGACGGAGGCCAGCGGCAAATCGGCGATGACCTGGGGGACGGCGGCGAAGAGTCCGGCGTAGGCGTCGCCGCCCGCGTAGTACGCCCGATGATAGCATTCGGGCACCTGCGCCATCTCCTGCTGCGGCCACCATTGCAGGATGGCGCGACCGGAGCGCACTTCCATCACGCGCACATCGGTGTGGGTGAACTTCGCCACCAATCGCGGCAAAATCTGGTAGACCTGGGCCACGGAAAAGGGGCGCGCCACCCATTTGGCGCTCTGCGGGATCGTGCGGACGCCGCGCTCGAAGTAGAAATCCGCTCTGCGGCTGATGGCTTTGGCGTATTCCTGAACCACCACGTTGAATTCGTAGGAATAGTAGCGGGTCTCATCCAGCAAATCGTCAGGATCAATGTGACTTTGTGGTGTGGTAAACGAAGCGTTGAGAATCGCCGCCAGGTCTTCCAACGCCGTCCGCAGCGCCGCTTCGACGCGCGGCGGGTCGGCCTGCGCGATGTGCATCGGCTGCTGCCGCACGCTCTCCAGCAACAATTCGACGCTGGCTTTGATGGCGCTGCCGGCGATGTGGTCAATCTTGCGCCCGTTTTCGTCTACCCCAAACGGGAGCTTGTAGATCGGCAGGCGTTCCAGATTGTATTTTTGGAAAATGTCTGGCTCGGTCATGGCTGTACCACGGTGAAAGTCAAAAGTCGAAGGTCGAAAGTCGAAGAAAAGTCGTTGGTTTGCTTTCGATCGTTTGTATCAGTTATAACCTGGTCAGTTTACCACACATCATGGGTATGAAAAGTATCGAGGGGAGGGACAAAAAAAGGGTGTTTTTGCGGGCGAGAGGACTCGTCCCGCAAAAACACCCCTTTTCGAACAAAAAAACTCTAAGCCTTTTTTACCAATTCCACGCCGTATTCCAGCGCGACTCTGGACAGTTCCCCCCAGATAAACTCGCGGTATTCCCGCACTTCTTCCGCCGTTGACGCTTCGAAGCGCAAGCTCAGCACCGCCTCGGTGTTCGCGGCGCGCAGCAAGCCCCAGCCGTTGGGGAACGCCACCCTGACGCCATCTATCGTCAGCAGGGGATACTTCGTCCGGCTGAGCGCCTCCCTGACGGCGTCCACAATCTGGAATTTCTTGTCGTCCGGGCAGTGCGGGCGTTCTTCCTCCGACATGACGGTGGCAGGCAACGCTTCGATGAGTTCCGACAACGGCTTCCCGCTTTGGTGCACCGTCTCCACGAGCCGGGCTGAAGCGTAGATGCCGTCGTCGTACCCCAGATAGCGGTCCGCAAAAATGATGTGGCCGCTGCTCTCGCCGGCAAGGATCGCCGCAACCTCGTAGAATTTGTCTTTGATCAGCGCGTGCCCCGACGCCCAGGGTACCGGCACGCCGCCGCAGCGTTCGACTTCCTGTTCCAGCACTTGTGTGCACAAAATATCGAACACCACCTTCGCCCCCGGATGTTCGGCCAGCACGTCGCGCGCAAAGAGCGTCAACACCCGGTCGGCGAACACCACCCGGCCGAGCTCGTCCACCACGCCCATCCGGTCCGCATCGCCGTCGTAGGCGATCCCGAAAGCGCCCGGAATCTGTTGGACGGCCTTCTGCAACGCCTCCAGGTTTTTGGGGTGACTGGGATCCGGTTGGTCAACGGAGTAGGGATGCGCCGCGTCACAATGGATGCGGTGAACGGTCGCCCCCAGCTTTTCCAAAAGAAGCGGGGCAACCAGGCTGGCGGCGCCGTTCATGCCATCAACGACGACGCTGGTGTTGGAGAGTCGCGAAGGCATCGTCGCAGCAATATACGCGACGTACTCGTCAACGATCGTCGCATAGGCCGTCCGGGCGCCGGCCCCCTGCGGGAACGCCCCATCCGCGATGATCTCCGCGAGATGTGAAAAGAACGCATTGCCGAAGATAGGAAATTTCCCCCGGCAGAATTTGAAACCGTTGTAGGTAGTCGCCAGGTGGCTCGCCGTCACCATCACGCCATAAGAGCCCGGATTCCGCGTGGAAGCGAAATAGAGCACCGGCGTCGGAACCATGCCGATGGTGACGACATCGCAGCCGGTCGAGAGCAGGCCATCGCAGAAGGCCGCCGACAGGGCCGGGGAAGTCGCGCGGTTGTCGTGCCCGACGTAGACCGGTTGGCGGTCATTTTCGGCGACGTAGGCGCCAAATGCCTTGCCGATCAACATCGCGACGGTCTCGTCCAGGTCTGCGCCGACTTTGCCGCGAATGTCATATTTTTTCTTAAAAATAGCCGGGTTTACGGATTGCATAATCGTCTCCTCGGAAAGTAGCTGTTAGCCTTTAGCTTTTAGCTGTTAGCCGGAAATTACCGCTGAACGCAGATGGGTTAAAGGGGGTGTTTGCGCGGGCGGGGGTACC
>DAOUFX010000409.1:0-6184 GCA_034429675.1 Anaerolineae bacterium | reverse complement strand
GGCCGGGCAGTCGCCCGGCCACACGCTGATCAGGAAATGTTCCGGCGCAGGCTCAGCCTGCGCCGTTTGCCTGCCAAAAAATGGTCATGCCCGCGCCCAGGCGGTCGTTGGGGCGGCGGGTGAACCCGTATTTTTCGTAGAACGGCTCCTTACCAGCCGCCGCCATCAACCCGATGACGGCGTTGTGAGCGGCGTGCGTCCGGACGTAAGCCATCACCCTGTCCATCAATTGCGCGCCGATACCCTGCCCCTGGTATTCCGGCAAGACGATGACGTCCTGAATGTAGTAAGCCAGCCCGCCGTCGCCGATGACGCGCGCCGTCCCCACCAGGCGTTCGCCGACGTAGGCGCAGACGCCGTAGAGCGAGTTGGGCAGCGCTCGAGCCGCTGCTTCTTCGGGTGGCAGCCGCCATCCCACGGCCTGCCGCATCTGGATGAATTGCGCGGCGGTGGGGAGTTGTTCGACGATCACACACGGTAAGTTTTGCATAGGGTTTCCTTTGTGATCTTCAGTCAGAGTGTTAAGCAGCCGTCAGTCAGAAGATTGGGGCGGGGAGACTTTTTTGTTCTGGTATTCAAAATTGCGGCGCGCCAGCGCCAGCAGTTCGTGTTCGACGCCGGCGGTGGGACAGAGCAACCGCGCCGCGCCCGCAACGCCGTGTAACGGCGCCACGACTTTCTCCGGCGCATTGCAAATGATTTCCTCCGCCCCGGAGCGCGCGGACTGCGCCAGCAGAAAATCGCGGCAGGCCTGCGGATAGCTCCCCCCGGCGTTCAGTTCGCGCAATTCCACCCCGATCAGCATACCCCGGCGCACGCTGGCGACCATGGCGCGGCGCGTTTTCGCCGGGCCGAAGTAGACCACATCCTGATCGTACTCCACATCGCGCTCGACGATCTGCGACTGGAGCGTGGATTCCAGAATAAACAGGCGGCCTTTGATCCGCTGGGCGCGCTCGAATTCCAGGCGCTCGGCGCAAGCGAGCACCTCGGCGCGCATGCTGGCAACGACGGCGCCGACCAACTCCTGGCTGGGCTGCGCGAGGAAATTCGCCGCCTCTTGCACGGCGGCGGCGTAAGCCTCGGACGTTACTTTGCCTTCGCAGACACCGCTGCATTCTTTCAGATGGTAACGGAGGCACACGTGAGAGGGCATGGGATAGCACGTGCGCAGCCCAAAACGGTCGGCGACGTACTCCAGCAACCCATCGCGGCACTCGCGGGTCAGGTACGGGCCAAAGCGCCGTTCCACTTCTTTCCCGGCGAGCGCCTTGTTCAGCCGCAATTTGCGGTAGGGAACCAGGCGCGGCAACGTCTCATCGGTCAACACGATGTAGTGGTAGCCGGACTCTTCGGGCATCAACATGCGGTTGAATCGCGGGCGATAGCGCTTGATGAGATTGTTTTCCAGCACCAGACTTTCCAATTCGGTGTTGACCAGAATCACGTCAATGGCCGCAATGGTGGTGACGAGCTGGCTCATCCGGCGGTCCCGGCGCGTCCGGCGCTTACGCCGGTCCATGCGAAAATAGCTGGACAGGCGGCGGCGCAAATTCTTGGCCTTACCGACATACAGCACGTGGCCGGCAGCGTCGCGCATTAAGTAGCAGCCGGGCGCCGTTGGATAGTCACGAAGTTCGAAATGAAAGGACATGGGATAGTTTTCCTAAGGACTAATATTCCCGGTAACTATAACCGGCATCACCATCTGCGCAAGTAGAGACGCAAAATTTTGCGTCTTCCTCCGCATAGAAGAGGACGCAAGATTTTGCGTCTCTACCCGCATAGAAGAGGACGCAAGATTTTGCGTCTCTACCCGCATAGAAGAAGACGCAAGATTTTGCGTCTCTACCCGCACAGAAGAAGACGCAAGATTTTGCGTCTCTACACGAATGCAGATTTTGCACCCATCCTGAAACGCATCCCAGGAAATTTGGGGGGTTGCGCAGCGGCGCGAGACGGGTATACTTCAGAGTTAGGGGACACAAACGTATTGAGTAGGAGTTTATGGCTAAGAATCGTATAGCTGCGATGGCGTTTATTGGAGCCGGAATCGGCGTTTTTTTGATCCTGGCCGTCATTATGATGATCCTCGGTCACGGCTTATTGGCTACGTTGTTGCTGGGAATGAGCCTGATCGTCGGCGGCGTGTTGGGGCTCGTGATCTCCCGCAACCCGCGCTTTGGCGGGCAGCCGGTCAGCTCATATCCCGCAGGTCAGAGCGCCGCCCCCGCTTCCAGGCAGAATGCCGCCTATCCTACCGATCCTGTTGTTGCTACCCCACCTGCCGCTGCTCCGGCAAACACCCCCCAACCTGCGAAAAAAGATACCAGCATCGGCTTTCGTCAAATCACCGATATGGTAACTAAAGCCTGGAACGCCAAAGATTTTGGGGCCGGGAGAATCTCCGTCAGGGTGATGTTGGTCGCCAGCGGGTTCCTTTTGGTGATCGCGTTGCTGCTGTTGTGCAATCTGTTGGTGTCGTTGCGCCCCTGGTTCACCGTCCACGAGACGCAAATTGTGGCGTGCCGCGAAGCTCCTGCGTACACCAAAGAGGGCTGGCGGGTAACTTCATCGTATTCATACGAGGTTGAAGCGACGCCGGCTGTCCCTGCTACCTATACCGCCTGCGTCATCGAGCGGGACCGGTTTGTCTGGTCCAGAGAAAAACGCGCAGAAAAAACCAAGACTTTGGAGAATATGCCGGAGGGGACGCCGACGGGCACCCTGGAGACTCCATTCGATTCGTCTCTCCAAATGCGGGCGACGGCAACCCCCACTCCGCCGCTATCACCCACGGACGAAACGCCGCCGACGGTGGCCGCGCCGCCTACCACCATGGCCCCGCCCCCAACGACAATTCCGCCCACGATGACTCCGTTGCCTACAGCGCCTCCTCCTCCTACCATCACCCCGCTGCCGACCGTCACGCCGGCGTTCACGCCGGACTCGCCTGTGCCCACGCCGCCGCCGCCGACGCCATAGCGCCGGTTTCCGTCACGCTGGCAAGCGCACCGGTATCTTCTCAAAATCTAGGGGGTGGGCGGGTTACGCCCGCCCCCTTTTTATTGAAATGATACGATCACCGTTGCTTGATGATCAGGAAAGTAATGTCATCAAAAACGGTGTGTGCTCCGATGAATTTCTGAATGTCGGTAACAATCGCCGAGCGAATCTCGGCGGCGGGAAGAGCCCAGTTGCGCGATGCCGCTGCACACAGCCGCGCCAATCCATACAACTCGCCGGCGTCATTCTCGGCCTCGGTGATGCCATCCGAGTACAGCACCATTCCGTCCCCCGGATCCAGCGCGATGGTCAGTTCGCTTACAAATTCCGCGACGGTGTCCACCAACCCCAAGGGGATCCCGAGATCCAGGGTGTCCTTGATTTCCACCTGCCCTCCCCGGCGAATCACCACCATCGGTTCGTGTTGGCCGCTGACCCGGAGCTGTGGATGCGGGTGCACCTCGTAATCCAACAGCATCAGGGTCATGCAACGATCGGTCTGCATGCGGCGCAGGTTGTCGTGAAGAATGCGGTTGAGGATGTCGAGAAACCGCACCGGGTCGCGTTCGTCGCTGGTGAGGAGCGTGCGCACGGCAGTGTGCAGCATCAACGTCACCACGCCGCTTTCCAACCCGTGCCCGGCGACGTCGCCGATGCCGAGCTTGATGCCGCCGTTGTGGCGCAACACGTCGTAATAATCCCCGCCGATCTCCTCGGCTGGCTGCATAAATCCGGCGATGTCCAACTCCTCGATCTGGCCCAGCTCGATCTCGGTGGGCAGAAGCATCTGTTGCAGGCGTTGCGTCACGGTCAGCTCGGCCGTCATGCGCAGGTTTTCCTGCTGGAGCCGTTCGCTGAGATCGCGGATGGCGTCGTAGGCGCGGGCGTTCTCGATGGCGTTGGCCAGCTGCCCGGCCAGCGTTTCGAAGACGGCGACCTCGCTGGGGTCGAAGGGCTGCTTCTGGCTCGAATGAATGCTCAGCGCGCCCAGCACCTTGCCGCGAGTGGCCAGCGGCAACGCCAGTTCTGTGCGAGTCTCCGGCAGCATCGGATAGACGGACGTATCATCCACGGAACATTGCGCCTGGCGCGTCGTAAAACAGCGCGCGACGGCGCTCGCGCCGCCGGCGGGCAGCGAAAATCCGTCCTCCGCCATTTGCCGTCCAACGGCCTCCGATCCCATCGTCAACGTGAGCCGGTCGCCGTTCAGCAAAAACAACCCCACGTAGTACAACCCGAAACGGCGCTGCACCAGGTTGACGACGCGGTGCATCAGCGCGTCCAAATCCAGCACCCCGCTGACGGAGCGCGCCACCTCGGCGGAGGTCTCCAGCTGGACCATGCGTTGTTTCACCTGGCGCACCAGCAGCGCGCCTTGCAGGGATGTGCTGATCTCGCTGCGCAGCATGTCGTAGATCGGCCAGTCCCGTGGGCCCACCTCGAAGATCACAAACCCGATCTGCGAATTCTGAAAATGCAGCGATTGCAACATCAAGGTGTAACGACGGTGCGCGGGCAGCAAGTCCGGCGGCAAAAGGTCGTGGGTGGGGAAACGCAACCCATCTGCGTCCAACGGAACGCGCCCGTTCTCATTGTAAGCCAGGATCAACCGCGACCATTCCGGCGCCGGTTCTGGGAAGAGATAGGGCTGCGGGTTTTCGTACAAGACCAGGTAACAGGCGGGGATGTCCATCTTGGGCAGTTCGCGGGCCAGCACGTCCACCAGTTGCGTCACGTCGAAGGTGTTGATCAAATCGGCGCTCACCACGCGCAATCGCCGGGCCTGCTCTTCGGCCTGCAACTGTTGCGCCGCTTGCATGCGAATGCTCGCTTCGGATAACAGCGTGCGCGCCTGTCCCAACAGCATCAGAGCGCGGTAAGACTGCGTCGTCCGGGTCACATGGCGCTGAAGCGCCGACATCACATTCTGCCACGCCGAAGCCGATTGCGGCGTCAGCGCAACGCCACGCAACGCCGAACGCAAAGCGGTCAGGAACGGCGTGGGATTCTCTTGTTCGAGCGCCAGAATCAGCGCGTCCAGTATCTTTTCGGCCCAGGCGGCGTCCGGCATCGCCAGCGGTTGCAACAACGCGCGCATCTCCGGCAGAATTTCCTCGCGCCGGGCGCACAGGATACTTTCCACGCTCGCCGATTCGGCGGCAGGCGAGCTGCCGCCGGCCTGAGTGACCGTCGCCTCCATACAGCCGCACGACAAATGGACGACCAATCGCGAGGGGATGATGCTTTGAGCCGGCGCCGTCTCGCCGCGCAGGCGTTGTTGCAACACGCGAACCGCCTCTCGCCCCTGATCGGAAAAGGGCACGACGACGGAGGTGATCGAGGGCATGGCGCATTGCGCCTCGGCGGAGTTGTTGAACCCGATC
The DNA here is from genome assembly GCA_034429675.1 of Anaerolineae bacterium. Taxonomy (GTDB): domain Bacteria; phylum Chloroflexota; class Anaerolineae; order B4-G1; family SLSP01; genus JAKQHY01. The sequence continues at coordinate 794 of DAOUFX010000409.1, read as the reverse complement.
ACGGCCATATCTTCCGGGACGCGGATGCCGCGGGCCTGGAGCTCCCCCATCGCCGTCGCGGCAAAAACATCGCTGGCCGCCGCGATCGCTTCGATGTCGGCGCCGGGGCGCAGCTTGTGTTCATCCAAAAAGAGCGCGACGGCCTGCGCGCCCAACGCCCGGTTCCAATCTTTGGATGGGGAAATCAACTCAGGGCGGGCAGGGATCTGGTATTCGGCCAGCGTGTCCAGGTACGCCTGATACCGCGCCGCCGCCATCGGGTGGCTCTCCGGCCCACGGATAAAGGCGACCCGGCGACAGCCGTGGACTTCGATCAGATGCACCATCGCTTCGCGCATGCCCTGGCGGCTCTCGACGACGACGACCGGATGGCCGGGGACGGCCTCGGACATCGTGACGATGGGCAGCGGATGAAACCGGGGATGAAAGTCATGCCACTGTTCATCGGTCAGGCTCTCCGATTTGATGGCCGAGGTGTGCAGCGCCGAAGCCCAACTGAGAACGCCGTCAACGGCGGCGGGCGTCACCAGTTCGTAGATGATGTTGCCCTGCCCACGGCTCCCCTGGGGATCGGGGGCAAAGCGGAGGTTGCCGCCCGGAAAGGCGATCAAGTTGAGATCGCATTCCCGCGCGCCGGCCTCTACGCCGGCCCACAAATGGGTCGCGGTCGCATCTACCACCGCATCGGGCGCCACGTAGGCGATTGTGGGACGCCGGGGCGTATCTTTTGATTCTGTTTTCTTTTTGTTCAAGTATTCACTCCAACAGCTTTTATCATCTCAATAAAAAGGGGG
>DAOUFX010000408.1:0-10395 GCA_034429675.1 Anaerolineae bacterium | reverse complement strand
GTGTGCGAAAAACACCTTCCTTATTGATCTCTGCCATCGCATTGCGATTTTCATCCAACCGTTGGTGAACCGCCGGTAAGCTTAGTCGCCCGAATGGTTGCGCAGAACGAGCGGCAAGTAGACTCTTGCCTGGACGACGACCGGCGCGCGCTGCACCAGGGTGATCACGCCGCTGCCCTGGGCGACGGTGGCCATGGCGGTGATGGCGCCCTGGGCCGGGCGTTTCGGCGCGGTAAACACACCGCTCGCCGAGATGGTTCCCAGATCGGCCGTCCACGTGATAACCGATGAGGCCGCGGTCGGGTTGTGGTAACGGTCGCGCAGGGTGGCGACCATCTGGAGGACCTCGCCGGCGCCGATCTCGACGGGGCTGGGGGCGAGGGTGAGCGTCACCGGCGCGCTGGCGACGACGGTGACGGCGGCGCTGCCGGAGAGCGTCTGGGGCTCGCCGCCCAGGTTGAAGCTGAGCGTGGCCATCACGTAGCCGAGCGCCGGATAAAAGGGCGCCGTCAGCGTTCCGCTCGCATCCACCGCGCCGACGTTCGTCTGCCAGGCCGTCGTCGCGCCGGCATCCACAGGGTTGTCCCAGGCGTCCAACAGCGTCGCAGTGAAGCTGACGACGTCGCCGACTTCCATGTGCGCAGCAGACGGCGCGATTCCGACGGCGACCGGTTCGCCGGCCAGGACATACACCTGAACCTGGTCGGTCAACACGAGCGGTTCAGGGCCGGAAATGGTTGCGGTGGCCGTGATCCAGCCCGAACCGGGCACGTCAGGCGCAGTGAAGACGCCGGAGGTATCCACCGCCCCCAGGTCGCTTTCCCACACGACGGTGGACGTCGCGACGGCGGGGTTGCCCCAGGCATCCACAACGGTCGCCGTGAGCTGCACGCTCTGATCCGGCAGCAGCGCCAGCGGATCCGGGGTCACGACGAGGCCCGCCGGCGGGCCGGCGACGACGGTCAAAGTAAGCGGCACAAGCTGCGAGCCCAGTTGCGCCGACAGATAGACGACGCCGGGCGTGGTGGGGGCGGTGTACAGCCCGCCGTCGAGCGAGCCGCGATCTGCCGCCCACACCGGCTGCGTGAAGGTCACGCCGAAGCGCGTGGAAAGCTGCGCCGCGATGCGCGCGTTCAGGTCCGTGGTGCTGTTGACCACCATCACGTCAGACCAGCCGGCAAGGGGCGTCAGCGAGACGGAATCTTCCAGCGCTAGAACCGTCGCCGGGTCGCCGAGCAGGGTGTAGGTGCGCGCCATGTACGAGTTGGCGATCACAGCGCGCCCGGCCTGAGTGAGCAAGCCCACGCGCAAAACGCCGGTATTGAAGAGCCGTTGGTAAAGCGCGCGCGCCTGGAGTTCTTCCTCGTAGGCGTAGGCCAGACCGGCGGGGCCATACGCAGCGATGGCGCCGGTCCGCGTCAGGACGGTCGTCGCCCACTCGCTGATCGAGCGCACATCCTGCCCCGGCAACTTGGGATAGGTCGGCGGGAACATCCAGTAGCCGTCCCAACAGTCCAGCGCCAGCAAAAACGGCAGCGCTGTCGTCTGGTCGAGTGCGGTCAGCTGCTTGTTGATCAGCAACGGTTCGTGCGCCCAACGGTGGATGGAGCCGTGGCCGGCGTAGGTGAGCAGCAGCGCACCGGCGTTCCATTCGGTGGTGACGGCCAGCGTCGCCGAGGGGCAGGCGGAGTAGCCGGCGCAGTAGTCTTCCATATAAACGGTGCGCGAAACCATCGTCGCCGGCATCAGAGCGTCGAGCCGGTCGAGCAGGCTATCAAAACCTTCGTCGCTGTTCTGGCCGTTGTCGGCGATCAACAACGACTGCAACTGCCAGGGCGCGGCGGGCTGCGCTTCGTAGGCCAACACCTTGGCGACGTAGGCGCTCACTTCGGCCACGTTCTGCGCGGGGATCCGTCCGACGCTGACCTCTGAAAGCCCGTCGCCGTTTACGTCGCCAAAGCGCGCGTCCACGGGTACGTCGCCCTGGTTGGGATCGGCGAACTCCAGGTAGGGCGGGATCAAGGTGGGGACGAATGCGCCGTAGCCGGCCGGATTGTAGCCCTTGAAATTGAAGTTGCCGTCGCCGACCAGGAAGAGGTATTGCAGCGGCGCGCCGGGCCAGTGCGCGCGGGCGTGCGCCACGAGGCTGCGGATGGCCTCCGGGTGAACGACCCCGCCGTTGAAGATCGGGTACACGTCCTCGACGGCGACGAGCTTCACGCGCAGGCCCTGGCTCCGGCGATGCTCGGCCAGCGGCGCGAGCGCGGCCAGGAATTGCCGCGGCGCGACGATGAGCTCGTCGGCGCCCTCTTCCGGCGCAATGAGATCGTTGGCGGGCGCGTAGGACGTGAGCGCAATCGAGCGCGGGACCCCGGCGCGGTAGCGGGTTCCTTCCGGCGCACCGTCGCTGAAGACGAGGGTGTCCGCCTCGCCGTTCGTCGCCCCGATCAGGGCCACCGGGTGCACCGGGTCGCTGACGTCGAAGAACTGCGCCGTGAGCGGCAGCCCGCCAAAGAGATACGTGGCCGGGCCGGACTGTGCCGCCTCGCAGACGACCGCGCCTTTTTCCGAGGTAGCGTTGCGGCGGTAAGTCAGCGTGGCCTTGTCAAAATACACGTCCTGGTGCCCCACGTCGGTGACGTAGGCGACGGTGAGGGTGTTGACGCCGTTCGCCACGATCTTGCCATCGGAAATCCCGGTCACGATACGATGGCCGGTCTTGCCGTCCCAGTAGAAATCGCCGAGGGCATGGCCGTTGAGGTACAGGCGCACGTGATGGTCGGGGTTGACGGCATCGTTGTAATTGAATGAAGCCACCTCGACATCCAGAATCAATTCTCCGGCGCCGGTGGGCGCCGAGAGAGTGATGGGATAGGTGCGCGTGACCGTGTTGGGGGAATTGGCCTCGTCCCAGAACCAGACCGCGTCGGTGCCGGGGCGGTCGCTGCCGCGCGCCCAGTAGACGAGGTTCCGCTCGGCGATGGCCGTGCCGGTGCAGACGCCCTGCGGCGCGGAGGTGGGCGTCACGTCGCGGGTCGCCATCCGCAGGCCGGGTTGGTCGTTGTAGACGGCCAGCCAGTAGACGTTTTCATCGGTGAAGCGCTCGTCCGGCTCGGCGGCGTGATACTTCTCGCCGTAGAAGACCCAGGCGTCGCCCGGCTCGAAGACGGCATCGCCGTCGCCGGTCTCGCGCATGGCCACTTCCTGCCCGCGCCAGAAAAGGTGGAAATTGGTAGGATTCATGCCGGCGACGGGGACGCCGGCGGCGGCCAGCGCAGCGTAGTCCAGCGTGTAGACGCCATCCTGCGTCACGCCGATGCGCCAGACCGGTTCGGGCAGCGCGATCGGCGGCTGCGGGTCGGGCAGTTGCGGCGCAGCCTGCCGGGCAGGTCGCGCCGCCTCCATGTCAAAGCTCACCGTATCCAGCAACGCCTGCGAATCGGGTGGCGGTGGCGCGGGATTGGCCGCGGTGAATGCTGCCAGCGGAATCAGCAGCAGGAGCACGCCTATCCCGACGGGGATAAGCCAGCGGTAGTGATTTTTTGTTTTCATTCAATGTCCTTTCGGGTGAAATTGGAATTAGCGGGTCAGCGAATCAGCGGAATATTTTGAGTGGAAGTTATAGTGTTCCATAGGCTTCTTGAGCACGATCTTTGAACCAATCGACAAAATCAGGGAATGTATTCTTGTTGACAATATCTTCTAACTCCAATGTGTGAAGATACGCATATCTCGAAAAGTACAAGCTAATTTTCCTTATCTCAGCTTTGTAGTTTAGATTTTCAAAGCCACCAATATGCTGGAGCACAAAGTAACCAACTACCTGTTGAAAATCACGTAGAGAAAGCTCCAAATTCTTTGTTGTCTTTATGTCAATAAGATTGTCATCAATAACTATATCTGCGTCAGCGCCACCTACCATCGTAGAGGCTATACCAAAAGTCGGATTAAGTAAGCACAAGTTTTTGGCTGCAAAGTATTCTGGGTTGACAATAGAGATGAGACGTCGAATATCATCTATATCTCTTTTGTCAATAGATTCCCCGATGAAATTGCGCCCGCGATTAGCCCGATAAATAGGGTCTAAATAAGCCAAGGACAAAATAGATTCAATCAACCTGTCAGTAATTTGCCCAGTTCTCAGAAATTCAGCCTTAAATGTTTTCGCCTTCAGAACTATACACATTCCTTTAAAATAGAGAACTGGTATACGCCGAAGTAGATGCAGTGCAGTTTCCGCACACCATGGCTTTCTATCAATAGCTATTGGGTTTAGTCGCTCAATATAAAAACGCAGAAGGTAATCGAAAGCAGTCCCGATAATTGAGTAGTTCCTTGTAAGAGGCTGGGCTAATAATTCCCTCTTGACCTGCAACTGTGGTTTATGGAACTCGTGCTTGAACCGTTCTCTGACATCAATGTTGTTTTTCAAAAATGCTGTCAAACTCACAGATGCTCCTACTCTTCATTAAGAACTCACCATTAGCTGAGTTTTTGATGGTTCAATAAATTCGTGCCTACTTGCGGGCTCAAGTAAAGCCAAATTCAACAGCATAAGCAGGTGTGAAAATAGATAGATACAGAGTCTCACTGAATTTCGCAGAGATACACAGGGAGTTCTCTCAGTGTGGTATCTTTAGTTCACCATTTCTGATCATGGAATGCCGCGTAACGATACAATTCCTACCCAGCAATCAAGAGCACTTCCTCAGATAGCCCACTGGCCGACAACACATACTTATACTCCCCAAAGGATCGCACGGCCACATGCATTTTGTACTTGTGCAACAGTTCCGTGAGTTCCAAAATCGAAGGTATCCCATCGCTTCGATAAGAAATGACCAAAATACAGTCCTGGTAGCGCGCAAAAAAACGGTCGAACGCCCCGTAGATTTGTCCTTTGTCCGTCCAGGGATTGGGTTGCGGTTTGAGCCGCCGGTGTTTTGAACGATAGTCTACAAGCGTTTCCCAGTTGTCGTACTGGGTCAATCCTTCCAAAAAATGGTAAAAATCGCGGTAATCTACACCTACGCCCTGATGGGAGATGTAGGGCGGGTCTGCGTACACCAGGTCATAATCGCCGGGAACCTCACACGCATCGCCATTAAAAGCGTGATTTTCGCGCCCGTTGTCGAAGACAGCGCGGTTGGCCTCTTCAACAAATCGGTAAAACCACGTTTCAAAGGGGGTATCCCACGTGGTTTTGTTGCCGAACGAGCGTTCCACATCAGCCTGTCGCACGTAGAGGTTTTTGCGATGAAAAAGGTTGTAGGGGCGTTTGATGATGCAGGCCTGCGCCAGGGCGAAAAACGCTAACGCTGCTTTATAAGAATCGCGCAGGTTGTGAATATTCGTGATGACCCGGTCAATCCAGGCATCCTCCTCGTCGGTAAAGTAGATGCTCGCAAAAGTGTCCTGCACAAAGGAGGGATAATCAACACCATCGTGCGATTGAAGCAGCCATTCTACGTCCTCAGGCGTTAAGCGGGTATTCTGATTTTCGATCAAAGCCTGTCCAAACAAAGTATTGAAATGCAACAAGTCGTTATAGGCGACCGCCTTTCCGGCCTGTTTGAAACGATAAGCCATCACGCCGGTGCCGCCGAAGGCGTCCAGGCACGTGTCGAACTCCAGATCTGCAATCTGACCCCAAATCCAGTCTGCAAGTTTGGTTTTGCTGCCCTGATACCGGGTGGAAGGAAAACTCGCCGTGATCGGGCCGGAGAAAAGCATGGGTTGGTAGCCGTGTTCCGCCATCTTACCGCTTCTTCTTCCGTTCCCCGGTCACTTGCTTCTGCCAGGCGTACAGTTGGGTGAGGGCGTCCAGCGGGGTGAGGCTGTTGATGTCCAGGTCGCGCAGTTCTTCGATGATGGGGTGGTCTTTGGCGATGAGCATGGGTTGGTACGCTTCCGGCTCCGTTGACTCTGTGCCGGGGCGGAATTCGCCGCTTTCGAGTTGTTGCAGCAGGGTTTCGGCGCGGTGGATGACGGGCGCAGGGATGCCGGCCAGCCGCGCGACGTGGATGCCGTAGGAGCGGTCGGCGCCGCCGGGGATGACGCGGTGCAGGAAGACGACGTCGCGCCCTTCTTCGGAAACCGCCAGGTTGAAGTTGCGAATGTGCGGCAAGCTCTCTTCCATTTCTATTAGTTCGTGGTAATGGGTGGCGAACAGGGTGCGCGCGCGGCGCTCCGGGTGGTTGTGCAGGTATTCGATGACGGCCCAGGCGATCGCCATGCCGTCGTAGGTGCTGGTGCCGCGCCCGACCTCGTCGAGGATCAGCAGGCTGTGCGGGGTGGCGTGGTTGAGGATGTTGGCCGTCTCGACCATCTCCACCATAAACGTGGACTGCCCCGCCGCCAGCTCGTCCGAGGCGCCGATGCGTGTGAAGATGCGATCCACCAGCCCGATGGTCGCCGCGTCCGCCGGGACGAAGCTACCGATCTGCGCCATCAGCACGATCAGGGCGTTCTGCCGCAGGAAGACGCTCTTGCCGGCCATGTTCGGCCCGGTGATGATGTGGATGCGCTGCCCGGCGTCCATCGTCAGATCGTTGGGCGTGAACGGATCGCGCAACGAGAGTTCGGCGACGGGATGCCGCCCGCCCACGATGCGAAGCTCCGGCTCGGCGGCGAAGGTGGGACGCACGTAGCGCTGGCGCGCCGCCAGATCGGCCAACGCGCTGGCGACGTCGCTCCGCGCCAGGGCGTGCGCCGTCTTGAGCAGCGCCGGGGCGTGCGCCGCGATCTGTGCGCAGAGCTCGCGGAACAGCCGCGACTCCAGTTCGGAAATGCGCTCTTCGGCGTTGAGCACCAGGTTCTCGTATTCTTTCAGCTCCGGCGTGATGTAGCGCTCGCAATTCACCAACGTCTGTTTGCGGATGTAGTCCGCCGGCGCCAGGCCGACGTTGGATTTGCTGATTTCGATGTAGTAGCCGAAGACTTTGTTGAACCCCACCTTGAGGTTTTTGATGCCGGTGCGCTCGCGTTCCTTGCCTTCCAGTGCGGCGATCCACTCGCGGGCGTCGCGCGTCGCCAGCAGGATGCCGTCCAGCTCCGCCGAGAATCCCGGACGGATCAGGCGCTTGTGGCTGTCGCCGCCCACCTGATTCGGCGGCTCGTCCACCAGCGCCGCGGCGATCAACTGCGCCACCTCAACGACCGGCTCCAGGCCATCCAACAGCGTGCGGAATCCTGCCGGCATGGTCCCCGTTTCTGCGCCCTGCGCCAACTTCTCGCGCAGCTCCGGCGTCAGCTCCAGCGCCACACGGATGCCCACCAGGTCGCGCGGCATGGCGCGCCCGGCCAGCACGCGATTGGTCATCCGGTCCAGATCGGGGACTTGCTTGAGGAGGCTGCGGCACTGCGCGCGCAACACGCCCTCGGCGACGAACCCCTGCACCTGATCCAGCCGCGTCTCAAGCTCGGCCACTTCCAACAACGGCTGGGTCAGTCGGCGCAGCAGCAACCGCCCGCCCATCGGCGTGACCGTGACGTCGAGCACGCCCAACAACGAGCCGCGCTTTTCGCGCCGCAGCGTCTCGGTGATTTCGAGATTGCGCCACGTTGCCGGATCCAGAGCCATAAAACGCCCGGTGTCGTAGGTGCGCAGCCCGGTGATCTGCGGCAGCACGCCCTGTTGCGTCTCCTGGAGGTAGGCCAGCACGGCGCCGGCGGCGCGGATGGCCAACGGCTTGCCCTCGCAGCCAAACCCCTGCAAAGTGCGCGCGCCGAAATGCTCCAGGAGCGCCTGCCGCGCGCCGGTTTCCTCGAAGCGATGGGCCGGATACGGGGTGAAGTGCGCGGCCACACAGTCCGGCAACGCCTCTTCGGGGCGGGATGCGGCCTGGCCGGGGGCGCGTTCTTTCCACGAGCCGGCGCGGGGAATCAGCACCTCGCGCGCCTGCAAGCGGGCCAGCTCCTGCCGCACCGCGTTGAAAATGTCGCCGTCGTCGGCCAGCTGCGCCGTCGCGAACTCGCCGGTCGAAATCTCGGCGTAGGCGACGCCGGCGCGGTCGCCCTCGATAACGACGGCGGCCAGGTAATTGGAGCGTTTCTCGTCCAGCAGCGCCGGCTCGGTGACGGTGCCCGCCGTGACCACGCGGGCAATGCGGCGCTCCATCGGCCCGCGCCCGGTCGGTTCGCCGATCTGCTCGGCGATGGCGACGCGGTGGCCGCGCTCGATGAGCTTCGCGATGTAATTCTCGACGGCGTGGTAGGGAACGCCGGCCATCGGCACCCGCTCCCCCTTGGCCACCGGCCGCGAGGTGAGGACGATGTCCAATTCTTGCGCCACCAGTTCGGCGTCGTCGTCGAAAGTTTCGTAGAAATCGCCCAGGCGGAAAAACAAAATCGTGTTGGGATATTGGGCCTTCAGTTGCAGGTACTGCTCACGGATAGGAGTGGTCTCTTTTTCGCTCATAAGGGAGAATTATACCGGGGGGAGGCAGCGACGCAAGTGTAGGCGGGGAAAGTTTTCGCGTGCGGGCGTCAGACACGATGCGGGTTCGACGGCGCAACCGGTGCGTGAAACGTGAAACGTGAGCGGAGGTTGCGCGCGCGGGCGTCAGACGCGATGCGGGTTCGGCGGCGCAACCGGTGCGTGAAACGTGAAACGTGAAGAGTTCTGTGCAGTTTCCTCTCACGTTTCACGTTTCAGTTTCATTCATCGCCCGCCCCACCCACGCCAGCGAAACGGCGGCCAGCGCGGCGAGCACGCCCAGGTCCACGATGAGCTGCGGCGTCACCGGCCCGACAAGGGTTTGGCGCAGCGCCGAGGCGGCGTAGGTCGCCGGGCTGAGGCGGCCCAAGACGAGCATAAAGCGGGGCAGGTGGTCCGGCGGGACGATCACCGGGCCGAGGCCGGTCATCAGTAGGGTCAGCAGGAAGGTGAGGTTGCCGGATTCCTGCTGCGTGCGCCCTGTCAGGCCGAGAATCGCGCCGACGCCGGCCAACGGCGCCACACAGAAGGGAATCGTCAGGATCAGTAGAGGGTGCGGCGCAAGCGGAATATCCAACAGCAACGGGCCAAGCACTATGGTGATCAAAACTGAGGGCAGATTGAGCAGAAAGAAGGCGGACACCATCGCCAGCACAAAAACGGAGCGATTCACCGGCAGCGTGGCGATGAAATCCAGCCCGCCCTGGAAACGCATCCACAACACCCGCCCCTGGACGCTGTTCATCGCGCCAAACAGCAAGCTCACCACCACATTGCCGGTCATCACGTAGACCAGCGCCTCGGCGCCGGAGTCGCGGGCGAAGATACCCAGGCCCAACAGGCTAAACAACGGGGTGACCACCCCCATCAACAGCGCGCCGCGCCAGCTCCAGCGCCAGTTGGTCAATTCCATCAGAAACAGATCCCACCACTGCACCGGCAACGGCTGCGTCTCGCGGCGGGCGGCAACGTCAGGCGGCGTAGTGGACATACAAATCCTCCAGCGTGGCCGAGTAGAGGCGAAAATCATCTATCTGCGCCAGATCCAGTTGATTGAGCAACGCCCCGGCCTCCGCGCGCTCCACCCAGGCGATCCAACGTCCCGGCTGAACCTGGCGCAGCGGCAGATGATCCGGCAAAGGCGGCTGCACGCCGGCAGCCGTGAAAAGCTCCAGGCGCAGCTTCTGGTCTACTTGCTTTTTGAGGTCGCTGGGGCGCCCCACGGCGACCAGTTCCCCGGCGCGGAGGATGCCCACCCGCTGGATGACCTTTTCGGCTTCGATAGCATCGTGAGTGATGAAGATGACGGTCACGCCGCGTTCGCGGTTGATGCGACCGAGCACGTCCCAGACCAGCCGCCGGCGCTGCGGGGCCAGGTCGTTGGTCGGCTCGTCGAGGATCAGCACGGGCAGGCGTCCCGCCATCGCGACGGCCAGGCGCAACAGGCGCCGCTCGCCGCCGGAGAGGCGATTACTGTACTGATCGCGGAACGCGCCCAGTTGCCACAGCTCCACCAGCGCATCGCGCTCGCGCAGCGCGTCGGCGCGGCTCAACCCGCGCAGGTGCGCGGCAAAGTACAGCGCCTCGCTCACCGAGAGATTGTTGAGCGCGTGGGTCTGCTGCGGCATGTACCCGACGAATTTGGGGATTTCACCGGGGTACCGGACAATATCCTTGCCCATCAGCGCGATGCTGCCGGACATAGGTCGGAGCAAGCTCACCATCTGGCGCACCAATGTCGTCTTGCCCGCGCCGTTGTCGCCCAACATCCCAAAGATTTCCCCCTGCTGAATTTGCAGGGTAATCTCCTTGTTAGCCGGGCGCGATTGCTTGGGATAGCGTTTAGTCAGGGATTGAATGTCGTAAACGAGCATGGGGCTCCTCGGAAAATAGCGTTTAGCCGTTAGCTTTTAGCTGTTAGCCGGAGATAAGGGGGTGTTTTTTCGAGCCGGGGTACC
>DAOUFX010000407.1:0-11703 GCA_034429675.1 Anaerolineae bacterium | reverse complement strand
CTCCTTGATACGACTCTGGCTATTTGTGCGTCAGTTTACTCGATTTTGCCCCCTTATGCTGATCTACGCTATTCAGAATATCTTACTTATCGGCGTATCCTATGCGGAATTTGTTTTATCAACAGTATCGTAACGCCCGTGCGTGAGCGGCGAACATACTGATGCGAAACGCAAACGCCCACCCATGGAAATTCTATCAAAATTGCATTGAGATTCAAACTAGGGCCGATGGATTTGGGCGCGCCGTTCCCACAGCGCGATAACCTCGCAATGCGTCGGCGCGTGGGTCAGGAAGGCCTGGCGCATGGTTTCGTCGCTGATTTTGGCGGCGCGGGCCTGGAGCATGGCGTGGGCGGAGCGGAGCACGTCCCCGGCGCGCGGGTCGCCGCATTGTTCGAGGATGTGGTAGCACGTGAGATAGAGCTTGCAGGGTTCCCGCGTTCCGGCGAGTTCTTCTTCTGCCAGGTGCGGCAAGATTTCTTCCACGTAAGCGCGGGCTTGTTCCAGCTCCCCGCATTTCAGCGCCAGCGACGCCAATCCCGCCAGCGGCTCCATGGCCAGGCGCGGTTGCTGGAGTTGCCGGCGCAGCGCCACCGCTTGCTGATAGGCCTTTTCGGCTTCGGCGCGCCGGTTCTGGCCGGCCAGCGCGTGTCCCACAAAAAGCAAGACGTAGCCGAGGATGTGTTGATCTTGGGCCTGCTCGGCGATGGTGAGCGCTTGTTGGATGTAGGCGTGAGCCGTCTCGATGTCGTCCATCTGGAAAGCGAGTTGCGTGAGGCCGATCAGGTCTTCGCACTGGCCCGGCAAGTCGCCGGTCTCGCGGCTGATCTGCCAGGATTGCTCAAAATAGGCCGCTGACCGGGCGTAATCCCCCAGATGGTAAGCGCTATTGCCCAGGGTCCGCTGCGCGTTCCCCACGCCGGGGCGATCTCCGATCGTTTGTTTTATTTCCAGCGCCTGTTTCCCGTAGTCCAGCGCTCCGGCGTAGTCTCCCTGATCCATCAGCACGATGCTGATGTTGTTGACCGTAGAACCCTCTCCTTGTTTGTGCCGCGCCCGCCGGTAGAGCGGCAAGGCCCGTTCGTAGTAGGCTCTGGCCGCTCCGTATTCTCCCAAACACAAAATCACATTTCCCAGATTGCGTAAACTGTCGGCTTCCATCCTGGGATCGGAAATTCTTCGGGACAGGACCAGCGCTTTCTCGAAATGCGGCTGCGCGTTCTGGTACTGCCCCTGTCGCCAGAAAGCGCGTCCCCATTGCAAATACCCGGCGGCTTCCAACTCGATCAATTGTTGCGCCTGAGCCAATTCGATGACCCGTTGGGCGCACCGGGTCGCTTTGGCGTAGTCGCCAATCTGGTCGGCGTAGCGGGATTCGCTCAGGGCGACGGCGGCGTGCTGTTGTGCGTCTTGGGCCAGCGCCTTGAGCCTGTCCAGATCGCGGCTTTGCGCCTCCCGTTCGCCACGTAGATCGTAAACCTGTTCGCGCGTCGCGAGAATGGCGAACTGTTGTTGACTGTCTTCTGGCGGCGTCAACGCCAGGGCGCGGGCCAGATAACCGATGGCCTCGGCGTTGGCGAACTGCCGGGCCGAGTGCTCCCCGGCCAGCCGGTACCAGCGCGCCGCTTGCGCCGGCATTTCGGCGCGGTCGTAGTGGTAGGCCAGATCGGCGAAGTGCGCGCCGAGGTCGTCGTTGTAGACGTGGGCGATGGCTTCCGCCGCCAGTTGGTGCAGCATGCGCAGCCGGGTGCGCATCTGCATGTCGTAGGCGGCGTCCCGCAGCAGAGCGTGCCGGAACAGGTAGCGCATTTCGTTCATCGCCGACCAGATCATTTCTTCTTCGGCTGCGTGCAGTTTTTCGGGCAGTGAGGGATCGTCTTTGAGCATTTCCGAGAGAATCTGAATCTCGAATTCACGCCCCAGCACGGCGGCTGTTTGTACCACGTGCCGCACTTGCACGCTCAACCGGTCCAGGCGGGCGATCAAGACGGCGTTGAGCGTGGCGGGCACTTCCCCGGCGCTCTCCTGGACGGCCTCCCACGTTCGATCCGGGCGTTGGATCAATGCGCCGCGCTCGCGGAGATTGAGCGCCAGTTGTTCGGCGAAGAAAGGGTTACCGTCAGTTTTCTCGGCCAGGAACCGGGCGATTTCTGGAGCGACCGGGCCCTGAAGGCACTGCGCGGCGATGGCTTCGATGGCCGTTGCCGGCAACGTGTCCAGGGTGAGCGTGTGCTGAGGAATGTGGGGCGCCAGTTCGAAGTGATACATGCTGCCATCATCCTGGTAGCGCCCGGACAGGACGATGGCCACCGGCGCCGTCGCCAGGCCCTGGCAAAGGAGCCGGATGAGCGACAGAGAATCCTCATCGAGCCATTGGGCGTCTTCGACGTGCACGATGACGGGACCGAACAGCGCTTCGACTTCGATGAAGGTTTTGAGGGCCATCAGCGTGTTTTGAAAACGCAGCTTGGGTTCCAGTTGTGCATACAACGAATCGGGCCAGTAAACGTCCACCAACGCGGCCAGGATGGAGCGGACGCGGGCCAGTTCGGCGTGTAGGGTGACGGCCTGTGGCTGGCGCTCGATCAGGCGTTGCAGCAATGAATCGAAGGCCAGATTGAAGTGAGCGTAGTTGTCCTGCGTGGCGCTCTCGGCAGGCGGATTGAAATAGGTGCGCAGCATGTATTTGAACGGATTGAGGGATTGTCGCAGGAGCGCGTCGGCGGGGCAGGTGAGCCAGCGCGCGCGCCGGGGAAGTTCCAGTTGTTGCGCCAGCCCGTGGATGAGTCGCGTCTTGCCGATGCCGGCCTCGCCGTAGATGCAGGTCAACCCGGCGAAACAGCCATTGAAGATCGGTTGGATGGCGGCGCCAAGTTGCGCCAGTTCGGCGTCGCGGCCTACCATGCGCCCGCTGTAGAAGGTTTCCACCAGCATTTTTTTGTCGAGTAGTTGGTAGACCAGCATCCAGGAGCTTTTTCCTTTGAAGGTGTAAGCGCCCAGCGCGATCAGATGGTAAGCGTCGCCCAATTGCTTGGCGACGGCTTCATCCACCCAAATTTGTCCCCATTGCGCGCGTTGCATCATCCGGCAGGACAGATTCATCACGTCGCCGAGCGCGCCATATTCACAGCGCTCCGCGCCGCCGATGAGTCCGGCGTAGACGGTGCCGTAGGTCAGCCCGGCCTTCCACCGCAATTTTGGCCATGCCGCGGCGATGTCCTGCAACGCCAACAGAAAATCCGCCGCCCGCGTCAGATCGTTCTCGTGCGTCACCGGCGCGCCAAACAGCACCACCATCACGTCGCCCTTGTCGCTGTAGTCCAGTTTGTTGAAATATCCCTGATATTCGTCGGCCAGATTGAGCGCCGCCGCCGCGAAGGCCGGCCACTGCGTGTCATCTTCCGGCGGAATGTCCAGGTTGATGAAGACGGCGGCCACCTGGCGAAATTCCGCCGGCGATTCCCCGTCGAACATATCCAGAACTGTGGACGAAATGAACGGCGGGAGCGCCTCGTCCGGCAGGGTGCGCGGTGGAATGGCGCGGGGAGTGTTCCCCGGGCTCAGGCTTAGAATTTCGAAGGGTTCTCCTTCTGCTGTCGGCGTCGCCTGCGCGTAAGGTTGGAGGGCCGGCCAGATGCTTGCGTCGGCCACGATGCCGCCCTTTGCGCCGTGGCGTTCGGCCTCGGTAGCGGCTTTGATCGCCGGGCCGCGAAAGTGGTAGGCGTAGTGACCGGCGCCGGGGCGGTAGCTGTGCGGTGAGCCGGCGCCCAGGATGCTCCAGGCGACCGGGCCCGCGGCCAGACCGATTCTCACTTCCAGGGCGAACGCGCCGTATGGCGTCTGGACCTTCTTGTTTTGCCGGAAGAAGTTCTGGATGAACCGGGCGGCGTGGAGCAGCGCGGATAACTTTCTCTTGGCGCGGGGGTGATCGGGATGGAACGGAAAGACCGCCGTGAAGGCGTCTCCCGCAAACGTCGTGATGAATCCACCGAGCGCGTACACCCGCGCGATGGGCGGGGCAAAAACGCGGTTGAGGACATCGCTGAGAACCTCGGCGCCGTCTTTGCGGTGACGCATCAGGGTCTCCGTCAGGTGCGTGAAGCCGGAGATATCCACGTAGAGAATCGCCGCGTTGAAGACGCCTTCGAAGGACTGCTGTATAAACTGATCGTGAATGAAATGTGGGATCAATGGTTTCATTATGGTAAGTATATGCCAAATGGTAGAGAAATGTAGTGGTGCTTGATCCATTTTCTTGTCTTTTCCGCGTTTCCTTTATACTTGATTGGAGCGGTTCGAATAGGACAATCCGCCATCAATTCATCCAAATTTCTACCATAGGAAAAAATGCGATCAAAAACCTCTTTGCTTAATGCTCAGTTGCGTTGGTTTATGCTGGCCATGGTGCTGGCGAACATGGGGGGCAGTATGTATAGCATGTTGCTGCCGTTGTACCTCAAGGAGTTGGATGCCAGCGTGGTGCAGGTCGGGCTGTTTTTTACGCTCAGTCAAATCTTCCCACTGTTTTTGCAGATTTTGGGGGGCTGGCTCTCGGATTCGCTGGGCCGGTTGCGCAGCATTGCTATGGGATCGGCGGTCGGAGTTTGCGCCTACGTCGCCATGATTCTGGCGCCGACCTGGCAATGGCTGCTGCTCGGTCAGGGGCTGCTGTCGGTCACGGTTGCGTTGGTGGGGCCGAGTTTCGGCGCTTTCGTGGCCGAGCAGTCGGTTGAGGCGAACCGTTCCAAAGTGTATGGCATTGTGGAAACCATTTACACGGTGGTGTCGGTCGTCGGGCCGCCGTTGGGTGGGATTTTGGCCGGAATTTATGGGTTTCGCGGTATGCTCATCGTCGCCGCTTGTTTTTATCTGGTAGCGGCCATCATCCGTATTGCTATGGCGCGTGTCGCTGCGCGCGGCAGTGAATCGCAGCCTCGGGTTCTCTCTTTGGGCAGCTTGCGCGAGACGTTGGGTGGAATAACGGCTCTGTTGTTGGCCGGGGGGGTTCTGACGTGGATTTTTCTCACCGATGGCGTGCGCGATGTGGCCTGGGCTTTGTCCAATCAATTGATGCCGTTGTATCTCGAAGAATTTGGCCGGCTTTCGGTGGCGCAGATCGGTTGGTTGGGATCGGTTTTTGGCATCGTTTGTATGGCGGTCAGCATTCCGGGCGGTTGGTTCGCAGACAAGTGGGGCGAGCGGACGGCGATTGCATTGGGTTTTGGTTTTCAGTTCGCGGCGCTGATGGTTTTCCTGGGCGCAACGAGTTTCTGGGGATACGCTTTGTGTTGGGGCTTGTTCGGGATGGGGTCTGCGCTGGCGTCGCCGGCGTACCAGTCGTTGATCAGCAAGGTGGTTCCGCAAAAGTTGCGCGGCACGGCTTTTGGTCTGTTGCGCTCCTCTTTGGGGGTCTTCTCCTTGCCGGCTCCGGCGCTTGGGGCGCAGCTCTGGGAGCGGGTCAGCCCACTTTTCCCTTTCCAGTTGACGGCGGGAGCGTTATTGGCTGTGATTGCGCCGGTTTGGTTCAAGTTTAAGCTGCCGAAGACCCCGGACCCTGGCAATGTGGAGAATACTTCGGATGCCGGAACGTAGGGCGCGCCGGGATCTCTGGTTGGAAGGCGGGGCGCTCCTTTTCATCTTACTGCTTGCTGCGACCCTGCGCCTGGCAAACTGCGCCGAGACTCCCGGCTGGTACACCGACGAGGGCGCGCACATCGCCATCGCGCAAAATCTGGCGCAGGGGCGCATTCGCTACCTCGCGCTCACGCAATCCACGCTGCTGGTCGCCAAGCTGCCGCTGTTTGAGGGCTTGCTCGCGCTCGTCTTCCGTGGGTGGGGCGCCGGGATGGCGCAACTGCGCACGCTCACCGGACTGCTTGGCGTGTTGACCGTGGCGCTGTTGTACGCCGTCGTGCGCCGGACGCTGCGGGACGTCCGGCTGGCGTTGCTCTCTGCGCTGATGCTGGCCGTCTATCCGCAGGCAGTGCTCTACAGCCGCTTTGGGTTCAGCTACAATCTCGTTGCGCCGCTGGTGTTGTGCGTCTGTGGCGGCCTTTGGCGCTACGCCGAAGCCGACGCGCATTCCCGGCGCGGGCTGCTGGCGGCGTCGCTTGCCGTGGGCGTGGGGCTCACCGCCGAGGTGTGGATGCTGGCGCTGGCGCCGTTGCTGCTCCTGGCGGTCCTCTGGCGGCGTCCCCGCGATCTCTGGTGGAGCCTGCTGCCGGCGGCGCTCCCGCCGTTGCTGTGTGGGATGTGGTTGGCGCTGCGCGCTCCGCAGGCCTTGTGGTTCGATCTGGGCTATACCTTCACGCGGCTTGGGGCGCCCGCGTTGTGGGATCAGGCGGCGCGGCTGGCGCTCAATTACACCATCCTGATCTCGCAGGATCACTGGACGGCGCTGGCGCTGGCGGGGATGTTCGCTCTGCCCTCGGCGCGGGCCCGCGCGCTGAGCCTGGGCTGTTTTTTGCTGCCCATCGCTTTCCTGGGACGCTCTTTGCCGTTGTATAACCTGACTTTCTATTACATGATTCCCCTGTTTCCCTTGATCGCTCTGGGAATGGCGTCGGCGCTCAAGTTGGGCGTTCCCTGGGCGGCGCAGGCCGCGCGCGCGACGGCGCTGCTCGCACGCCTGCCGCGCCGGGCGGCGCAGGCTCTTCAACGGCTAACGCCGCTCGCGGTTTGGGGAACGATCGCCGCCGTCGTGATGCTGCCCTTTGCGACCTCGCTGGTGTGGACGTGGAAGCAGACGCGGGATGGATTCAGCACGGTCATTGATCCCTTTGTGTTGAACCCCGCCGCAGCGCGTCAGGCCGCGGATTTCGTCAATGCGCATGCCTCGGATGGCGATCTGGTCATCGCCTCGCCGGCGCTGGCGTGGATGGTCGAATCCGAGGTTGCCGATTTCCAGATGGCGGCGGCTTTCGCCGGACATGCCACGCCGCACTTCCCCGCCGATGTCCCGGCGGACCGCTGGGCCTTCGACCCCTCCTATGATCGGGCGCGCTTTATCGTCGTGGACAATCTCTGGTACAACTGGGCCGCGATCAACGTCCCCGGCGTGCCGGAGATTTTGCGCGAGATGGAGACGTGGGTGCGCGTGTTTGAGTCGGGCCAGATCACGGTGTATTGCAACCCGGCGCGCGGAGCGTGCCCATGACCCCCGACCGCGCCGAACTCTACCGTCTAATGGGCCTCTGCGCGTGGGCCGGCGCCGCCGAGGGCCAGCTCAGCGACACCCGTCTGGCGCACATCGCGGAGCAGGCTGCCCGCGTGAAGGACTGGTCGGCGGCGCCGGCGCTGGCCGAGCAGCAGGGGATGGCGCCGTTGCTCTGCCGCGCGCTGAAGGCTGCCGGGTTCGAACCGCCCCGCGACGTTTGGCGGGCGCTCCAGGCGCTCGCGCTCCGCCACCGCCTGGCGAGCCGGGCGCGGACGCAGGTCTTGGGCGAGATCGCGCCGGCGTTCGCGTCCGCCGGCATTCGCGCGCGTTTCGTCAAGGGTTCGGCGCTGGCGTATCTGGTTTACCCTGCGCCCGAACTCCGCCCGATGCGCGACGTTGACCTCCTGGTAGCGCGCGAAGATGCCGTGCGCGCGCAGTCGTTGCTGGGCGAGATGGGATTCATGGCGCCGCTCCCGCCGGGGGCGTTGCCGGACCGGCATTTGCGCGAGTGCTCGCGGATGGTGGACGGTTTCCAGATCACGCTGGAGGTTCACCACAACCTTTTCAGCCCTGAGGATGCTCCCCTCTCGTTGCGGATGGAAGATTTGACCCGTCCCCCGCTCGCTTTCTCCCTGCCGGGGTGCGCTCTGACGGCGCAAACGTTGGACGCAGAGACTTTGCTGTGGCATCTGTGCCAGCACATGCGGCTTTCGTCGGGCGTCTTCGGCGCCAATCGTTTGGTCTGGATGGCGGACGTGGTCAACGTGGCCGAGCGGCTTGCGGATGGCGTGGACTGGGGGTGGCTCCGGGCGCATTATCCGGCAGCGCCCAAAACTTTGTCGCTGTTGCATGCCTTGATTCCTTTGTCGGGGCATCTCCGCGCCCGGGCCGGCATTGCGCCGGGGCATACGCCCGCCGGGATCGGCGAAGACTTTTGCGGCTGGCCGCACGCTTCCCTGGCGGAGCAGCGTGAAAAGGGGTGGGGCGGGATTTTGCGCGATACGTTCTTTCCGCCGGAGTGGTGGCTACGCCTGTATTACGTCCTGGGCGGCGACGCTCCGAGCTTTGGGGCGCGTTGGGTGCGCCATCCGCTGCACATCCTGGGGTGGGTGGGAGGTCTTTTCCTTGAGCGTTTAGGATGGTATAATGCGCGCACCAAACAAAGGATGCCATAGGAGAATGACTGAGACAAAGAAGCCCCGCCAAAAGTCCGGCTACCACCTGGAGATGCTGGAAAACGAATTGCTGTTGTTTAGCCCCGAACAGACGTTGGTTTTGTATTTCAACGAAACCGCTTCGGTCGTCTGGGAACTTTGCGACGGGCAGCGCACGGTGGAAGACATTGTCCTTTTGCTGTCCGAAGCGTACCCCGAAGCCAGAGAGGCCATCGAATCCGACGTTCTTTCCACATTGGAGCAGTTGGAACACCACGGCGTGATTGAATTTTGATGGCCGGGCAGCTTCGCCGCGACTTTGTCTTTGCCGGAACCTCTGCCGCCGTTGTGTACGATTCGCGAACTGCTGCGCTCATTGATTTTTTGTGTCACGCCATCCCTTCCGTCTCTGTTGGCGCAGCCGAGCGTGTGTTCCGTCTGACCACGGATTCGGACGCCGTTTTTTCCCTCTACGACGGCAACCGGCAGCTTTACCGGGGCGCTGCGGAGGCCGAACTGGCGTCCGTTTTGTTGAGCGCGCTCTGCCATCACCTGGCCGCCGAGAGCCGGGGCGGCTTGGTTTTTCACGCCGCCGCTCTGAGCCGGGACGGGCAAGGCGTTTTGTTTCCCGGCGGCATCGGGGCGGGCAAGACGACGCTGGCGGCGTGGCTGGCGCTCCAGGGGTACACCTATCTCACCGATGAACTGGTCTACGTGCCGGCGGGAACGGCGCAGATGCATACCTTAGCGCGTCCCCTGAATTTGAAAGCCGGGTCGCGGGAGGCGTTGCACCCCTATTTCGATTTTTCCGTTCATGCCCCTGCCATCCTCAGCACGCCGGACGCCGATTTGATTCCGGCAAAGTTGCTCATGCCGTCTGCTTCTGCCGCCATTCCGGCGGAAGGGAGCGGAATGGCTATCCCCGTGAGCCGGATTGTGTTCCCCCGTTTCGCCGTTGGCGGCGCTTTTGAACTGAGCGCTCTTTCGCCGGCGCAGGCCGGCCTGCGCCTGATGCAATGCCTGGTCAATGCGCGCAATTTGCCGTCGTATGGGTTTCACGATGCCGTTTTTTTGGCGCGTTCCTCGCCGGCCTGGTCTCTTTCCTATGCCGGTTTCGCTGGAATTCTGGATGCATTGGATCGGGTGCTGCTGGCCGATTCATGATGGGCGGGTTCCAGCTTTGGGGAACGGGTTCTGGGCGGAAGAAGACGCAAAATTTTGCGTCTCTACGAAATGCAGGTTTTGCCTCCATTTTGAAATGCACCCATTTATGATTTTCTCATTGCGGAGAATTCCGGTTGTGATATACTCATCATTTGTGACTACCCATCAGTAAGGAGGAGATCTACGATGGATCATTTCAATGCACAGGAACAACCCCCTCAAGAATCCCAAAATCTGACCCGACGGCAATTGCTCAAAGCGTTGTTGGTTGCCGGAGGGGCGGCCTCGGTATCTTTGTTGCCGGGCCGCTGGGTCAGTCCCAGCATCGAGGTGGGAGCGTTGCCGGCTCACGCGCAGGTATCGGCGACGCCTACATTTACCCCTTCACCCACGGTTACTCCCACCCGGATGCCTTACGCTATCAACAGCCTGACGTTCTACAACCCGCAAACGAACACGGCCTTCTTTTACCCTTCCGATACGATCGCCACGTATGCCACGATCATGCCGGTAGCGTTCAACGTGCCTCTCCGTGTCCGTATCTACTTGCAACAACCCGGCCATTCTCAGAACGGTCTGGTCGCCGAGGAGACGCGCTACACCGATGCATCGGGGCGTTCGGCGTTATACCTGTTCGATCCCGGTATTTTGTCGCCCCTGCCCGATCCCGGTTCGCAACGGTATATGATCGAATGGGGATTCGCGAATCCGCTCGATGGTTGGAATTCTTTGCAGGGTTATGTAGATATTCTGTCGGTTGATTTTTGAGATAGAGAGTGAAAACTATGGGTTTGCGTTTGTACGATACCTATACCCGCACGGTGCGCGATTTTGCGCCGTTAAACCCGCCGGTGGTGGGCCTCTACACGTGCGGCCCTACCGTTTACAACTACGCCCACATTGGTAACCTGCGTACTTATCTTTTTGAAGATGTGTTGCGCCGGGTGTTGGCGTTCAACGACTACCAGGTCAATCACGTGATGAACATCACCGACGTTGGGCACCTGGTTTCCGACGCCGACACCGGCGCTGATCGCATGGAGCTGGGGTCGCAGCGCACCGGGATGTCGGCGTGGGAGCTGGCCGCGCTTTATACGCAGGCGTTCAAGGACGATATGGCGCGCCTGAATATCGCCGAGCCGACGACCTGGTGTAAGGCCACGGATCACATCCAGGAGCAGATCGAGACAATCCGTTGCATCGAATCGCACGGCTATACCTATCGCACGTCGGACGGCATCTACTTCGATACGGCGAAGCTGCCGGATTACGGATACCTGGGGCGCCTGGACATCGAGGGGTTGAAGGCCGGCGCGCGGATTGACTTGGGGGAGAAGCGCAATTTCACCGACTTTGCGCTGTGGAAGTTCAGCCCGTCCGACCAAAAGCGCCAGATGGAGTGGGACAGCCCGTGGGGCGTCGGCTTCCCCGGCTGGCACATCGAGTGTTCTGCCATGTCGGCCAAATACCTCGGCACGCTCTTCGACATCCACTGCGGCGGCGAGGATCACATCACGGTGCACCATCCCAACGAGATTGCGCAGACGCAGGCTTGCTACGGCACGCGCCTGGCGAATTTCTGGATGCACGGCTATTTCTTGCAGATCAACGAAGCGCGCATGGGGAAGTCCGCCGGGAATTTCCTGACCGTGCAGGCGTTGGTGGACGAGGGATACGATCCTCTTTCTTACCGTTTTATGTGCCTGGGCGCGCACTATCGCACGCAATTGAGCTTCACCTGGGAAGGCATGGCCGGCGCTCAGACGGCGTTGGCGCGCCTGCGGGCCGCGGTCTACGAATGGGGCGAGCCGGGCGAGCCGGACGCGGCCTTCGTCGAGCGTTTCGCCGCGCAGATCAACGACGATCTCAATATGCCGCGCGCTCTGGCCGTGGTCTGGGATCTGGTCAAGAGCGATCTGCCGGGCAGCGTCAAGAAGGCCACCGTGTTGGTTTTTGACCGCGTGTTGGGGCTGCGGTTGGGGGAATGGGCGCCATCGGAAGAACGCATCCCCGACGCCGTGCTGGCTCTGGCCGAACAACGCCAGGCAGCGCGCAAAGCCAAAAATTGGGCCGAAGCCGATGCGTTCCGCGCACAAATCGCCGCCGCCGGCTACGAGGTCAAGGATACACCGCAAGGGCCGGTGGTGACGGCAATCAGAAAATAAGGAAGTGTTTGCGCGGGCAGATCGGAACCCCCTCGTGTACGGAAAGAGTGTTAAGAATAGTGTA
>DAOUFX010000406.1:0-3024 GCA_034429675.1 Anaerolineae bacterium | reverse complement strand
TCCCCCCAAACCCCCACTTCTACCCCTTTTTTATTGAGATGATACACTTAAAACTCTGTGCGTTTGTGGCGCATGGCAACGCTTTCGACAAGCCCCAAGCCAACAAACGTAATCAACAAGGCGCTGCCGCCGCTGCTGATGAACGGCATGGGCAGACCGGCAACGGGGATCAGGTTCAAATTCATGCCCAGGTTAATGATGAGCTGATAGAAGATGTACGTCGTGACGCCCACCACAATCAGCTGTCCGGTCATATCGCCAGCGTTCCCGGCAATGCGCAAAAGCCGCCACAACAAAACCAGGAAGATGGCGAGGATGATGATGGCGCCCACAAAACCCAGCTCTTCACAAATGACCGAGAAAATGAAATCGGTGTGCCGGACGCGCAGAAAGTGCAGCTGACTTTGCGTGCCGGTAGCAAACCCTTTACCCATAATCCCACCCGAACCGATACTAATCAGGGCTTGTTCGATGTTGTAATAGGAACCGGGATCGCGTTTGGGATCCAGGAACGTGAAGATACGGTTGCGCATGTAGATGTCCATATTGAGCCACAAAACGGGCAAAACGAACAATCCCGCCACCCCCATCCCCTCAAGGTAGGTCAGTTTCACCCCTGAAGCGAAAAGCATCGCGATCCAGGTCGCCATGTAGAGCGTGGCCGTGCTCAGATTGGGCTGTTTGAAGACCAGGAAAGCGGCGATGCCGGTCATAATCATCGAAGTGATGAATTCGGGGAGATCGGGCGGGGTTGGCGCATTGCGCGCCAACAGGCTGGCCTGGCTGATGATCAGCATAATGAGCGCAGGGAAGGCCGGCTGAATGGACGTCCCACCGATGTAAATGAAGCGCCGCACATCGCCGATTTCGCTATCGCCGAACGCCAGGGTGAACAGCAGAACCCCGATCATCAGAAAGTAAATCGGCCATTGCAGGCTTTCCAACAGGCGGTAATTGATGAAAGCGGTCAAAAACATTGCGACGATGCTGGCGATAGCATAGATGGCTTGTTTCCGCCAGGCGTCGGCCAGGGATTCGGCGCCTTGCGTTGCGCTGTAGATCATGGCGATCCCAATGCCGGTCAAAACGAGGGCAATGACCAGGAGCCCCCAATCAAAATAATGCCAGGGCGAACGACGCATTTTTTATACTCGCTTAATGTTTCTTCCGCGATGTTTGTAAAGGGATATCGGCGACCAGACGGGTCTCGCGATGATCTTCGGTGAAGTTGACCTGAACTTTTTCCGCTTCGATGGAGAGATGTTTGGAGATGACTTCGATGATTTCATCTTTCAATTGTTCCAGCATACCGGGGGAGATATTGGCGCGATCGTGGGTGAGCACCAGTCGCAACCGTTGTTCGGCAATGTCCTGTCCGGAGTTGGCGCGGCGTCGGAAAATGTCTAGAAGTTTCATAGGTCTCCTTTAACGCGAGCCGAAGAGTTTCTGGAAAAGCGAAGGTTCCTTGATCGGTTCAAACGGAATGTCTTCCCCTTGCAAACGGCGGGCGATATTGCGGAAAGCCAACCCGGCAGCCGAGCGATCTTCCATCGCTACCGGTTGTCCCCGGTTGCTGGCGACCAGGATGTTGGAATCTTCGGGCACGATGCCGATCAGGTCAATCGCCAAAAGTTCCACCACCGTGTCGGGGTCCAACATCTCATTGCGACGGACCATGTCAGGCTTGAGCCGGTTGATGATTAGTCGCGCCGAGGCCCAGCCCTCCGCTTCCAGCAATCCCACCACGCGATCGGCGTCGCGGACGGCGGTAACTTCCGGATTCGTGACGATCAGCACCAGCTCCGCCGGGGTCGCCGCCATGCGAAATCCGTGTTCGATGCCGGCGGGGGAGTCAATGAGGACAAAGTCGGCCATCTCGGCGGCTTCGCGGGCCACGCGGCTCATCTCTTCAATACTGATGGCATCTTTCTCGCGGGTTTGCGCTGCGGGGAGGAGATGCAGTTCGGGGAAACGTTTGTCGCGCACCAACGCCTGCTTCAATTTGCAGCGACCTTCAATATAGTTGATCACATCGTAAACGATGCGATTTTCGAGACCCAACATGACATCCAGGTTGCGCAAGCCAATGTCAGCGTCAATGCAAATAACACGTTTGCCCAACATCGCCAGAGCTAGTCCCAGGTTGGCCGTGGTGGTGGTCTTCCCTACCCCGCCTTTCCCTGACGAAACAGTAATGATCTTTCCTGCCATGCCTACCCCCTTGCTGTCCATGGTTGTGCAATGATCCGGTCTTGGCTGATACTGGCAACTTCCGGTTGCGGTTTGCGGCGCCGCTCTTCCGGCGCGCGGCTGATGAACCCGGCAATGCGCAACTGCGACGGCGCCAGATCCAGCGCGCAGATGACGGCGCCTTCGTCGCCCAGGGCACCGGCGTGCACCATACCGCGCACTTTGCCCCAGACGATGATATTGCCGCCGGCAATGATTTCGGCGCCGGGATTGACGTCGCCCAAAATGGTGACGTGGCCGGGAAAATTGAGTCGCTGCCCGGAACGGAAAGTGCGCTGCACGAAGAGGGCGGCATCTTCTTCAGGTTGCGGCGGGGGAGCGGGTGTGGGTTCGCTGACCATAGCGCCGGGCAATCGCGTGCGAATGCCGTAGGTGCGCACGAGATGGACGGTAGTGGGGTCTTCGCTGAGCACCGCCCAGAGTTCAAGCCCGTACTGTTCCAGCATCGCCCGCAGGACGGTCAATTGAGAGTCTGTCAAACTGCGCGCACCCAATTCGGCAATGACGCGCCCACCGCGAAAGAAGCTTTGCGCATCCCGCAAGGCATATTCCAGGGAACGCATCACTTCGTCCCAGTCATCGGCGCGCGGTGTTAAGATGATGCCCTGCTGGGTTCCCTTGAGTGTGACGGCCATTTCTTCCATAAATAAGGATTATAACATAAATCACTTGTGTTGAAAG
Organism: Anaerolineae bacterium; assembly: GCA_034429675.1. Taxonomy (GTDB): domain Bacteria; phylum Chloroflexota; class Anaerolineae; order B4-G1; family SLSP01; genus JAKQHY01. The sequence goes on along the minus strand of DAOUFX010000406.1, from coordinate 93 downwards.
TTCAGCAAGAGTGCGGTTTGAAAATAGTCGAAAGTCTGTAGTTGCCTTTGACGGCCAGGGTAAAGGGGGGGTGTGTTTCGCACACGGGGTACC
>DAOUFX010000405.1:0-23355 GCA_034429675.1 Anaerolineae bacterium | reverse complement strand
GGTACCCGCACGAAAAAACACGCTTCATTTACCTCTTCCGTTAAATCGGGATTTTATCAGGCCGTCAGCGAGTCCAAATAGAAGGCGCGTTCCGCCCGCCCCTCGGCAATGTACAGGAAATCTCTGGCGGGCCTGCCGTCTATATACTTCCAGAAAACCGCATAGTGAGGCACAACCTTGAAGACAACCTGGTCGTGCAGAGTGCCATACGCCTCGTAAGACCCGCGATGGTGTTGGATGTACAAATCGCGCATGGCCGGCACATTGTCCCAGGCGCCGAGGTCGTACGCAACGCCCTCAATGGAAACATTGGAACAGCACAGCGCCACGTTTCCATTGCGTGACATCTGTTTGTATTTCTCAAAGCTTCGTCCCGTCTGAAAATACACGTCCAACCCATTGTGGACAACGCTCATCGAACGCGCCGAGACGCGCTCTCCGTCCGAAGAAGCCAAAACCCAGACCCGGTTCGACTCAAGACATCGCAACAGTTCATTTTTCAGATGTTCGTACTCAAGTTCCATCGCCGCTCCTTTCATTGAGCCCGTAAGAATACAACACCAAATCCACCCAGACCGCAGGTTGGATGAACGGATGGCTCCACGAGCGCCATTCCTCCGGGAAAGACTGCGCGATATCCGCGACGCCAAGCCCGGCCCGTCGCCGCGAGCAAATCCACTCCGTCGTCTCGACCAACATCCGATAATACGCCTTCAAGCCGTCCATATCCGACAAAACCCCATGGCCGGGAATCAATTTCGCGGTAGGCGGCAACAAATCCAGCAGGCGTTCCACGTTTCGGATCAAGCCGGCCACCGAACCGCCGTTCTCGACGTCCACAAAAGGAAACAGCGGCGACCAAAAGATATCGCCAAGATGCACAACGTCCGCTTTGCAAAACCAGACAATCACATCGCCATCCGAATGCCCCTGTGGGAAATGAATCAGGCGGATTTCCTCGTCGTTCAGATACAAAGTCAACGATCGTTCAAAAATCAATCGGGGCAACGCTTCCGGCGGGTAAGCCGGATTGATCGCGCTGAATCCCACCGTAATCCGTTGCTCGGCCATCATGCGCTGGCGCACGTTGGCCTGAGCGATCACCAACATCTGTTTGCCCAGGCTCGCGTTGCCGGCCACGTGATCGCCGTGCGCGTGGGTGTTCACCAAAAACTGCAAAGGGCCGGAAGGCATCTGCGCCAGGGTGGCCTGGATGCGCGCAACCTCGGAAGGCCGCGGAACATCCACCAACAAAACCCCTTCTGCGCCGGCGCAAAGCCCCACATTGCCGCCCTCGGCGGCCAAGGCGTAGACGGTATCGGAAAAGGCAGTACGTTGCAACGGTGATTCACTCATAGCAATAAAAAAAACCTCCAGAAAGTTTGAAAGCGGGTGAGCGAGTCTGCGAATTTCAGATTTCACGTTTCACGTTTCACGTTTCACATTTTCCAAGTTTACTGCACTCCGTTGAAATCTACAACCCGGACACAGCCGACTTCAACAAATCCTCCAAAAAGACGCCTTCGACCATGACCGTCTCTTTCCAACCGGGCGCCAAGCGATCCAAAAGCACCGCCTGTGCCATCCCGGTGTAATAAAAGCGCTCGTCCTCTTCGCCGCGCGCCATTCGCGCCAACTGAGAGACTTCCTGCTGCCAGCGTTGATCAAAGGTGGTGTAATTCTTGAAATCCGGGTCCTCCGCCAGGGCCGCCAGCGGCGCGTAGTCCTCCGTCTTGGACGCCTGCCGCCAGATCTCCAGCTCGATGTATTTCGCCAGCCCCTCCTCCCATTCGCGCTGCCGTTCGAAATCCACAAGCGCCGGGGATAGCGCGTGGCGGGTCCGCCGCGCCTCACGTTGATTCAAAAAGCTGGCCGCCAATTCGCGCGCTTCTTGATCCGATTCCGCCCGCAACGCCCGTACCAACAGGTCCAGCTCCGTCTGCCAATCCTCCTGCAATGCGTCGTTCTCCCACGGATAACTCTTCGCCGCTTCCATACTTTTTTCCGCCTGCTCCAATCTTTCGCGCGCCACAGTTCCCTGGTAGGCGTGCATGCTTTCATGCAAAACCGCGCACATATACCAGTCGCTGTTAAAGGCGCTCAGGAAAACGGAATAAGGGAAGATTTTGGCAATCAGAGGGGGTAAATCGGCCTGAATATAGCCCCGCAATTTTATCTCGGTCCATTCTTTGGTCGTCATGCTGGCCACCCACCGGTCGGCGACCCGCACGGTGAAAGCCTGCGGCGTCTCCGCAAGGCCGGCGATGGGTTGGCGATAATAGGGTTGCCCGTCAAAGGTGTCATCGGGCACGATCTCCCACCCGGCGCCCTGAGCGACGCCGGTGCTGACGTTGATCCAGCCAGGCGCCGGATCGGGAAGCCCCACCAAAAACGCGTACTCTTCATTATAAAGAAGAATGGGGATGTCCAACGTATCCCATCCCGGCCACACCTTGCCGCCCAACGTCCGCCGCAGCTGAATGACCTCGGCCAGCCGCCCCTTCTCCAACGCGCTCAGGCGCTCTACCACTGCGGAATGCTCCGGCAACCCGCGATTGCTCCACGCCGAGATCAAAGCAGCGGCGACGCACAACAGCAACGCAGCGCCCACCATCCACACAATGAACTTCAGAACACGCCGTTTTTTCATCGTACCTCCCCACACTTCCTACTGATTTCATCATCCCCCTGAAGAAGCAGGCCAGCGGGCCAATGGGGGCCGTCCACGAATGGGGACACGAATACACGAATCGGCAATTAGTTGGTAACGTTTCACGTTTCACGTTTCACGTTTCACGTTTCACGTTTCACGTTTCACGTTTCACGTTTCACGTTTCACGTTTCACATCCCCCTCCGTAAAAATCGCCCGCGCCTCCTCCACGTAAGGGAGAACCTCCTGCTCGCTCTTTCCTTTGGTCATCAGATAGGATTCCAGCAAATGCGCCGGGGTCATGGCGTCGGGGTCCATCCCGTCCAGGCGGTCGCGCGTTGCGCGGTCAACGTCGCGGTTGATCTGGGAGAAGAACGCATCGGCCAGCAGCGGCGCGATGTCGGCGTCCCGCAGACGCGGCTCCTGCTCCGGCGTCATCCGCACCACCAGGCGCACCACCGCATCGCGGATGGCCGCGCCGGCGATGACACGGCGGATCGCCGGCATGCCGTCTTCCTCCTCGCGCACGTCCACCCGCAGGGTCAGGAAAGGCCGCGCCGGCACCTCGACGTAGCGCCAGGTCGTTTTCCCCGGCGCGATCTCCACCCAGCAGAAACCCTTGGGCTGCTTTTCTTCGCCAAAGTCCACCCGCTCCAGGCTGCCCGAATAAACCACCGGCGGGTCGTTCGTCGCGTTGAGATTCTGGTGTTGGTGGATGTGTCCCAGGGCCACGTAAGCCCAGCGCGGATTGGCCAGCGCCGAAACCGGCACCGTGACATCCCGCCCCACCATGATGTTGCGCTCCGATCCCCAATGCGCGGAGTCCACCGAAAAGTGCCCGGTCAGGAGGGCCGGGACGTCCGGCTCAAGCCGTTCGGCGAGGTCCTGGAGAATGGCGACGACCGCCTCGCTGACGACGCGATCCAGCGATCCCTGATCAAGGTGGCGGAATTGCTCGCGGGTGAGCAGGCGTTGGCGCACGGGATAGGGCATCGCGGCCACTTGCAACGGCCCGCGCCGGGTCTCGATACAGGAAATGCCGGGTTTCGCCGCCACGGTGACGTGCGGAACGCCCAATGTATCAAAAATCTCGATACTCGAAGCGCGCTGCTCCATCACCGGCATGTCGTGGTTGCCCACCAGCAGCACCGTCGGGATGCCGGCCCGCGACAGATGACGGATGCGCTGGGCGAACTCACGCTGGTGGGTGGGATTGGGGCCGCGCGTGCGGAAAGCGTCGCCGGCAAACAATACCAGGTCGGCGCCATTCTCGATGGCGTAGTTCACCAACAGGTCAAGACGATCCAGAAAATCCACCACGCGCTGGTTCAGCCCCGTCTCCGGGTCCAGCCGCCCGTAGTTCTCCATCCCGATGTGAAGATCGGCAAAGTGCAAAACGCGAATAGGATCGGACATGGCATACTCCTCAAAGATGAATAGGGAAGGGATTAGGGGATTGAGGGATTAGGGGGATTAGGAGGATTAGGAGGATCAGAAGATTGGGCGTTTCTTTCCCAATCCCCCAATCCCTAGTCCCCTAATCCCTTCCCTGAGGCAGCGGCGACAGCGTTCCCCAGACGCACACGCGCCCGTCGCTCTGCCCGGCGAGAATGTAACCCGGTTCCTCGGCCCAGACGGTAGACAGGTATGCGCCCACCGGGACCACGGCGGCGACCGTCAGATCGGCGTTCAGCAATAGCCACTCCCCCTGCTCGCTCGCGGCGAGGATGCCGAACGGCGTCCACTGCAAGGCGATGAGCGTGTGTGACGCCGGCTCGACCTGTTGCAACGTCCATCCCTGCGGCAGATCCCACAAAATCACTTGTCCCGCCGCGTCGGCGGAGACGGCGCGCTCACCCTGCGGCGAGAACGCCAGCGCGCGCACCGCCGCCTGATGTCCCGGCAGCGCCAGCAGCTCTTCGCCGGAATCCATCGCCCACAGCTTCAGCGAGCCGTCCTCCGCGCCTGAGAGCACCTGCGGGCGCGCCGGATGTACGGCCAGCGCCGTCACCGGTTTGGCGTGCGCCGCGATCAACCAGACGATGCCGCCCGTGGAAGGCTGCGTGACCCAGAGGTAACCGTTGCGCAGGCCCAGCGCCAGCTGATCCTGGCCGGGGATAAACGCCAGCGTCTCGACCGGCGAAAACGTGCTCACCTGGCTGCGCAGCTCGCGCGTCCACAACGGCTGCGTGTAGAGGGTCAAATCCTGCCCCTGCGCCAGCGCCATCCGGTTGGCCGAGCGGGTCAGCGCGACCGCCGTCGCCGTGACCGGATGCCGCGCCGTTTCCAGCAACGCCAGCGAAGGCCAGCCGCGCCGCGAAGTCTGCGAGGATTGCAGCGTATACAGCGAGTCGCCGACCACGTCCAGCGCCAGCACCGGCTCCACCGCCTCCTGGTAACAGCCGAGCAACAGCGACGTTGGGCCGGGGGTCGCCGCCGGCGTGGGCAACGGCGTGCCCTCGGCCACCGGCCAGTAGGCCACAAACGGTGTCGGCGTGACGGTGGGTGTGGGCGTGACGGTCGGGACGGGGGTCAGCGTGGGCCACGGTGTGGGTGACGCGGGAAGCGCAACGTCTGCATATTCTGCCGGAATCTCAGCGAACACCGAGGCCGGCCATATCCACATTGCGAGGGCCGCGAACGCCAGTAGGCTCCCGGCTATCAGCCACCGGCCCTGCGACGAACGCACAATCACCAACGCCATCATTGCTGCCAGGAGCCACGCCAATATCCCGGCAAAAATCAGCGTCGCCCCAAGGGTATGGCTTGAACTCGCCCAAAGCGACGGCGACAAAGCCAGCACCAGGTCGAAAAAAAGCGTTCCTGTCTCAAGATTCCACAGCGGAAACAAAAGTCCCATCAGCAAAAGCATGCCCATGGCCATCGCCGAGACACCTGTGATAAAGAATACCAGGATCACGGCCATGTGACGATCTCGCTCGGCGAGCCACCCTAACGAAAAACTCAGCAACACCGGCGCAGCTAACACTGCCCATTCCGCCCAACGCCCCCACGGCGGAATTACCGGCAGCGTCGCCAGCCAGGCGGATTCTTCGCCATCGAGCCAGTACAGCACCTCGGGGGTGAAATCGTCCAGCCAGACGCGCTGTTGCAGGCCCAGCGCCGGGTAATCGCCGGGTGATGCGGGGATGCAGTAGGGGTCGCCAGGCTGCGCGCAAGCGGAGAGCGCCGCCCAGAGCGCGGCGGCGATATGCGCAATACGCTCATCGTCCAGGTGATCCGCCACCAGAACGCTCAAGCGCTCCGGCGCGGGCGCGTCGCCGGTGGCCCAGCGCCCCCACGAGACGGCCCATTGCGCCAGGCGCTCTTCGGTCGGGGATTGCGGCGCGAAGGCGGCGTCGAAAACCGCGCTCAACGCCTCCGGCGAGCGCGGCGCCCAACCCGGCCACACTGTTTCGGGGACCAGACGCGGCAACTCGATCGCCAGTTGGTCGCTCAGTCGCTCCAAAAAACGGCTTTCCCGGAGGATACGCCGGTAAAGGTTGGGGCTATGCAGCGTGAAGCACACCGTCAGCGCCAAAAGAGCCGCCGACCAGATCAGCGCCGCCAGAACGGCGCAGGCCCACGAGATAAACCGTTTCACAGCTCTTATAGCCTCGGCAACACCACGCCCACCTGCCCCTGGTATTTCCCGTGCTTGTCGGCGTACGACACCTCGCAGGGTTCGTCGCCCTCGAAGAAAAGCACCTGGGCGATGCCCTCGTTCGCGTAAATCTTGGCCGGGAGCGGCGTGGTGTTGCTGATCTCGATGGTGATGAAGCCATGCCAGCCCGGCTCCAACGGCGTGAAGTTCGTCACAATGCCGCAGCGGGCGTAGGTGGATTTTCCCAGCACCGCGCCCAGCACGTTGGTCGGTATCCGCATATACTCCAGACTGCGCGCCAACGCGAACGAATTCGGCGGGATGATGCAGACATCGCCGGTGAAATCAATCATTGCGCGGGTGTCAATGTCTTTCGGGTCCACCACGGCCAGGTCGCCCACGCCCGACGTAAATACTTTGAACTCATTGGCAACGCGGATGTCGTAGCCGTAAGAAGACAGCCCGTACGAAATCACGCCATTGCGCTTCTGCCCGTCAAAAAACGGGTCAATCATCTGGTGCTCCAACGCCATTGTACGAATCCAACGATCGGGTTTCAGTCCCATGAAAATTAAATTCCCCCTCGAAATAATTTCAAGCCGAAAGAAAAGGGTATTTTCGCGGACGATTCCTCGCCCGCGAAAATACCCCTATTTATTACATCCGGTCCGGCGCATCCATGCCCATCAGGTGCAGCGTGCGCGCCAGGACGGCTTTGGCGGCGCGCGCGAGCATCAGGCGAGCCTGGGAGAGCGCGGGCGCGTCGGGGTCTACGACGCGGCAATCGCGGTAGAAAGCGTGGAAAAACGCCGCCAACTCGGCAGCGTAGGTGGTGAGGTGGTGCGGCGCCATCGTCGCGGCGGCCACGGCGATGATTTCCGGCAGCGCCAGCATCTTGCGGATCAGCGCCAGCTCGGAGGGATGGATCAGCAAGGCCGGGTCGCCGGGTGCGTCCGGGATGAAGCCGGACTCCTCGGCTTTGCGCAGCACGCCGGCGATGCGCGTGTGAGCGTACTGCACGTAGTACACCGGATTGCGGTCCGACTGCTCGACGGCCAGATCGAGGTCGAAGTCCAGCGTCACGTCCACGGTGCGCGTCAACATCATAAAGCGGATGGGATCCGGCCCCACCTCGTCCACCAGCTCGCGGAGCGTGACGAATTCGCCGGAGCTCTTGGACATGCGCACTTCCACGCCGCCGCGCAGCAACGTCACCATCTGGTAAAGGATAAAAACCAGCCGGTCGGGGTCTACGCCCACCGCTCTGGCCGCCGCCTGCACGCGGGGCACATCGCCGTGATGGTCGGCGCCCCAGACGTAGATGGCCTGATCGAAACCGCGTTCCACGATCTTATTCCACAAATAAGGAATGTCCGAAGCCAGATACGTCGGGCGATCCTCCGGGTCGGCGATGACCTGCGGCGAGCGCACCAGCACCGCGTCTTTCTCCAGGTCGGGATGGTGGAACCAGATCGCGCCCTCGCGCTCGACCAAATAGCCGCCGTCGCGCAACTTCGCCATCATCGTCTCGAACAGGCCCGATTCGTACAGCGAAGTCTCGTGGAACCACTCGTCGAAATGCACGCGCAACTGCGCCAGATCGTCGCGTACCGTGTCCAGGACGCGCGCGATGCCCCAACGCCCCAGAGCGCGGACGGCGACGTCGCGCTCCAGCTCCAGATAGCGGCGGCCCTCATTGTCGGCGGCCTCCCGCGCCAGATCGGTCACGTAGGCAGCGGGATAGCCCTGCTCCGGGAAAGGGATCGCCTCGCCGAACAGCTCCCCGTAACGGCTGAGGATGCTGCCGCCGAAGTGCCGCACCTTCGAGCCGGCATCGTTGACGTAGTACTCGCGCAACACCGCGTACCCCGCAGCCGCCAGCACCGAGGCCAGCGTGTCGCCGATCACCGCGTTGCGCGCCGAACCGATCGTGATCGGCCCGGTAGGGTTGGCGCTGACGAATTCCACCTGCACCCGCTTGCCCGCGCCGATCTCAAGGTTGCCCCATTCCGCGCCGGCGCCCAGAATGACCGGCGTCTGCGCGGCCAGCCAGGGCTCGCTCAGCCAAAAATTGACGTACCCCGGCGCGACGATCTCCACCCGCGCGACGCACGCTTCCACCGGAATGTGGGGCAGAACGGCCTGCGCGATCTGCAACGGGGCGCGGCGCAGCGCCTTCGCCAGCCCCAGGCAGACCGGCGACCCGTAATCGCCGTGCGCCGCGTGTTTGGTCGGCTCCAACTGGATGAAGTCGGGAATGTCAAACGGCGGCAGATCCCCCGCCGCCTGCACCCGCTCCAGACCCAGCCGGAGCAAATCGGTCATCTGTTCTCGCAATGTTTTCATAGAACCTTCCTAAAGTAGTAAGTGGGGATTGAGGGATTGAGGGACTGGGGGACTGGGGGATTGAGGAGAATAGAGGATTGGGCAAATCCCAAATCCCTAATCCCAAATCCCTAATCCCTAATCCCTAATCCCTAATCCCCTAATCCCCCAATCACAAATTCAAGCTATTCAAAAAATAGGGCAGTTGGCGCTGCCACCAGGGCCAGTCGTGGTTGACGTCGTAGCCCCAGTAGTCGAACCACGCCGGGACGTCCAGCGCCTTGAGAACGCCTTCCAGAGCGCGCATCTCGGCGATGCAGTCTTCTTCCCAGGCGCCCTGCCCTGTGCAGACGATGATCCGGCCGGCGCGGTACTGCTCCAGATACACCGGATCGGTGAGTTGTGGCAGATAGAGCAAGGGGAAGTTGTGGTAGACCCGGTCATCCACATAGTCGCCCACGAAATAGCGCGGGCCAAACAAACCGCTCAACGCAATGAGCGTGTCGAACACGTCGGGATGGCGGAAGAAGAAGTTAGCAGCGTGATACCCGCCCATGCTGCAGCCGGTGGTGATCAGCTTGCCCGGCCAATCGCTGTGCTCGCGAATAAACAGCGCCGCTTCCTGAACAATGTACCGGTCGTACTGCTCGTGGCGCCAGCCGCGATCTCCGGGATGTTTTCCGTGGGCCAGCCACGCCTCGCCATCCACGCTGTCCACGGTGTAAAGCCGGAGCTTGCCGTTCTCGATGAAATCGGCAATGGCCTTGACCATGCCAAAGTCTTCAAACTCGTAGAAACGCCCGCAGCCGGAAGGGAAAACCAGGAGCGGTTTGCCGGCGTGGCCGTAAGTCTTCAGCTCCATGTCGCGGCTCAGCGATTCACTCCAGATTTTGTGGTACTCAATTTTCATAGCGTCCCCGCCTCGGTTTCCAGGATAAAATCAATGGCCTCGCGCAGCTCCGGCATCGCCGGGGAGCGCAACAAATAAGCATAATTGCCCATCGCGCGCGCCAAAACCGGCGCAATCGGTTCGTGATGGACCAGCAGATGGCCGTACTTCTCCAGAATCTCTTCCAGTGTGTGCTTGTGGCCGCGGTACTGCTTCCGCCCGACAAAAGCGCAAAAGTAAGGCCGCGAATAGGAGGTGGTAAAAGCGTTGTAGGCCAAAACGTTGGCCCATTGTTCATAAAGATTGATGTCGTTGGCGAAGTTGAACACATCCATCATCGGGCCGCCCGGCGGGCGCATGTTGATCTCCAGAGCGATCCAGGCGTCATCGGCAGGTCGGTGAAAAAACTCGATGTGGAAAAAACGTTCGCGCACGTTGAACGCCGCAACGGCTCTCCGTCCGGCGGCCTCCAATCCGGGCGGAATCTCGCGCAGCGAACAGGCGAACACGTCCAGATCTTCGTTCACCACTTCCATGATGGCCGGCTGGTAAAAATGCGCCGCGCAAAACACGATGCGTCCGGTCTGATCCGTCAACCCGTCGAACGAATGCAACTGCCCCGAGATGAATTCCTCGATCAGATAATCCGCCCAGAACTCGCGGGCAAAGAATGGCTCCAGCTCCACCGGCGTCCCGATCTTGAAGGCGCCGGCAGCTCCCACGCCAACGTTGGGTTTGACCACCACGGGATAGCCGACGTCGGCGATGAAGTCGCGCGCCGCTTCCGGCGTCGTGATGACCCGACCGCGCGGCGTGGCGATCCCGGCGTCGGTAAAAATCTGCTTCATGACCGATTTGCGTTTGACCCGCTGCGTCTCGGCCAGGGTCAACCCCGGCACATTGAAATCGAGCCGCAGACGCGCGTCCGTCTCCAGCCAGTGCTCGTTGTGGGATTCCAGGCGATCAATCCGCCCGTGACGGAAAATGAAATAGGCGCAGGCGCGCATCACCGAGTCGTAATCGTGCAGATCGTGCACCAGATAGTATTCATTCAAGGCGTTGCATAACTCCGGGCGCAGAGAGTCCATCGGCGCATCCCCGATGCCCAACACATTGACGCCGGCAGCGCGCGCGCCTACGGCAAAATTGTAAAAATTCGGGGGAAAATGCGGCGAGAGCAACACCAGATTCATGCCACGCTCCTACACCTGAGCGATCAGGTCGTCAATCGCGCTTTGCAACGCCGGCAGATCCGGCGAGCGCAACAAATAGGCGTAGTCGCCGATGGCCGGCGCCAACACCGGCGCGATGGCCTCGTGATGCGCCAGCAATTCGCCGCTGCGGCGCAAAGCCTCCGCGTGCGACAGGCGATGGGTCAGGGCGGACTTGCGCCCGACGTAGGCGCAATGGTAAGGGCGCGTGCACGGCTTTGAGATGGCGTTGCGGGCTACCACGTTGGCCCATTCCTGGTACAAGTCGGCGTCGTTGGCGTAGTTGAACATATCCATCGTCAACCCACCCGGCGGGCGCATGTTCACCTCCAACGCCACCCACTCGCCCGCGGCCACCTGGAAAAACTCGATGTGAAAGAATCGTTCGCGCAGCCCGAACCCGGCCACAGCGCGCCGCCCAACTTCCTCCAGGCCGGCCGGCAAGTCGCGCAGCGAATAGTAGTACAGATCCAACCCCTCGTTGACGGTTTCCATAATCCCCTGGCTGAAAAAATGTGAAGTGTGGAAGACAATCTCGCCATCCTGATCCGTCAACCCGTCAAACGAATAAAGCTTGCCCTGGATGAACGCTTCCAGCATATAGTCAACCGACGGCTTCATGGCAAAAAAGGACTGCAACTCGGCGTCGTTGTGCAACTTGTACGTCGCCGCCGCCCCCACCCCCACGTTCGGCTTGGCGATGAGCGGGTACCCGATTTCGGCGGCAAGGCGCTGCGCCTCGACCAACGTGCGCGTCACCGCGCCCGGCGCGACGGCGATGCCGGCCTGTGTGAACACCCACTTCATCTGCGACTTCTGCTTGACCCACACCATGTCGTCGAATTTCGGGCCGGCCAGATTGAAGTCGGTGCGCAGCCGGGCGTCGCTTTCCAGCCAGTGCTCGTTGTGCGACTCGACGCGATCCAGCTTGCCGTAGCGATGGGTGAAATAGCCGCAGGCGCGGGTCAATTGGTCGCCATCGTGCAGGTCGTCCACGCGGTAGTATTCGGTCAGAGCACCCCGCAGCTCATCGCGCAAGCTGCCGTAGGGAGCGTCGCCCAATCCCAGCACGTTGACGCCGTTGCGCCGCAACGCAACCGCAAAGTGGTAATAATTCGGCGGAAAATAAGGTGAAACCATGACAACATTCATCGCACCCACCCGATCATGATAACATAAAAGGGGAGGAGCAAGCCCCTCCCCCACGTGAAGAAAAAAAACCAGAAGATCGAAAAACTCTAGCCGCGACCGGCGCTCTTGAAGATTTCGATCTTGCTCTCGACCACGGCCTGCATCGCCTTGATGGCCGGACCGAAGACCTTGCGCGGGTCAATTTCGTCCGGATTCTCTGCCGTGAACTTTTGAATGCTGCGCACGAGGGCGTTGCGGATCTCGGTGTCAATGTTGATCTTGCAGATGCCGCGCTCGACGGCCATGGTGATCTGCGCGTCGGGAATGCCGGAGGCGCCGTGCAGCACCAGGGGAATAGAAACGCGGTCACGGATGGCTTCGAGGCGCTTGAAATCCAGCTTCGGCTCGCCCTTGTAGAAGCCGTGCGCGTTGCCGATGGCGACCGCCAGGAAATCGAACCCGGCGTCGTCGGCGAAACGGGCGCATTCGTCGGGATCGCTCATCAGCGCTTCGCGCTCGCTGACGACCACGTGCTCTTCCGCGCCGCCGATCTTGCCGATTTCGGCCTCGACCGGCACGCCCACCAGGTGGCAGGCCTCCACGACCTTGCGCACTTCCGCCACGTTCTCGTCGTAGGGCAACTTGGAAGCGTCGCGCATGATCGAAGTGAACCCGGCGCGCAGACATTGCATCACCACCTCGAAACTCGGGCCGTGATCCAGGTGAATGGCGACCGGCACACTGGCGACCTGGGCGAACTTGGCGACGAGCATCGGCAGGTACTCCGCGCCGGCGTATTTCAGCGCGCCGGCCGAAATCTGCACCAGGACGGGCGCCTTCTTGGCCTCGGCGGCCTTAATGATGGCCTGAGTAATCTCCAGGTTATTGGTGTTGAAAGCCCCCACCGCATAGCCGTTCTTCTGCGCATCCAACAAAAGCTCTTTACTGGTAACTAACATGTCTCTCCCCTAAGATATAGTCTAAAGTCTAAAGTCCAAAGTCTTAAAGTCCAGGAATTTTGGGAGGTTTTTGCGGGCGGGATGTCGCGCCGCCCGCAAAAAACCTTTTAAATCAATACCCACGTTCCTGGTAAAGACGGGCCGTAAACCGGGGACAGTGATACCCCGTTTTCGGAAAAAGTCAACCTTAGCGGCGCTCCCACCAGACCTGGACGAGCGCATTGGCGCCGTCTTCGTAGTACTCGGCGACCAGCACGTGGTTGCCCTTGGTCATGTCCACCTCGGCGCAGTAGCCGGTGCCGCCGTTGGAGCCGTGCCACTCGTTGATGACCATCACGCCGTCCACGTAGAAGCGCGCGCCGTCATCCGCGCGCATACAGAACAGATAGTTGTCCTCGTAGAACCACGCCGAGCGCGTCCAACGCACGCTGAAATAGTTGTCGGGGATGCCGCCCACCGGCGCCGCGAGGCCCCAGTCGAAATTGACGCTGGCGTCGTAGCGGGTGACCACCGGAGCGCCCTCCAATTTGTCATTGCCGAAATACTGGCCCAGCCAGGAATCCGCCGGAGCCGCGCCGCCGCCAACCGGCGTAGGCGTGGCCTGCCCGGCGACGGGAGTCGCCGACCCGTTCGTCGGGGCGTTGCCCAGGCGCTTGAAGGTGAACTGGATGGTCGCAGCGCCGGCGTCGTCGAAATAATCCAGCGCGATCAGATGGTTGCCCGGCGTCAGGACAACGTCCCGCTCGTACACCGTCTCGTTCTGAGCGCGCCACTCGTCCAGCACCGGCGTTCCGTCCACCCACAGGCGCACACCGTCATCGGCCGTGATCTGGAAGCGGTACAACCCGCCGCGGAAATTGATCGTCTGCGTCCAATGCACCGCGAACTTGTCCGTATTGAGGCGTGTATCCGGCGAAGCCATCCCCCAGCGGAAATTGATGGCGCGATCGTTGCGCGCAAAGAGCGCGCCGCCGGTCGTCTCCGTGCCGGAGTAGTACTCGCCGCGCCAGCCGCCGCCGGACCCGGTTGAGGGGGTCGTCGTCGCCGGTTTGGCCGGCGTCGCCGGCGCCAATCCGGGGATGATCAACTGCTGGCCCACGTAAATGTAATTGGTGTTGTAGATCCCGTTCGCCTGCGCGATCGCCCACGGCGTGGTGTTGTAGCGTGCAGCGATGCTGTACATCGTATCGCCGGGCTGAACCACGTAGGCGCCGCCGGACGTCGCGGGCGCGGCGCTGCCGCCGGGCGCGGGCGCAGCCGCGCTGCCGGGAATCGTCAACTGCTGCCCCACGTAAATCTGCGCCGGGTTCACAATCCCGTTGGCCTGCGCCAGCGCGTTGACATCCACGCCATAGCGCCGGGCAATGCTGAACAACGTATCGCCCGCTTGAACCACATAAACCGTGCCCCCCGTAGCTTCGGGCGCCGCGTAAACCGGGAACACCGCGGCCAACAACATCACTGCCAATATCAGAGATAAAAGTTTCGTCTTCACACTTGACCTCCCCACAGGAAAATTACACTCCCCTATGATATACGGGAGCGGGGATGAGGTCAAGCGGAAATGCGCAGCGCGCGGCGCGCAGTCTTCAGTCAGATAGTCGCATAGTCGGGGCCGGCAAAGGGACGGGGGACTTAAGCGGCCACGGTTTTCCTCTTGACAAAACGCGCCATTGTATTAAAATTTGCATCAGATACGGATGGCAATCAATATGATTTGAACCCGGAGAGACGCAAAATTTTGCGTCTCTACTGACACGGTTCGCTCTCACTCCCACATTCCAATCCATACCCAAGGAGTCAACCGATCTATGAGCGCAACCCGTTATCGTTTTATCTGGCTATGTCTGTCCTGGCTGGTTATCGCCAGTTTGTTGCTGCCGCCCAATGTGGCGGCGGCCGTTGCCCTGGCGGCGGAGACGCAAGATCTTGCGTCTCTACCGGCGCAATTGCAGGAACCGGCTGTACAGACGCAAAATTTTGCGTCTCTACCGTCGCAAACCGTTACCGTTACTAACACCGATACCGTGACGGCCACGGACGGCGTCGCCGTCGCCCCGCTGCAATCGCCGTTGCCTACGCCTACAATCACCGATACCGCCCCGCTCACGACCACCGGCGTTGTCACCGTCACGCCCGCAATCACCGACACCGCTCCGCTCACGACCACCGGCGGCGTCACGGAAGTCGCCGGCGTTGCGGCGGTCGCCGGGGGCGGCAGTTCCGGCATCTACGGCGGCTGGCAACTGACCTACAACGCCCCCACCGTCGCCCTCTTCCGCGGCGCGGCAGCCTACAACTACCCCATCGAACTGCCCGCGGCGCGCGGACGCTTCCAGCCGGCGCTCAACGTTTCGTACAACAGCAGCCGCATGGACGGTATCCTCTCGCTGGTGGACAGCGAATGGGTGGGCCTGGGCTGGTCGGTGGACCTGGTGGACATCGTGCGCACCGACGTCGGCTACGCCTTCCCACCCACCAACACCCAATGGCTGAAGGCCGACAACAACTTCACCCTGCTGCTCAACGGCGCCGGTTACGAGCTGGTCGCGGCGGCGGGTACTGTGGATCACGGGCGCTACTACGCCGTCGGCGCGCCCGACCTCTACATCGAGCGCGTCAACGATTGCAGCGACGACAATAACTGCGCCACGCAGAACCCCAACGCCGGCGCCAACAAAACCAAGGAATACTGGGTAGTGCGCGCCGCCGACGGCACTTTCTACCGCCTGGGCTTCACCGTCAACTCCGAACAAGTGCTCTACAAAGTCTACAACACCAACAACAGCGGCGGCCTCAAATACGTCGGGCGCGCCCCCAACTACGCCGCGTATCGCTGGCGGGTAGATTACATCAGCGACGTGTTTGGCAACGTCACCGCAGTGACCTACAACGAAGCGCACGGCGGCGCCGAATACGGCGGCGACACCTACCGCGACACCGCCAGCCTCCTCAGCTCCATCCGCTACAACGCCTACGGCAGCAACCAGTGGTTGACCGAAGTCAAGTTCATCACCAACAGCGTGCAATTCCCGGCGCAACCCGCCTGGAGTTCCGCCCCCATCTTCGGAAAACAAAACCGCCTGGACCGCATCGAAGTCTGGCAGAACGGGGCGCGCCAGAGCCTCTATCAATTCACCTACAACGAACGACTGCCGCTCAGCCCCCTCCCCGAGGGCCTCATTCGCGAGCTGCGCGCCATCCAGCGGCGCAGCGGCGACAATGGCGCGGGACTGCCCGCGACCACCTTCGCCTACCAGGACTTTCGCAATAAGACCGTCTGCATCGGCTGCAGCTCTTACCACGAACAGGTGGCCTACAACTACCCGCGTATGATCAGCGTCGCCAACGGTTACGGCGCGCGCACCGAATTCAGCTACGCCGACGACGGACGCGCCAACCCGACCGACCAGTTCTTCAACTATCGCGTCACCGAAATACGCACCTTCGACGGTCTCCAGGCCATCGTCAAATCCCCGGCGCGCGTGACCTACGAATACGGCGCGCGCTGTTACGACCAAAACGACGGCGGCCCGGGCGCGACCAACTACGGCAGCCTGTGCCGGGGACTGTCAACCCTGAACGCCATCGGCCCGCTGGCGGGCCACGCCACCGTGACCGCGCGCAGTTACGGCTACGATGGGGCGCTGTTGACCCGCGCTGTACATTCCTACTACACCGACGATCTCGGGGCGACCGCATGGCGCAGTAGTCTGGAATACCGCAGCCAGCTCTACGACGGCGACAACGCGCTCAAGCAGCAGACCGACACGACCTGGGACCACACCGACATGGGCAGCGCCTGGTTCACCCACCCCATCCGGATTGACACCACCCGCTACCAGGGCGGCGCGACGACCACCAGCGCCGTGGCGTACAATTACGACGGCTACAACCACCCCATCGCCGAATTCCAGTACGGCGACACCACCCATGCCAATGACGATCGCACCATCCATCGCCAATACTCGGTCAACAGCAACGTCAACGTCTGGATCGTCAATACCGTCAGCCGCGAGCGCGTGTACCGCGGCATCGTCGCCAGCGACGCGGGCGGCGCCAACCTGAAAACGGAAACGCTCAACTACTACGACGGCACCATCACCCTGCCCCCCAGCCAGGGCCGCCTGACCCGCGTGGATCGCGGCGGGGCCGGGGGGACGTGGGCAAGCACCGTTTACGGCTACGACGCCTGGGGCAACCTGACCCATACGACCGACCCCAAGGGCAACACGACCGTCATCGCCTACGAAAACCTCTATCACCTGTTCCCCATTGAATCGTGCAGCGCCGACAACACCACTGTGGAACTGTGCTCCACGACCAACTACTATGAAGTCAACGAAGAAACGGGCATCAGCGGCGACTTCGGCCTGTTCGGCCAGGTGCAGCGCACTTATGCCAACTACAACGTCGCCACCCGCACCATCTACAGCTACGATCCGTTCGGGCGCCTGCTCATGGAAGTGCGCCCAGGCGACAACTTCAGCCCGCCCACCACCCGTTACGTCTACCACGACCCGCAGGGCGCGCTGCCCACCCTGCTCAATTCCGGCTTCGAGAACCGTGTCAGTTCAACGAATTGGACCGAGAGCGACCCGGGCAACGTCCAGACCTACGCCCAAGACCCCAACCAGTTCTACTCGGACACCCACAGTCTGAGAATTGACGCGGAGGACACGCCCGATCATTACGTCTACCAGGACCTCAGCGGCGGGCAGGCGGGGCGCACCTACCAGGTCTACGCCTACGTCAAGACCATCGGCAGCGCGCAACTATGCCTGAAAGTCTCCGGCGTCGCCGGCCACAACGCGGAAGTCGGCTGCCGCGCCACCGCCGGCGCCTGGGAACTGCTCATCGGCAGTGTGACGCTGCCCGCTAACGCCAACCGCTTCCGCCTCAGCCTGAACACCCCGCAAGGCGGCACAGTTTACGTGGACGAAGTCGGCGTGAAGGAACTCTTCGCCGCCAGCGCCTACGCCAAGGAGGACGCCGCCGGCAACACCCTTTGGAGCCGCCAGGTTTTCGACGGCCTGGGGCGCGTCGTCCAGACACAATCAGAATTCAACGGCGCGACCGCCGGCGTGGTGGATCAGCGCTACGACGCCGTGGGCAACGTCATCGCCCAGAGCGTCCCCTACACCCGCACCGGCAGCGTGGACGGGCCATGGTACGTGTCGCCCTCGCCCGACGCGGCCAAAACCACCACCCAATACGACGACCTGGGCCGCCCGACGCAGGTCGTCGCCACGAACGGGGAAACCAGCCGCTTCGACTACTACGGGCGACAGACGGCGGTACGGGACGCGCTGAACCATCTCAAGATCAGCGCCGTGGATGACTATGGGCAACTCATCGTCGTGCGCGAGTACACCGGCGAGTACACCCAGCCGCTCGACTGGGTCGCCCTGGCGAACGCCAGCGCCTACTACGCCCGCACCCGCTACACTTACGACGCACTGGGCAACCTCGCCATCGTCACCGACACCCTGAACAACGTCACCACCATGACCTACGACAGCCTGGGCCGCAAGACCGCAATGACCGATCCTGACATGGGCGCGTGGAGCTACGCCTACGATCTGAACGGCAACCTCACCCGCCAGACCGATGCGCGCGGCCAGCGCATCTGCTTCTACTACGACGCGCTCAATCGCCTGACCGGCAAACACTACCGCAGCGACAACAGCTGCCCCACCAGCAACCCCTCGCTGAACGTCAGCTACAGCTATGACGCCGGAACCTACGGCAAGGGCCAGCGCACCGGCATGACCGACGCTTCAGGGAGCACCGCCTGGGTTTACGATGTGCGCGGGCGGGTGACGCAGGAGACCAAGCTCATCGGCGCCAGCGACACCTTCGTCACCCAATGGAGCTACGACCCGTTGGATCGCGTGACGGCCATGCGCTACCCCCAGAACAACGGCGGCGGGACTGCGGGGGAACTGGTCAACACCACCTACAACGCGGCGGGCCAGGTGAACAGCGTCGCCAGCGGTTTCATCTACGTGAACAGCAGCGCCTACGACATCGCCGGACGGCTGACCCGGCGCAACTACGGCAACAACGCCTTCTACGCCACCTACGGCTACTACGACTGGATCGCGGCCGGCCAGGGGCGGCTGCAAACCCTCAAGACCGGGGCGAGCGCGCCGCCCAACAACACCGCGCTGCAGAATATGACCTACACTTATGACAAAGTGGGCAACGTCACAAGCATTGTGGATTACAATACCGCCGGCGGAGCTCAGACCCAGAGATTCGGCTACGACAGCCTCAGCCGGATGATCACCGCCACCGCCACTGGCGGAAATGATGGGATATACTCCCAGAGTTTCTCCTACAACGAGATCGGCAACCTGATGACCAGAGATAGCTACGATTACTGGTACAATAACGCGGCCCATCGCCACGCCGTCGCCAGCCTCTCCACCGGGGGAACCCCGGTGAACAGCTACGGCTACGACCCCAACGGCAACCAGACCACGCGCACCCTCAACGGCAGCGTCTCCACCCTCACCTACGACCACGAAAACCGCCTGACCGCCGTGAGCGGCGCCGCCAGCGCCAGCTTCGTGTATGACGGCGACGGCAACCGCGTCAAATCGGTGATGGGCGGCGTGACCACCTACTACATCGGCAACTACTTCGAGTGGACCGGCAGCACCGCCACCATGGTAAAATACTACTACGCCGGCGGCCAGCGCGTCGCGATGAAGAAAGGCAGCGTCACCACCTGGCTCTTCGGCGACCACCTGGGGAGCACATCCAAGACCTACGTCAACGGATCGGGCAACCCCACCGAGCAGCGCTACTATCCCTGGGGCGGGACGCGCTACGGCAGCAGCCCTACCGCGTTCCAGTATACCGGGCAGCGGAATGATTCCAGCATTGGGTTGTACTTCTATGGGGCAAGGTACTACGATCCTGCGCTTGCGAGGTTCGTTCAGGCGGATACAATAACACCTGACCTGGCAAATCCTCAGGCGCTCAACCGCTATTCGTACGCTTTTAATAACCCTTTGGCCTATGTAGACCCAAGTGGACATATACCGGCATGGGTAGCCTACCTGGCGGGAGCGGCCACACAGTATCTCGTGGATATGAGTCAAGGCGCGATGGACCTGGTGCTCGTCAAGACGGGCTCACCTTTTTGGGATCTTGACCCCAATGAGAATTTCCAATCAGGACGGCAAGCAGGGCGCATCGCCAGCCAGATCACAAGCGTTGCAATGACGGTAGATGGCGCCCTCAAAATCATAGAAGGAGCGACCGCACTGATTCCAACACTAGGCGTCGGCGCCGTCTGCACGGTTGGCACTGCGGGCGCTTGCGCCATCCCCACTGCCGGAGCTGTAACCGCTGAGGTGGCTCTGGCTGCTTCCGGCGTCGCCGAAGCAGGCTTGGGATTGGGCGTGATTTCTTATGCTAAGAAAAATCCGATAGAAGGGAACAGAGGAAATGCAAAAGGAAGACCGGGAAGCAATATAGCTCAAAACAAACAATTCAACGGCGCTGTCAAGGAAATTGAAAAGCAGCTGGGACGCCCTCTCAACGCGAATGAAGTACGCCAATTACATGAATCGCTACATTATCTGGAAGACCCCGGCTATTGGGATATAGTCGATGAGGGACTGAATCTTTTTGAAACAGGAGCGGAGTAGCGCGATGAAAAGACAAGATGATCAAGAAATACAGAACATATTCAGACCTTTGATAGGCCAGAAGCCTTGGCGCGTAGAATTAGGCATCGGTAGTTTCGTTACACTGGAATTCGGTAATGTTATCTATGATGATAAAGTCCCTGGCCGTCCGCACGGTGAGTGGCACTTGTGGGTAATGTATTGTGCATGGTGTCTACAAAGAGGCGAAAAATTTGTAGCAGCTTCCGAAGATTCACGTTCAGAACTTCACAATGCGGTCAAGTGTATAGAGAATCTTGAACTCCACGCCATTGATTTAATCCTACCTGTTTTCGAGACTGTTCTAACGTTTGACAAGGACACTACCCTACGACTCTTTCCAATTTACTCGAGCGAATACGAACATTGGTCACTCTATACACCTGATGGGAATGTGTTGCATATAGGCCCAGCTGCTGAATGGTCCTACACAAAAGCAAAATAACTCAGCAGTAGCCTCAGATGTAAGGGCTAAAATAGTGAATTAGTCCGGGTCGTCCATTCTTTAACAACAAAAAGTGTAGCCACCTGAGTTTAAGTAACTCAGGTGGCTGCGTTTGCTATCGCAGATACAAACGCAAACCATAACAACCGAACTTTGCGCTCCGGCAGCGCCTCCACCCTGAGCTACAACGCCGAAAACCGCCTGACCGCCGTGAGCGGCGTGAACAGCGCCAGCTTCGTGTATGACGGCGACGGCAACCGCGTCAAACCCACCATGGGCGGTGTGACCACCTACTACATCGGCAACATCATCGAGTGGACCGGCAACACCAGCACAATGGTAAAATACTACTACGCCGGCGGCCAGCGCGTCGCGATGCGCAAAGGAACCGCCAACCCTACCTACCTCTTCGGCGACCATTTGGGAAGCACCGTGTCAATTTACGTCCGAGAAGGGGCCAGTGATTTACGGCCAAAGGGGGCCAAAAAAGGCGGAGAGGAAGGCGTAAACTCAGTGGCCTGAAGCCAGATACCGACGCCAGGTTAAGCTGAGCTGGACACCTCCTGGGAAGGGATTGAATGGCCATGGGCGCGGAAGCTGCGGCCGGTGATGACGAGGAGGTGGGCATTGTGAGTGAGACGATCGAGGCCGGCAGAGGCGAGGAGGGGATCGCGGAAGAGGTCGGGCCATTCGGAGATGTCACGGTTGGAGGTGATGAGGATGCTGCCTTTCTCGTAACGGGCATTGATGACGTCGTAGAAGTCTTCCGGGGCGGGAGGCAGGAGGGGCTTGAGGCCGAAGTCGTCGAGGACGAGGAGGTCGGGGCGGAGGAAGGTCTGAAGACGACGCTCGAAGGAGCCATCAGCGCGGCCGCCGTTGAGGTGCTGGAGCATCTTGTAGGTGTTGACGAAGAGGACGTCGCAGCCGTGACGGCAGGCTTCGTGGGCCAGGGCTTGGGCCAGGTGCGTCTTCCCGACGCCGGTGGGGCCGCAGAGGAGGACATTGCGGTGTTGGTGGATGTAAGTGCAAGCGGCCAGGTCCAAAACGCGCTGGCGATTGAGGGAGGGATTGAAAGCGAAGTCGAAGTCTTCCAGGGTCTTGGTCGAATTGAGGGCGGCGCGGCGCACGCGCAGGGTCAACTGCTTCTGAGCGCGCCGTTCGACTTCGTCCTCCAAGAGGCGCGCCAGGAATTCGACGTAGGCCCACTGCCCGGCAATCGCTTGCTGATTGCGCGTTTCCAGGGTCTCCAGAATGCCGGAGAGGCGCAAGAGTTTCAACTGTGGGGCGAGTTGCTGACTCAGTGACATAGCCCACCTCCCAACAGATGGCCCAGCAGTTCCAGCACCGGACGCGCGAAGATTTTCGCCGGTGGCGGGGGCGCGGGCGGTTCGGGAAGCGCTTGCCGATCCAACCCTTGTTGCAGGATGTTTTTGAGGGTGACGTAGCGCGTATCGTCGAAGCGCCCGGCGCGAGCGCAAGCCGCTTCCAGGCGCGCCGAGGTGAAAGTTTGCGCCAGGCGCAGGATGCGTCCGGCGGTGCGCAGCCGATCTTCAGGGCGGTGTTCCAGGAGTCGCTCCACCACTCTGAGGGTTTCCGGGCCGATCGTCTCCGCCTGAGTTCGGCAACTCTCGCGCGTCAGCAGGACTCCGGCGAGCTTGTATTCCGGCAAATGCCCCGGATGCGTCAAGCGTTGTCCCGGCTGTTGCGCCCGGTCATGAGTCGCAATCAGCTGATAATCTTGCGTGTACAGCCGCACGCTTTGTGCGCCGCCACGCACCCAGAGCGTACGCCCAACCTGCTTGAAGGGCGCCGAATAGTAGGCGTTCTCGAAAACCACGTAGCCATCCCGATGCACCTTAACACTTTTCCAGATGGCCAGATCATACGGCGTGGCCGGCAACGGGCGCAAACACTCGCGCTCGCGCGGCAGTCGCGCTGCCGGTTTCTCGCGCGTCGTGCCGTGTAGGCGTTCCCCGGCCGTCGTGCGGCACCATTCGCGCACTTCCGTGTTGGCCTGCGTGAGCGTGGTGGCTTCCCGTCCGCCGCAGAAGTTGCGTTGCATGTAGTGCACTCCGCCTTGTTCCACTTTGCCTTTGTGTTGCGGCGTGCGCACCCGGCACGGGCTGATCAAGAACCCGTAGTGTTCGGCGCATTCCCGATAAGCGTATTGCCCTTCCGGTTCATCCCAACAGGCTTTGGCGATCCCCGTTTTGAGATTGTCGATCACCACCCGTTCGGGCACTCCGCCGAAAAACTCCAAGGCGTGCCGGTGGCACAACAACCACGTCGCTACCTTCTGGTCGAACACGAACTCCACGTACATATACCGTAACCGTTTAGTTTTATGAGCAGGGCTGAGAAAGCAGGCTGAGAGCGGAGGAGAAGAAGTCGTGACCTTGCTGTTCCCAAGTACGAATCAAGGACAACAACCGCGCGAAATCCAAGGCGCCTTTCTTAG
>DAOUFX010000404.1:0-8203 GCA_034429675.1 Anaerolineae bacterium | reverse complement strand
GCTATTCGCATCTTCTCAAACCCTACCCCCAGATTTTGAGAAGATGCGAATAGCGATGAAAGAGGAATGCAAATTACATGACAGCCAGGACAATTGAGGGGAAGCGTTTGCGACGCGAACGTTGGTGTTGGTATATGTACGACTTCGGCAATTCTGCCTACGCTGCAGTGATTCTGCTGGCGGTCTACTCGGCCTATTTTCAGGGTCAGGTCGTTGGCGGCGTGCAGGGGTCGAAGCTCTGGGGGACGTCGGTGGGGATTGCCATGCTGGTGGTGGCGTTGATTTCGCCTTTTCTGGGCACCATTGCCGATTTTACGGCCTCGAAGAAGCGATTTCTCTTTTTCTTCACCCTGCTCGCGTGTGTATGTACCGGATTGTTGTTTTTTGTGGAGAAGGGCGATGTTTTTCTGGGGATGCTCTTTTTCATTCTTGCCGAGATTGGTTATCGCAGCGCGCAGGTCTTTTACGACGCGCTGTTGCCGGAGATTGCTTCGGATGAAGAAATGAGCCGCGTTTCGGGAAACGGTTGGGCGCTTGGTTCGGCGGGCGGTGTGTTGTGCCTTTTGATCATTTTGCCCCTGATCATGATTTTTAAGGGCGCGTTGATGGTGCGTATCTCTTTTGTGATTACGGCCGCATATTATGCGCTTTCTTCTATTCCTATTTTCCTCGGTCTGGAAGAGCACAACCCCCCGCAGTCGCTTCCTGCCGGCGAAACCTACGTGAGTTTGAGCGTCAAGCGCCTGACGCGCACGCTGCGATCTGCCTGGACTTTCCGGCAGTTCGTTAAATTCGTCATCTCATTTTTGGCCTATGACGGCGGCGTGATTATGGCTCTGAACTTTGCCTCCATTATCGGCGCGGTGTTGTTCGGATTGCAGCAGCAGGGGTTGATTTTCTTCGTCATTCTGGTTCAGGTCGCCAATGTTGCCGGGGCGTATTTGTTTGGGAAAATGGCCAATCGCACGGGAAGCCGGCGCGCGTTGACGTTGTCCTTGATTTTGTTGTTGATCGCGATTCTGGCGATGGCCGTGGCGCAGACGCAGGTCATTTTCTTTGTGATTGGCGCGTTGGCCGGTTTTTCGATGGCCGGTGTGCAGTCGCTCAGCCGCACGATGGTGGGCGTGCTCACGCCTGCCGGTCAGAGCGCTGAGTTTTACGGTTTCTTTGCCGTGGCCGGACGTATGTCATCGTTCATCGGCCCGACGATGTACGGTCGAGTGGTCTTTTGGGCGGCAAATTGGGGACAGCAGCACGGCTATGCGCTTGATCAGGCGGAGCAATTTGCTCATCGCATCGGGTTGTTGTCTATCGGGGTTTTTCTGGTTGTCGGATTGTTGCTTTTAATGTTGGTGAACGAAAAGCAAGCCCGCCAGGCGAAATTGCGCGTAGATAACAAAGGATTGGTCCAGGCGGGGTAGGGAAGTTCGCAACTCGACGACGTGGATGCCGTAATTCAGAATACGCCTTTCACGTAAGGTGAATTCAGTATTACAAAAGGGGTGTTACAATGAACGATCGTCCAGGGTGTCTGGTTGGATTATTGAAGCTGGCTTTTCTTAACGCGATTTTCGACTGGTTGCAGGATCGCTTCGGGTTTGGGCGAGGGGCATCATGCACGGGGATCGGTTGTGGTGTGATTCTGTTTATTCTCTTTGTGCTGTTTGCCTGTTCGATTATTGGCGGGACGGATTGGTTTAGCCTGTTCTAGCCTGGGTTGCGAAACGTGAAACGTGAAACGTGAGGGAGAATCCCTCGCGTTTCACGTTTTTTTTTTGTTTTGGAGGCAGGTTACACGATGATCGTCGCGTCGCCAAACGAGAAGAAACGATAGCGCTGCGCGATGGCCTCGGCGTAGGCGCGGCGGATGTTGTCTTCTCCGGCAAAGGCCATCACCAGGGCCAGGAGGGTGCTTTTTGGCAGATGAAAATTGGTGATCATGGTGTCCACGATGCGGAATTGGAATCCTGGGGTGATGTAGAGCTTGGTGAAGCCTTCGTAGGGCGCCAGAGGGCGCCAGGGGCAAACTTCGTCGGGGGTTTGCAACAGACCGTGATGCGCCGCCGTTTCCAGAACGCGCACGCTGGTGGTGCCCACGGCTACAATGCGTCCCCCGCTCATTTTGGCGCGATTGATCTGTTCCGCCACGTCGGGGCTGAGGCGGCACCATTCGCTGTGAATGGTGTGCGCTTCCAGTGTGTCTTCGGTGACCGGACGGAAGGTATCCAGACCGACGTGCAGGGTCACGAAAGCCAGGGAGATGTCGCGCTCGCGCAGTTGTAGCAACAGTTCCGGCGTGAAGTGCAGCCCGGCGGTCGGCGCTGCTGCGCTGCCGAGGGTGTGCGAGTAGACGGTCTGGTAACGTTCCGGGTCTTCCAGCCGGCGATGGATGTAGGGCGGCAATGGCATGACTCCCAGGGCGTCGAAATACGTTTCCCCCGGCGCTGAGAATTCGATCAGGCGCTCACCGAGCTCGCCGGTTTCAACGATCTCGGCGGTGAGCTCGGAGGGGGCGCCGTCCGGCGAGTCTTTGTAGAAGCGCACGCGCGTTCCGACGCGCGTGCGCGCCCCGCCGACCAACGCTCGCCAGCGGTTTCCCTCGATCTGGCGCAGCAACAACACCTCGACTTTGCCGCCCCCCGGCTCTTTGCGGGCGAAAAGCCGCGCCGGCATTACCCGGCTTTCGTTGGCGACCAGCAAATCCCCAGGTCGCAAATACTCGCCGATGTCGCGGAAGCTGCGATGTTCCAGCACACCTGTCTCGCGATGGAGCGCCAACAACCGCGAGCTGTCGCGCGGCTCCACCGGCGTCTGTGCAATCAACTCTTCGGGAAGGATATAGTCTAATTCGTCGGTTTTCATAGAATTTTAAGTTGTAAGTTGGCAAGTTTCAAGTTGCAAGTAAAGAGATCTGAACTTGCTAACCTGATAGCTTGAAACTTGTAACTCTCCTTATCCTGGCAGCAATGTGTGGCGCAGTTCGGGCGCGTAGGCGTCGAGCAGTTCCGGCGTGATCGCGTTGCCGCGCGCGATGGCGCTATACAGATCGGCGCTGGGTCGCGGAGTGCGCGTCTGGGTCGCCGGATCCATTTCGATCAGGCCGAAGCGCAGTTGCCACCCCTCGGCCCACTCAAAATTGTCGGTCAGAGTCCAGTGATAGTAGCCCATCACCGGATAGTTGTTCTGGATAGCGCTCCACATTTGATGCAGATGCAGCAGCAGCGCGCGCGGGCGTTGGTTGTCGTCAGCGTCGGGGATGCCGTTCTCGGTCACGTAGATCGGAATGTTCATCGCCGAGAGCCGGCGAATGGCGCGGCTCATGCCTTCGGGATACAACTCGCCGTAGTCGCCGTCCAATATTTCGGCGTTCGGTGAATGTCCGGCGCGTCCGTAAGCGGTTGCGCTCGCCTTGGGATCGAACGCGACCAGATCGCGTGTGTAGTAGTTCAGTCCGATCCAATCCAGTGTGCGGCGCAGCCCCAGCGCCGGTCCGAACCCCAGGGGCGGTATCCAGGAGCCGTTCCACACAGCTTTGAACGTCGTTTCGTTAAAACAGCTGTCCTGGATGCCCGCTACCAGCCGATCCATCGGCTTGCGCGGATCGGCCGGGTCGAAGAAGCGCAGATTGTGCGCCAACCCGACTTGGGCGTTGGGTTGCAAGCGATGGATAAGTTTGTAGGCAGCGGCGTGCGCTGTGAGCATGTTTTTGAGTACGGTGAAGCCGGTGCGCATGTCCTTCTGTCCGGGAGGGAAGATGCCGCCCACGTAGCTCTGGTAGATGAAGACGTTGGGCTCGTTGATGGTGCACCAGAGCGTGACGTCCTCGCCCAATGCGCGCACGACTTGCTCGACGTAGCGCGGGAAGTAGGATACGACCTCCGGGTTTAGCCAGCCGCCCATTTCTTCCAGCCAGATCGGGTTGGAGAAGTGGTGCAGCGTCACCATCGGCTCGATGTCGCGTTCGCGCAGCGCTTTGACCATGTCGCGGTAGCGATCCAGGGCGGCCGTGTCAATGCGGCCTGGCGCGACCTCGACGCGGCTCCACTCGATGGATAGCCGCATCGCGTTGAGGCCCATGGCTGCGGCCTGATCGAAGTCGCGCTCGGCGTTGCGCCACCAATCGCAGGCGGCGCCGGATTTGTCGCCGTTTTTGATGCGCCCCTCTTGTTGCTCCCAAAGCCACCATTGGTTGTTGGTGTTGTCTCCCTCAACCTGGTGGGAGGCCGTGGCGACGCCCCAGCGAAAATCGGGCGGGAAATGAAAAATAGCATTGGGCATAAATGGCTCCTTGTCAGTGTCTAAGGTCAAAAGTCGGAAAGTCGAAAGTCAGAAAGGCAAAGGTTCACAGTTGTCTATGATTTTATTGTTCGGATAATTCGATTTGGGGGTCGGCCTGGCGGGCGCAGGCGATATAGGCGGCCCACGTTTCGTCCTGGCCGGCGCAGCAGGCGACGAAAGCAGACGCTGACGCTTGTGCGCGCTCCAGCGCCGGCGCGACCGGGCCGCCGGCAAGCGCTTCGGCGACGGCTTGGTCGAACCAGTGGAGGGCCAGGGAGCGAACCGTTCCGGTCTTTTCGGGCGGCCAGACGGTGTAGTCCTGTTCCAGGATTTGCCGCCAGGCTGCGGCGGTCTCCTGACCGACGCGCTGCGCCCAGGCCGGATCTGCGGCGGTGCCTTTGCTGACCGGCAACTGGTTCACGGCTTCCGGCTGGGCGCTGAGGAAGCTCAGCCAGGCCCAGGCGGCCGCAGGATTTTCGCTTTTAGCGCTGATGTACAGGTTGTCGGCGTTCCAATCGGGCGCCAGCGAGCTGCCGGGCAGGAACGGCGCCACGCCTGTTGCGAAACTGGTGGGTATGGCCGTGCTGTGCTCGCCGAAGCTGTGGACCCACATGGCGATGTTCCCTTCGTCTACCGTGCCGGGATTGGCATTGGAAAAGACGCTCATGCTGGATTGGGAGAAGCGGGGCGCGGGCGGTTCGCTGCGGGCCGTTGTGGGCGCGCCGTATGTGAGCAGTTGTACGTAGCCTGCAATTGCCTGCGCCACCGTGGAATCGGCGAAGGTGGGCGTTCCGTCTTCGTCGAACAAGTTTCCCCCCATCCGTGTGACGAAATCGGCGGCGCGGGCGTAGGCTCCCCGGTCGGGATAGAAACCGTAAACCCCGGCGCCATCGGTGAGCGCAACGGCTTCTTCGATCAGGCGCTGCGGCGTCCAATCGGCGGCAGGCGCGGCGACTCCTTTGGACTCGAAGAGGTCGCGGTTGTAGTAGAGCAGCGGGGGATTGACCTGGAAAGGAAGCCCCAGCAGTTTCCCCTGTTGCCGCAATACAGCCAGAGTTTGCGGCGGGTAGAGTGACAAATCGAGGGAACCGCTCTCGATGAAAGCGTCGAGAGGCAGCACCTCCGACGGTTCGCCCCAAAGATAACCGGCCCAGGCATCCACAGAATCCGCCGGGGATTGTCCGGCGCTGTCCGCCGGGACCAACTCAATCACAATGTCCGTATTCGCGCCGCCGTTTGCTGCCTGGAACCGCTGCGCCAGGGTGCGATACGTTGCAATATCTGCCTGACGGGGCATCATAAAGCGGACGGTGGCGCCGCCGGGACGCGGTGTAGGGAAGGGCGTCGCGACCGTGATGGCCACCGCCGGTTGGTTGGCGGCTGCGGCCTCTTCTTCGATGGTTGCCAGCAATTTCGGTTGTTGGTCGTTGAGTGCTTGTTGCGCCGGCGCGCCGGTCAGGATGGCGTCGTACGCCCGGTATAGCGCTCCGGTCACGGCATCGGGTGTGGCCACGGCATGATCCAGCGCATAGCGAAAAGCTTCTGCGGTTTTTTTGTCAATGTTTTCCCAAAAGCTACTATGCTCACCGACCGATTTGCGGGGCGGAATGATATCGTCCTGGATGGGAGGTTGTTGTGAGAGAAAGTTGATCCACTTCCAGGCTGCTTCAGGATGCGTTGTGCCGGCGCTGATGAAAGCCCCATAAGCGAAGATGGTCGTAGCCGGGTCGCCGTCTTCGGGAAAGGGCACGGCGCCGATGTCGCCTTTGATTGCCCGGTAATTGCTGTACCCGAATACGAAATCCGCCCACATCGCCGGCTCTTGAGTGTATACGATTTGCGAAAGCGCATCGCTATCGTCGTTGGGGTCAGGCATCACGTCGTGCACCAGCACCAGATCGGCGTACCATTGGAGCGCTTCGGCGACTTCGGGGCGATCAATGCGAACCTGGGAGAGGGGGGCGTCGGGGTTGACCAGCGGTTGGGCTTTTTGATGGGCCAGCATCGGCAGGGCGTAGTTCGGCCACAGATCAACGTAGCCGTATTGGATACCGCCTTCCCCGGCGCGCCTCGTCAGCGCCGTGGCCTTTTCGAGAAAATCCTGCCAGCTCCAGCCGATTTCGGGCTCCGCTACGTTGTTTTCCTGGAAAACCTTGCGATCATAAAAAATCATGTGGACATCGAAGGTTACCGGCAATCCCCAGAGCTTGCCATGCTTGCGAAACGCATCGAGCGCGGCGGGATAGAAGTCGTCGGGGTTGAGGGTCTTGTCCTGATCGGCGAAAGGCGTCAGATCGAGTAGCGCATTTTGTGGCGTGTCCACAAACCAAAGGAGGCCCTGATAGGCGGTAAAAGTATCGGCGAGTTGCGCTGTTTTGGTGAGCTCGTCGGTACTCATTGTTGCGCCGCGCGATTCTGTAACAAGCTGCACCGTGATTTTCGGATATTGGGCGTGAAACATCTTGACCAGCGGTTCATACTGCGCCTGTTCGTATTCGGCGCAGGCAAAGGTAATCGTCACGGGTTCGCCGCTGTTGTCAATGGCCGGGTGCGGCAGACATGCGGCGAGCAGACAGAGCAAGAGCATGCAGGTTACATAGCGTCGTATTTTTATCATTTCTCTAAACGGTTCCCTCCTCAGAAAATAGCTTTTAGCATTTGGCCATTAGCTTTTAGCCAGAATCGCCGCCGACGCGGTAAGGATTAATGGGCGGTGTTTTTTTCGTGCGGGTACCCCCGCACGAAAAAACACGCTCGCTTTATTTCTTCCGTTGCATCGCGTTTCTTGTGTTATTCAGGGGAACATCACCTCGGGAGAATTGACGAGTTTTCGTTTCAGTAGCCAGTAGGTGATGCCGATGACTGCGCCGATGCCGCCGATGGGCAGAAACATTTGCCAGAAGGCTCCGGCGCTGATGACGTTCCCCAGGTAGCTCCAGTATCCCCCGTCAGCCGCCGGATAAAACATCATAACCCATTTGACTCCGAAGGCAACCAGCGCTATCCAACCGGCAAAAACGTAAGAGAAAACGGTTCCGATGCGTTCTGAAAACGGGAATTTTCGAAATTCGGGACCGAACCACAATCTAAGAGCTGTGAAAACCGTCCATGCCTGTGCAATGAACCAGACGCCATACCAGCCCGGCATAGTGTAGGGCGCGCGGCTGTTGGGTATATCCGCGATGGCGACGGCCAGCAACGTGAGAACTGCGCCAAGCCAGAGAAGATACGCGCGTTTATAAGCGTCAAGTTTTTTCTCAAGATCATCGGTTGTCAAGTTTATGCCTCCTGTGCAGATAGATTTGCTTTGAGTAAAACCGCCTGGATACGTTCCATGACGTGCGGCGTTTCGAATACAAGAATGTTGCGTTGGATGAATTGGGCCAGGAGCGAAAGGCCCGTTTGCGTCAGGCTATAATAGCGCCTTGCGGGCCCGATGTTGGATTGTTGCATTTGACTCTGCACGATGCCAAGCGCTTCAAAGCGATTGAGTGCGCGATACATGCTGTTCTCATCCGCCGAGAGCGTGCCCTGACTGAGTTCGCCGATGGCCTCGCTGGCTTCGTAGGCGTAGGCCGGGCGTTCAAACAGAAAGAGAAGAATCCAAAACGTCAGCAGACCCTTCTTGTAAACTTCTTCCCAGTTTTTCAAAAGTTCCTCTTCATGTGGCATCGGCATTTCCTCCTTGCTATTATACCAAAGGAATAATAGCACGAATCAGTTGGGGTGTCAATACCATCTATGTAATTTTTTGGTTTGCGGTGGCATATTTTTGCAAGTTATGCTATTCTTAGCGCTGTTTTGAATGTTGCCGTCAATATAATTTTGCGAGGGAATTCATCATTAACTGGCGTTCACCAGCGGTTGGCTGAAAATCGCGGTTTACATGTCAGAGACATAAAGGGGTTTTTCGCGGGCGGGTACC
>DAOUFX010000403.1:0-4132 GCA_034429675.1 Anaerolineae bacterium | reverse complement strand
TGCAAAAGCAAACCGGCCTTTTTGTCGGGGCAGAGCGATTTGAACGCTCGACCTCTTCAACCCCATTGAAGCGCCCTAGCCAAACTGGGCTATGCCCCGTCAACGAATGGAATTATACACAAAAGGACTTTTTTGGCAAGCCACAAGCGGCTTAAACCTCCAGCTCCAACGATTCGCCGCGATAGACGCGCTTCATCGCCGCCTCCGGCGGCAGTGGCTCATCGTCCAGACGATAGTAAATGTATTTGAAGAGGTCACGCAGCAGAGCGGTGATCACCGGCGCCAGAAACAGCCCAACGAGCCCTCCCAGTTCGCTGCCGATGACCAGCACCACCATCACGATGGCCGGGTGCAGTTGAACGCTCTCGCCTAAAATGCGCGGAGTGAGGAACAGGTTCTCCACTTGCTGGATGACGATGGCAAAGATGAGAACAAACAGCGCCTTCCCCGGATCCTGCGCCAGCGCCACCAGCAACGCCGGGATCGCGCCCAGGACCGGGCCGATGTTGGGAATCAGCTCGCAGACTCCGGCGATCAGTCCCAGTAACAACGAAAAACGCACGCCGCCGATGGTCAAAGCGATCGCCGAAACCGACCCGATGATAACACCCAACAACAGTTGCCCGCGCAGATAGGAGCTTAACGAGCGATCCAGCAAATGCAGCACCGCCAGGATGTCTTCGTGCCAGGACGTCGGCGCCAGCGACAACGCCGAACGTTTGAGCTGGTCGTAATCCTTGAGCAGAAAAAAAGTCCAGAAGGGAATGATGAGGATGGCCAGGATCAGGCTGGCAGTGTAAGTGATGGCGACCACCGTTCCCTCTAACGCCTGCTGCACCGTTTTTGTAACCCAGGCGGAAAGATTAGTCAGGGAGTCCTCAGCTTGCGTCTTGACCTGATCGGGCAAAAGCCGGTATTGCTGAATCACGCTCTCGCCCCAGCCTGACAGCGCTTTCCAGATGCTCTCGCGGGCGTCCCACAACGAAACGGCCTGAGCCCTGGCCATCGGGACCACCAGCGCGATGAAACCCGCGATCAGTGCAATTAACAACAAATAGGACAAAATGATGGACAACAATCGCGCCGGGCGTTTCAAAAACCCCATGCGGCGACGTTTCGACAGCCACATGAATCCGCGCTCGATAAACGCAACCACCGGGGACAACAAATACGCCAACACCAACCCGAAGACGTACGGCAGCAGCGTTCCCCGTGTGGCCCAAAGGATGCTTCCCAGGAAAATGAACTGCACCGCCAGCAAGACGGTACGCCGCTTGCGCTCTCCCGACATCTGCGTCCATTGATTGAACATAGAAAGCTCCTCAGTCCTCATCCAGTTTCAGCATCGCCAAAAACGCTTCCTGAGGGATAATAACATTCCCCACCTGCTTCATGCGTTTCTTGCCTTCCTTCTGTTTTTCCAGAAGTTTGCGCTTACGCGTGATATCGCCGCCGTAGCACTTGGCCAGCACGTCTTTACGCAACGCTTGAACGTTGACCCGGGCAATGGCCTTGCCGCCAACGACCGCCTGGATCGGCACCTCGAACAACTGGCGCGGAATCGCTTCTTTCATCTTGCGAATCAGCAACGACCCCTTCTCGTAGGCCTTGTCGCGGTGGACGATGATTGCCAGGGCATCCACCGGCTCCTTGTTAATCAGCACTTCTACCTTGACCAGATCATCCACCCGATAGCTGTCAAAAGTGTAATCCATCGAAGCATACCCGCGCGTCGCCGACTTGAGCCGGTCGTGCAGGTCAATGACCATCTCGGCCAACGGCACCTCGAACGTGAGCGAAACCCGCGTCGAGTCCAGGGTCTCGGTGAGCAAGAAGTTAGCCCGTTTGCGCCGGAGGATTTCACTAATCACGCCGATGTATTCGTTGGGCGTGATGATCTGCACTTTCATCCACGGCTCGCGCACTTCATCAATGAAAGAAGGATCGGGCAAATCGGCCGGGCGGTGGATTTCGATCTCCTCGCCGCTGGTCAACTTCACTTGATAGGCCACGCTGGGCGCCGTCACCACCAAATCCTGCCCGTATTCGCGCTCCAAGCGCTCCTGCACGATGACCATGTGGAACAATCCCAGAAACCCGCAACGGAACCCGAACTGCAACGCCTGCGAAGTCTCCGGCACGTAGGTCAGCGAGGCGTCGTTGAGCTGCAATTTCTCCAGAGCGTCCCGCAAGTTGCTGTAATCGTCCGCTTCCGAAGGATAGATGCTGGCGAACACCATCGGCTTGACCGCCTGGTAGCCCGGCAACGGCTGGGCCGCCGGACGGCGTAACTCGGTCACGGTGTCGCCGACCCGCGCTTCGCGCACCGTTTTCAGCCCGGTCGCGATGTACCCCACCTCACCGACGGAAAGCCGCTCAACCGGCATCATCCCCGGCGTGAAGATGCCCACTTCCACCGGCTCGGTCTTGGCGCCGGTCGCCATCATCAACAGTTGCGTTTCGCGGGTGACCTGGCCCTCGTACAGCCGCACGTAAGCGATGACGCCTTTGTAGGAGTCGTAGTGCGAGTCGAAAATCAGGGCGCGCAGCGGCGCCGTCACGTCGCCGGCCTGCGGCGGCGGCACTTGATCCACCACCGATTGCAAGATGGCCGCCACGTTGGTGCCTTCCTTGGCCGAAACCGCCGCAATATCCTCCGGCTCTCCCCCCAACAGATCCGCGACCTCGCGCGAAACCTTCTCCACATCGGCCGTCGCCAGGTCAATCTTGTTGAGCACCGGCACGACCTCAAGATCGTTTTCCAGAGCCATATACAGGTTCGCCAATGTCTGCGCCTCGATCCCCTGCGTCGCGTCCACCACCAGCACGGCGCCTTCACAGGCGGCCAGCGCGCGGCTGACCTCGTAAGCAAAGTCAACGTGGCCGGGGGTGTCAATCAGGTTCAGCTCGTATTCCTCGCCGTCCTTCGCCTTCCAGTGCATCTGCACCGCCGAGGCCTTGATCGTCACGCCCTTCTCCTGTTCCAGGTCCATGCTGTCCAACACCTGCGACTGCGAAGAGAACTTGCGCGACTCCACCGTCCCGGTCACCTCCAACAGCCGGTCTGCCAGCGTTGACTTGCCATGATCAATATGAGCAATAATACTAAAATTCCGAATGTGTTTTGCGTCCATACGCCTTCCAATTAAAAGATACAGAAATCAAAAACGATTCGTGAAACGTGAAGAGCATCCGTAATCCGTAATCCGTAATCCGCTGACTCGCTGATCCGCTGACTCGCCATCCACTATCCGCTGACTCGCTGACTCGCCTCAATCCAATCCGCCACATCTGTGGCCGCCGCGCCCAACTGCCACCAGCCCAGAAATTCAACATTGCCGGCAGGGCCAAGCAGCGGCGAGCGCATCAGGCCGCACAACCCCAGTCCCAACTCCGCCATCCCCGAGGTCACGGCAACGAGTACTTCCCGGTGGACGGCGGGATCGCGCACCACCCCACCCTTGCAAATCTGATCGCGCCGCGCTTCAAACTGCGGCTTGATGAGGGAGACCACCACGCCACCGGGCTTCAGCCAGTGGACGGCGGTCGCGTAGATGGTGTGCAGCGAAATAAACGACACGTCCGACACCAACCAGTCCACCGTCTCGGCCAGCGCTTGCAGATGGCGGGCGTTCGTGCGCTCCATCACCACCACCCGCGAGTCTTGCCGCAGCGACCACGCCAACTCGCCGTAGCCGACGTCAATCGCGTACACCCGGGCCGCGCCGTTCTGTAGCAGGCAATCCGTGAACCCGCCGGTCGAAGCGCCGATGTCGGCGGCCGTCACGCCGCGCGCGTCCAAAGCGAAACGCGCCAACGCCGCTGCCAGCTTCTCGCCGCCGCGACTGACAAAACGCGGCTTCGCTTTTAAAGTTAAAACGGCCCCGGCTGGGATCGGAGCCCCCGGCTGATCCGCCAGTTGGCCGTCCACATAAACCTCACCCGCGCCGATCAACCGCCGGGCCGCATCGCGACTTTCAGCCAATCCGCGCGCAACCAGCAAATCATCCAAACGTTGCTTTGACACAAAGGTAAGAATACCTGAAAAAGCGATAATGACAAGGTACACAGAGAGTCGGGAATGGGGAATGGGGGAATAGGGAATAGGGAATCAGCAACCCTTACCAATCCC
>DAOUFX010000402.1:0-34533 GCA_034429675.1 Anaerolineae bacterium | reverse complement strand
TCGCCCCCGGATATTGATAAAATACCAAAAAAACGCCCTCGAAATGAGGGCGTTTTTTTGTTCATATAGAATGCCTGGGTTACTTACTCGGCGAGCTGCACGATGATAACTTGCCCGCGCAACTTCCAGTGGCGCATCTTGTCCAGCACACGGTTCACGTGTTTTTCCGCCACATCCACAAACGTCTGGCTGCTGCAAATCTCAATCGCGCCGATGGCTTTGCCGGGGATATTGGCCGTGCCGGCAATCGCGCCGACGATCTCGCCGGGGCGCATTTGGTGCGCTTTGCCGACGTTCAACGAGAGCCGCACCATACCGGGCTCCTGCCCATGCCGGCGCGGACGGCGTTCGTCTTGCGGTCGCGACTCGAATTTTCGCTCTCTGGGGGCGCGTTCCGGTCTGCGGGGCGTGTCCTGGATCACCGTAATCTCGGCGATCGGGCGCTGCGCTTCTTCGCTGCGCGCCAGTTGGATGGCCGCCGCCGCGATGTCCACCGGATCGCAGCCGGACGCCACCAGCTTCTCGACCAGCGAACGTTCGCGGGTCAGTGTCCCGCCGCCCATCTGATCGGCCAGCCGGTCCATAAAGAGATCGTCGCGCCGGTTGAGCACCTGGGCTGCCGTGGGGAGCTGCGCCTGGGTGATGCGCTTGCGGGTGTACTGCTCGATCTTGCGCAGCCGCCAGCGCTCCTGCGGGGTCACCAGGCTGATGGCGATGCCGGTCTTGCCGGCGCGCCCGGTGCGCCCGATGCGGTGCACGTACTGTTCCGCATCCAGCGGCAAGTCGTAGTTGATGACGTGAGAAACGTCTTCGATGTCCAGACCGCGCGCCGCGACGTCGGTCGCCACCAACAAGGTGGTGCTGTTATTGCGGAAGCGGCGCAGAACGGTTTCGCGCATCGCCTGATCGAGGTCGCCGTGCAGCGCCTGGGCCGCGATACCGCGCGAGAGCAACGCCTCGGCCAGCTCCGCCGCGCCGATTTTGGTGCGGGAGAAGATCAAAGCGCTGGTCACTTCTTCGGTCTCAAGCAAACGATTGAGCGCCGCCAACTTGTCTTTTTCGTGAACGAGGTAATAGCGCTGTTCGACGTTCTCGACGGTCATCTGTTGCGGGTTGACCGTGATAGCCTCCGGCTCGCGCATATACCGATCCGCCAGCGTGCGAATCGCCTGGGGCAACGTCGCCGAGAACAACGCGGTCTGGCGCGTCTCCGGCGTCCGGCTCAACAGCGCCTCGATGTCCTCGATGAAGCCCATGCTCAACATCTCGTCGGCCTCATCCAACACCAGGAAGCGCACGTGGCTCAAATCCAACGAACCTTTTTCGATGAGGTCCAACATCCGCCCCGGCGTGCCGACGACCACATCCACGCCGCCTTCCAGGCGCCGAATCTGGCGGCTGTACGACTGCCCGCCGTACACCGACAACACCCGCACGTCGCGATATTGCCCGTATTCGTGAATCGCGCGCGCCACCTGATTCGCCAACTCGCGGGTGGGCGCGATCACCAATCCCTGTACGTCTCCCGTCTCGGCGCTCAATGCGTGCAACATCGGCAACGCGAACGCCGCGGTCTTACCCGTACCGGTTTGCGCCTGTCCCATCACATCCCGTCCCGCCATCAACGCCGGAATTGCCTGCTCCTGGATGGCGGTGGGGGTTTCGTAACCCAACTGGGTTACAGCCTGTAACAACTCTTCTCGTAGACCGAGCATCTCAAAACTACCCATACGTTATCTAATCTCCTGTTAGTCATAGAAGGAAGTGTGAAATTGGAAACTGGAAATTGATAACTTGTTTTTGACCACCGGTCTCTTATTTCCTGTTTCCATGTCCCTTGCAACAAAAAAGCCCTACCAGACTGGCAAGGCTTTTGCGATCTTTGATGATAGCTGCTTGTGCACTTCCGATGGGCCGCATTATAACATAGACGGCGAAACCCACAAGGGAGAAACGGAATGGCTTCAGAAGCCTGCGTTGCGATTGCCATCTTGACAAAACGCGCCGATGTATTAAAATTTGCATCCGTTACAGGGGGGGCAATCAATATGATTTGAACCCGTACAGACGCAAAATTTTGCGTCTCTACCGGCGCCGGTCGCTCTCACTCCCACATTCCAATCATTGCACAAGGAGTCAACCAACTTATGAGCGCAACCCGTTATCGTTCTGTCTGGCTGTGTCTGTCCTGGCTGGTCATCGCCAGTTTGTGGCTGCCGCCCAATGTGGCGGCGGCCTTCGCCCTGGCGGCGGAGACGCAAAATCTTGCGTCTCTACCATCGCAAACGACTGAATCTGTTGTACAGACGCAAGATCTTGCGTCTCTACCGGCGCAAACCGTCACCGTTACTAACACCGATACCGTGACGGCCACCGAGGTTGTCACCATCACGCCGACAATCACCGATACCACCCCGCTCACGGCCACCGGCGCCGTCACCGTCACGCCCGCAATCACCGACACTGCTCCGCTCACGACCACCGGCGTTGTCACCGTCACGCCTACAATTACGGACACCGCTCCGCTCACGGCTGCCGACGGCGTCACGGAAGTCGCCGGCATTGCGGCGGCCGCCGGCGGCGGCAGTTCCGGCATCTACGGCGGCTGGCAACTGACCTACAACGCCCCCACTGTCGCCCTCTTCCGCGGCGCGGCGACCTACAACTACCCCATCGAGTTGCCCGCGGCGCGCGGACGCTTCCAGCCGGCGCTCAACGTTTCGTACAACAGTAGCCGCGTGGACGGTATCCTCTCGCTGGTGGACAGCGAATGGGTGGGCCTGGGCTGGTCGGTGGACCTGGTGGACATCGTGCGCACCGACGTCGGCTACGCCTTCGAGGCCCCCAACACCCAATGGCTGAAAGCCGACAACAACTTCACCCTGCTGCTCAACGGCGCCGGCTACGAGCTGGTCGCGGCGGCGGGCGTCGTGGATCACGGGCGCTACTACGCCGTCGGCGCGCCCGACCTCTACGTCGAGCGCGTCAACGATTGCAGCGACGACAACAACTGCGCCACGCAGAACCCCAACGCCGGCGCCAACAAAACCAAGGAATACTGGGTAGTGCGCACCGCCGACGGCACCTTCTACCGCCTGGGCTTCACCGTCAACTCCGAACAAGTGCTCTACAAAGTCTACAACACCAACAACAGCGGCGGCCTCACATACGTCGGGCGCGCCCCCAACTACGCCGCTTATCGCTGGCGGGTGGATTACATCAGCGACGTGTTTGACAACGTCACCGCAGTGACCTACAACGAAGCGCACGGCGGCGCCGAATACGGCGGCGACACCTATCGCGACAGCGCCAGCCTCCTCAGCTCCATCCGCTACAACGCCTACGGCAGCGGCCAGTGGTTGACCGAGATCAAGTTCATCACCAACAGCGTGCAATTCCCGGTGCAGCCCGCCTGGAGCGCCGCCCCCATCTTCGGAAAGCAAAACCGCCTGGACCGCATCGAAGTCTGGCAGAACGGGACGCGCCAGAGTCTCTACCAGTTCACCTACGCCGAACGCGCGCCGCTCAGCAGCTACCCCTACGAGGGCCTCATTCGCGAACTGCGCGCCATCCAGCGGCGCAGCGGCGACAATGGATCGGGACTGCCCGCGACTACCTTCACCTACCAGAATTTCCCCAACAAGACCGTCTGCGTCGGCTGCACCCCTATCCACGAACTGGTGGCTTACGACTACCCGCGCATGACCAGCGTCGCCAACGGCTACGGCGCGCGCACCGAATTCAGCTACGCCGACGACGGACGCGCCAACACGACTGACCAGTTCTTCAACTATCGCGTCACCGAAATGCGCACCTTCGACGGTCTCCAGGCCATCGTCAAATCCCCGGCGCGAGTGACCTACGAATATGGCGCGCGCTGTTACGATCAGAACGACGGCGGCCCGGGCGCGACCAACTACGGCAGCCTGTGCCGGGGACTGTCAACGCTCAACCCCATCGGCCCGCTGGCGGGCCACGCCACGGTGACCGCGCGCAGTTACGGCTACGATGGGGCGCTGTTGACCCGCGCCACACACTCCTACTACACCGATGACAGCGAGACGACGACGGCCTGGCGCCGCGCCCTGGAGTATCGCAGCCAGCTCTACGACGGCGACGACGCGCTCAAGCAGCAGACCGACACGACCTGGGACCACACCGATATGGGCAGCGCCTGGTTCACCCACCCCAATCAGATTGACACGGCGCGCTACCAGGGCGGCGCGACGACCACCAGCGCCGTAGCGTACAATTACGACGGCTACAACCACCCCATCGTCGAATTCCAATATGGCGATACCACCCGCCCCGACGACGACCGCACCCTCCATCGCCAGTATTCGATCAACAGCAACGTCAACGTCTGGATCGTCAACACCGTCAGCCGCGAGCGCGTGTATCGCGGCATCGTCGCCAGCGACGCGGGCGGCGCCAACCTGAAGACGGAAACGCTCAACTACTACGACGGCAACGGCACTATCACCCTGCCGCCCAGCCAGGGCCGCCTGACCCGCGTGGATCGCGGCGGGGCCGGCGGGACGTGGGCAAGCACCGTTTACGGCTACGACGCCTGGGGCAACCTGACCCAGACGACCGACCCCAAGGGCAACACGACCACCGCCACCTACGAGACGACTTACCACCAATTCCCCGTCCAAACCTGCCCTCCGCTATCAGACCTGTGCACTACCACCAACTACTATGGCGTCAACCCGGCGGCCGTTGGCGGCTCCGGTTTGTTCGGACAAGTACAACGGACTTACGCCAGTTACAGCCAGGACACCGACACCCTCTACAGCTATGACGCCTTTGGGCGGCTCACCCATGAAGCGCGCCCCGGCGACGATCTCAGTTCGCCCACCACCCGCTACGTCTACCACGACCCGCAGGGAGCGCTGCCCACCCTGCTCAATCCCGGCTTCGAGAACCGTGTCAGTTCAACGAATTGGACCGAGAGCGACCCCGGCAACGTCCAGACCTACGCCGCAAACACCACCCAGCCCTACTCGGGCACCTACAGTTTGAGAATTGACGCGGCGGCCACGCCCGATCATTACGTCTACCAGGACCTCAGCGGCGGGCAGGCGGGGCGCACCTACCAGGTCTACGCCTACGTCAAGACCATCGGCAGCGCGCAACTGTGCCTGAAAGTCTCAGGCGTCGCCGGCCACAATGCGGAAGTCGGCTGCCGCTCCACCGCCGGCGCCTGGGAACTGCTCATCGGCAGCGTGACGCTGCCCGACAACGCCAACCGTTTCCGCCTCAGCCTGAACACCCCGCAAGGCGGCCCGGTTTATGTGGACGAAGTCGGCGTGAAGGAGCTCTTCGCCGCCAGCGCCTACGCCAAGGAGAACGCCACCAACACCCTTTGGAGCCGCCAGGTTTTCGACGGCCTGGGACGCGTCATCCAGACACAATCAGAATTCGACGGCGCGACCGCCAGCGTGGTGGATCAGCGTTACGACGCGACCGGAAACGTGATCGCGCAGAGCGTCCCCTACACCGCGACCGCCAGCGCATCCGCTATCCCCTGGTACACGTCGCCGGCGCCCAACGCGGCCAAGACCACCACCCAATACGACGACCTGGGCCGCCCAATGCAGGTCGTCGCCACGAACGGGGAAACCAGCCGCTTCGACTACTACGGGCGACAGACGGCGGTATTGGACGCGCAGAACCACCTCAAAATCAGCGCCGTGGACGACTACGGGCAACTGATTGTCGTGCGCGAGTACACCGGCGAGTACACCCAACCGCTCGACTGGGTCGCCCTGGCGAACGCCAGCGCCTACTACGCCCGCACCCGCTACACTTATGACGTCCTGGGCAACCTCGCCATCGTCACCGACACCCTGAACAACGTCACCACCATGACCTACGACAGCCTGGGCCGCAAGACCGCAATGACCGATCCCGACATGGGCGCGTGGAGCTACGCCTACGATCTGAACGGCAACCTCACCCGCCAGACTGACGCGCGCGGCAAGCGCGTCTGCTTCTACTACGACACCCTCAACCGCCTGACCGGCAAACACTACCGTACCGACAACGCCTGCCCTACCGGCAGCAACCCCTCGCTGAACGTCGCCTACACCTACGACATCGGAACTTACGGCAAGGGCCAGCGCACCGGCATGAATGATCCGCTCTCGGGATACACGACCTGGGTCTACGACGCTCGCGGACGGGTGAAGGAAGAACGCAAAACTATCATCGGCGACAACGGCGGGACGTTCGTCACCCAATGGGATTACGATCCCATGGACCGCGTGACCGCGATGCGCTATCCCCAGAACAACCAGGCCGGAATCGGTGAACAAGTCAACACCACCTACAACGCGGCGGGCCAGGTGAACGGCGTCGCCAGCGGTTTCATCTACGTGAACAGCAGCGCCTACGATATCGCCGGACGGCTGACCCAGCGCAACTACGGTAACAACGCCTTCTACGTCACCTACGGCTACTACGACTGGATCGCGGCCGGCCAGGGGCGGCTGAAAACCCTCAAGACCGGGGCGAACAGCCCGCCCAACAACACCTCGTTG
The DNA here is from genome assembly GCA_034429675.1 of Anaerolineae bacterium. Taxonomy (GTDB): domain Bacteria; phylum Chloroflexota; class Anaerolineae; order B4-G1; family SLSP01; genus JAKQHY01. The sequence goes on along the minus strand of DAOUFX010000402.1, from coordinate 27,988 downwards.
CAGGATATGACCTACACGTATGACGAGGTGGGCAACGTGACGAGCATCGTGGACGCCAACACCGCCGGCGGCGCCCAAACCCAGAGCTTCACCTACGATTCACTGAACCGGCTGAAGACAGCGGTCGCCAGCGGCGGCACCAACGGAACCTACACCCAGAAAACCTTCAGCTACAACCAGATCGGCAACATGACCAACAACGGCGACGGCGTCCTGACCTACCCCACCTCCGGCCCAGGCGTCGCGCGACCCCACGCTGTGATCGCCTGGGGAAACAGCACCTACGGCTACGACGCCAACGGCAACATGACCTCGCGCTTTGACGGCACTTCCACCCTGACCTACGACCACGAAAACCGCCTGACCGCCGTGAGCGGCGCCGCCAGCGCCAGCTTCGTGTATGACGGAGACGGCAACCGCGTCAAATCCACCATGGGCGGCGTGACCACCTACTACATCGGCAACTACTTCGAGTGGACTGACTACGAAAGCACGATGGTCAAATACTACTACACCGGAGGCCAGCGCGTGGCGATGAAGAAAGGCAGCGTCACCACCTGGCTCTTCGGCGACCATCTGGGTTCGACCGCCAAAACCGCCGTCAATGGATCACCCAACAACACCACCGAGCAGCGCTACTTCCCCTGGGGCGGGACGCGCTACGGCAGCAGCCCTACCGCGTTCCAGTATACCGGGCAGAGAAATGATTCGGCGATTGGGTTGTACTACTATGGGGCGAGGTACTACGATCCTGCGCTCGGTCGGTTCGTTCAGGCAGATACGATTGTGCAAGACCTGCGGAACCCGCAGACCTTAAATCGCTACAGTTACACCGGAAATAATCCAATGCGGTATGTGGATCCCAGCGGACATATCTACGGCCCTGATCCTTATGATCCGGCGGCGCTTGAAACAGATGCGGAACGCAAAGCGTATGCCAAAGCTACTGGCGACACCAGTGTACTAAATGGTTTATTGTCCATTGAAGGTGTTGCGCCACCTGATTTTGATAATCCATTGTCAGACGGGAACCCTGCACCTCCTCAAGTAGAAGGATTACCTGATGACACCTGGGAATGGAATAATAATTGGGAAGGGCTTGGTCCTGGGTATAGAAATAGCGAGGATCCAACACATAGCGTATGGCGACCCGATGACAGAGGAATTAGTGATAAGGGAACAGAAGGAGAAGATCCTCATTGGCACAGACGTCTTCCAGGTAGGCGTGGACCAGGCGAGGCCTTCCCATCAAACTATCGTTGGGGGAGAGGAGGAGAACGAGAGCGTCCCGGGTGGTACAATGAGAAAACAGGACGGTATGAGTATGAACTTGCGCCTTTCTCATCTGGCCCACGTGTCATACCACAGCCAAGTTGGCCAACCATAGCAATTCCAGTAGGAGTAGGCGTGGGACTTACAATTTGGTGGGCAGCCAAGTTATTATCTCCAGCATGCGGGCCGTTTGCACTTGCCTGTGCGGTAGCTTTTTAGTTTTTGTGTTGATGGAGGTTCATTAGATATGGAATCTGCTTATGAGGTTAGTCTTTCTGAAGATCGAATTGTTACACGTGAAGGACAAATCATACACCACCCACTTAATGGTCCCTACAGATCAAGTTCGGGGCAAGACAGACCAAGTTACGGGCATCTTACCTTCGGTGGGCATGATCTGGATAAATCCGCTCTCTTCGATGATGTAAAAGTATTCTATCTAGAGTTTTATGGTGAACCCGATCACTTACTTGATCGAGAAGCTTGGGCCGATCCGCTAAGAGTTGCTATCCTAGAACGCTTAAGCCCAAACTCTCATTCATGGTACTTGAGCTGTCTGGGCAATATCCTTAACAGCCCAATCGAGGGTGATAGCATTGCGCAAAAATTGCGTGACGAATCTTTTAGAACGGCAGAACTGAATTACGCAGTAGTACAATCGGAGATGCCTTATGGTTTTGGCCGTGGTATTGCACCACGTTTTTTTTTCGAGGCGCCTAATCACTTATTGGCGAACATCGTACCTAGATATTGGCCACAGGCAATACCAACATATTCTATTGAGGGATATAACATGCCAGCAGACAATATCTCGCTTTTATATGACTGGAATATGCACCCTCGGGATGAGAAGCTTTTTTTGGAAGTCATGCAACAGATACGCATTGCATTCTATACTTATCCTGCGGAACATCGGCATTTCATCTTTCTCACCAATAAGCTTACTCTGGAAGATATGAAACGTCTAGTGAACATCGAAGCGTTGCAAGAAGCTGCTGGTGAAATCGCGTTGAAAGAAGTAACCCCAAAACAGGAGTAGAGTCAATGCAAACTGGTCAAGTTTGAAGTGCGCCCAAAAAACTAAACATCCAAACAAAAATTGTCAGTGAACAAAAGCGCAGTCGCCAGACTTTGAACTATCTGGTGGCTGCGTTTATCATTCCAAGCACAGATACAGCCAACGGCAATCATACCTTACGCTCCAATGGCACCCTACGACCACGAAAACCGCCTGACCGCCGTGAGCGGCGCGACCAGCGCCAGCTTCGTCTACGACGGAGACGGCAACCGCGTCAAATCGGTGATGGGCGGCGTGACCACTTACTACATCGGCAACATCATCGGGTGGAGCAGTCCCGCCCAAACCAACGGCGCCGGTCTCAATCTGACCGGCGCCGTTGCGTTGTAAAAATGTCGCGTTTTATCAGGGCAGGTATTTCTGGGGGATCGGTTTTTCGGGGTTTTCGATGTCCCAGAAGATCGTCACCGCCCACCAGCGGTTGTCGTCCCAGGCCAGTTGGATGCTGTTGATGCCGCGCTCGAAGGGGTCGGGATCGGCGGCGGTGAAGCGCGATTCGTAGGTGCTGAAGACGTGGGCGATGTTGCCGAAGGTTTCGGTGGTGCAGGCGACCTGTTTTTCGTAGAAGCCGGCGGCCCGCAGTCCGCCCTGGTCGGCCACTTGACTGCCCCACGCGATGAACTCCGCGACGGTCATCACCGGGATGCCGTCCTGGCCTTCCGATCTGGGCGGAATGACGCGCCCGCCAGGGATGAAAAGCGCCCGGAGGCGTTCCCAATCGGGGGCACCGTTGGGCGGGAACGAGATGACGTCGTAGAGAGCGGCGATGATGGCGGGAATAGAGGCGACGTCCGCAGCGAGGGATCGCGGTTGCTTTGTATCCTTTTGTTGCTGGTTCATATCAGACTCCTTTCTGCCACTGAATCACAAACCCATATCGGGCAAGGCGGATGAGCTCTGCCCAGAAAACTTCCAGGGCGCAAGCGGCGCGCGCCGCCTCAGTCTTGCGGTTCCATGGTGCTCAAGGTGACGTTCTCAAGCTGCCCGTCATCACCCCATTCGAACCAGATCGCATAGCCGGGATGGGCGTACAAGATGCTGTGGCCGTCCGTGTCGTCCGGCGCGCCCATAAACGTTTGAATGTGCTCAGGCGTGCTGGAGGCGTCCACGGCAACGATCTGGCCCTGCCGATACCACCGCCCCACAAACGCGGCCATATCCTCGGCGGCCAGAACGTTGATGTCCACGGTTTCGAGGCAGCGCGCCTTATCGAGAAAAAGCTGGAATCCGTGTTTGAGGTAGACGAGGACGTCGTCGCGGCCCCGCACGCGGGTGTTGGAGCTCGGCCCCAGCCGTGACAGCGCCGCAATCGGCGCGCCCAGAGCCACGCCGCAGAACTGGCCGGCGTCGAGGTCAACCTGAATCGGCATGGCGGGGTCGGCGACCCAGTCTGCCGTCAGGCTCTTGTGCCCAAAGATACGCAGTAAAAGGTTCATAGCTTATTCCATTCGACAAAGGTTAGGAGCCTCAGGGAAAAATTCCACCGCGCCCAAATCTCTCAGCGTCAGTTCGTAGCGCATATCCGGCCACGCCAGGGCCCACGCCAGGTAGCGGCGCAACCGCTCGTTGGCCGGGAGTTCGTTGATGGTCCAGCCCGGCAATTGCCCGGCAGCCGCCAATCTCAGGCCGCGCTGGATGAAGACGGTAAGCCAGAAGATCGAACAGAGCGCCAGGTAAAGTTGCGTCCTGTACGCAATGTCCGGATCGGTGCGGCTGTGAAAGCTGATGTAGGGCCTGAGAAACGCCTGCCAGGTTTCCCAGCTGGCCAAATCCTCCTGGTTGGGATGGGTCACGATGACGGCGGCGTCCTGAGCCGGATCGTGCAGACCGCCGTCTTCCCAGTCCACCAGTCCCAGTCGCCCATCGGGCCGTTGGATGACATTGGCAAAGCGCGGGTCGCCCCGGCAAAAGCAAAGTCGCGGCGCATACTCCGCCAGCTCTTGAGCGACCGCGTGGCGGCCCTCCAACAACTTCAGGCAAAGTTCGGCGGTTTGCGCGCCAGGGGCGAAATGCGCTCTCGTCCATTGGAGATAAGACCCGACGCGGGCGTAGAACTCCGGTTCCAGCGCTTGCAGCGGATATTCGTAGTTGCGCGAGACCCAGTCCACCGGCGCGGCGCTCATCTTGATCCAGACGCTTGCCAGCTTCGACAAATCGTTCCCCGTCACGGCCCGCCGGTTCCACATCTCGCCTTCGAGGTACTCGTAGATGACCACCGGGCCCACATCTGGGTCGAAGAAAACCGGCTGCGGCGCGATGTCCATCGTGGCGAGTACTTGTAGCGACTTGTACTCGCGCGCCGGCGCCACTGCCGCTTCATCGGGTCGCACATACTCTTTTGCGATGAAATGGCGATCGCCGGCCCACAGATCGTAAAGCCGGTTACTCTGAAAATCCAGCGGGGAACGCGGCGTGATGGTGAGCCCGGACGCTTTTGCGCCGAACGCCTGGAGCGTTGCCACTTTGACGATTTCAGGAATGTTCATAGTTCATCAGGGAAAAACGTGATCTTTTCCAGATCCGGCAGCGCCAGTTCGTAGCGCATATCCGGCCACGCCAGGGCGCGCGCCATGTACCGGCGCAAGCGTGTGTTGGCAGGCAGTCCGTTGACGGCCCAACCCGCCAACCGCCCGGCAGCGGCCAACCGCAGCCCACGGCGGATCAGAACGGTGAGCCAGAAGAGAGGGCTAAGCGCCAGATACAGGTGTGTTCTGAAAGCGACCGCCGGGTCGTTTTTGCGGTGATGCCCAATGTAAGGTTCGAGAAACGCCTGCCACGTCTCCCAACTGACCAGATCCTCCTGATTGGGATGGGTCACCATTTCGGCGGCATCCTGAGCCGGGTCGTGCAGGCCGCTGTCTTCCCAATCCACCAATCCCAACCGCCCGTCGGGACGGCGAATGACGTTGGCAAAGCGCGGATCGCCCCGGCAAAAGCAAAGGGCCTTAGGGCATTCCGCCAGCTCCTGAGCGGCCCCACGGCGGCTCTCCAACACGTTCAGGCAGAGCTCGGCGGCCAACACGCCGGGCTTGAAATCTCTCGCCGCCCATTCAAGGTAATCCTTGAGGCATTGATCAAACATCGGCTCCATTCCCTGCGGCGGATAGCATTCGTGGAGGCGCGAGAACCAGTCCGCCGGCGCGGCGCTCAGCCTGATCCAGACGTCCGCGAGGGCCGCCAGATCGTCCGCCGTCACGGCTTGCCGGTCCCACATCGCGCCTTCCATATACTCGTAGATGACCACCGGCCCCACGGCCGGATCGAAAAAAACCGGTTGCGGCGCAATGTCCAACGCCGCAAGCAATTGTAACGTCCGGTACTCCCGCGCCGGAGCGACCTTCACTTCGTTGGGTTGCAGGTATTCCTTGGCGATAAAATGGCGATCGCCGGCCCACACGTCATAGAGCCGGTTGCTTTGGAAATCCAGGGGCGAGCGCAGCGCGATCGCGACGCCGGCTGCTTGTGTACCAAACGCGCGCCCGACTGCGACCTTAACGCTCTCCGAAATCGCCATCCTGCTCTATCCGACAATGTCTGGAGTTATCCAGATTCCGGTTCATTTTTCCTATCACGTTTCACGTTTCACGAGCCCCTAAGCGCGCCATTTATCGGTCAAATAGTTTTCTTATTCGGTGTGAACCCAGCCGATTTCAACCTCTTGAGAACGTCTGGCAAAGGTTTGCCCGTCACCCACGCCCGCACCATCTCGGCGAAAACGTCGGGGGCCTGCAACGACCAGGCGTGCCCGAGGCCGGGCATCAGCGCGCCCTGCGCCGAAGCGTAGCGCAACGATCGCAGCGAGATCGCGCCGTACAGTTTGGAAACGCCGGTATCCTTTTCCCCTGAACACACCAACAGCGGGCAGGAAACTTCCTGCGGCGGGGTCAGCTCGGCCAATTCCCAATATACCTGCTTCATAAAATCGGCCCGGCTGCTGTGGATCAGGTCATCGCGCAACAGGTCGTAATACCGTTCGGGGATCGCCTGCTGTTTCATCGTGAGCCTTACCAGGGTTTCGGGCTTGAAGAAGCGTAGCGTTACCAGCGTCGGGACGCTTGCCCGGACGAGCCAGCGGGGTATCCGCCCGGAGCTGCCCGAAAGGATCGCCGATATGGCCACCTCCGGCGTAGCGCGAAGCAGCGTCAACGTGACGGCGCCGCCCCAGGAGAGCCCGACCAGATGGACCTTCCCGCCGGGGACCTTTTGCCGGATGACTTCAGCCACCTCCTGCGCCGAGGCCTCCAGGCTGAACGGTCTGTCCTTGCTCTGCCCATGTCCCGGCAGGTCCGGCGCGAGGCAGTAGAAATCGGGCAGACGTTCGATCACCGGATACCACGATTTGCTGCTCAACCCGCCGCCGTGCAGGAACACCAGCGCAGGCTGAGAGGGATCGCCGGCCTCATACGTGTAAACCATATCTCCCATCAAAACCTCTCTCATTTACCCTCAGGACGCATTCCTATTTACGTAGTTGACGGTTTGTAAAAGGTGAATAGCGAGTCAGCGAATTACGTCTTCACGCTTCACGTTTCACGTTTCTTACATCCAGCGTTTTGTCCCGCGTTCGCTTTTCCTAAGCGCCCATTGTACTGCGCTTGGGAATTGCTGGCAACCATCCCTGCCCCCAATCCCATAACATTTGTACTCACCTCCGGCCTGTGCTATAATTTTTCGTAGGTTTGTTTTCTCCAACGTTGCGGAAAGTCGAGGGGGTGTTTATGCCACAACCGGACACTGATGAGACCTTTGTTGATCTGGAAATCCGCATCTTTCAACCTCACGAAACGGGTTACCCGGTTGAAATCACGTTAGGCGCCCAGCAGGAATTCCCACGCGGAGTGTTACCGTTGGAACTGGCGTCCTGGCAGTCGTCGGGCGACCGGGTCGCCGACGGGCAACAGCTCTTCACCACGTTGCTGGCCGATCCGGCCTTGAACCAGGCGTGGCATGCCGCCCGTGGACAGGCGCCGCGCCGCCGCATCCGTCTGCGCATTGATCCCACCGCGCCGGAGTTGCACGGATTGCCCTGGGAATTGTTGCAGGAGGAGCAGGTGATGCTCGCCGCCGGCGGCGACACGCCGTTTTCGCGCTATCTGCCGGTGGCGCTGCCCTGGGGCAGCCTGGCCGAAGAGCGCCCCATCCGCATCCTGGCGGTCATCGCCAACCCGCAAGACCTCGCCGAAAAGCACAATCTGGCGCCGCTGGCGGTCGAAACAGAACGCGACATCCTCGAAAAGGGGGTGAGCGCGGCGGACGCCGGTTCGATCACGCTGAAGGTACTGGAGCCGCCCATCACGCTGGAGCGCCTGGAAGAAGCGCTGCGCGAAGGCTATCACGTCCTGCACTACGTGGGCCACGGTGTCTACAGCCAGCGACGCGGGCAGGCCGGGCTCTATCTCCAGGATGACGCCGGCAACACACAGGTCGTGACCGACGACGCGCTGGTCGGCGTGCTGTCGCGGCTGCCGTCGGGAGCGCGCCCGTTGTTGGTGTTCCTGGCCGCCTGCCAGAGCGCCGTGCGCGACACCGCCGACGCTTTTCGCGGGTTGGGCCCCAAACTGGTCAGCGTGGGGACGCCCGCCGTGGTCGCGATGCAGGATTTCGTGAGCATCGAGACCGCCCACAAACTCAACGGCAAGTTCTACCAGAACCTCGCCGCGCACGGTTGCGTAGATCGCGCGCTGAACGAAGCGCGCAGCTCGCTGTTGACCTCAGGCCGCCCTGACGCCGCCGTGCCGGTGCTCTTTCTGCGGCTCAAATCCGGCCAGCTCTGGGACCCCGCCGCCAACGCTCGCGGGGAAATCCTGGGAGCGCGCAACCCAAAAATTTTCTGGACCGGCCAGGTTTCTTTGATCGAAAAGGGCCGGTGCATCCCCATCATTGGCCCGCGCGCTCACGGCCAATGGCTGCCGACCTCTGCCGAAATCGCCCGGCGCTGGGCCGTCCAACACGGCTACCCCTTCTGCGAGGACGCCGACGTGCTGGCCCGCGTCGCGCAATACCTCGCCAGCAGCCAGGGCGAGGATTTCCCGCGCTACGAACTGCTCGGCACGTTGATCACCGAGTTCACCCGCCGTCTCCCCGAAGAGCTGCGTCCCAAAAAGACGCCCGACTCGCTCTCGGATCTGGTTGCCGCCATCGGCTGGCCGACGCTTTCCGCCGCCGATCCCAACGACGCGCACACGGTGCTGGCCGGTTTGAATCTGCCGTTGTATCTGACCACCAACCCGGACAACTTCATGGTCGAAGCGCTGCGCGCCAGGGGACGGGCGGCCGTCCATGAGATGTGCCGCTGGAACGAGAATCTGGACGATTTGCCTTCGCTCTTCGAGGACAATGCCAGCTACGAACCGACGGTCGAGGCGCCGCTGGTCTACCATCTCTTCGGTCGCAACGAAGAAGTGCAGTCGCTGGTGATCACCGAGGACAACTATCTGGATTACCTCGTGCGGGTTTCCGCCGAAATGGAGCGCATTCCCAATTTCATCCGCGGCGCGTTGGCCAATGCCTCGCTGATGTTTGTCGGGTACAGCCTGTACGACTGGGAATTCCGCGTCATCATGCGCGGCCTGATCGCGACGATGGATCAGCGTCACCGCTTCAAACACGTGGCCGTGCAACTGGAAATGGATCAGAACGGGCGGCAGAACGTCGCAGATGTCCAGACTTTCCTCCAGCAGTATTTCCAGAACGCCGACATCAACGTCTTTTGGGGCAGCCCGGCGCAATTCATCGCCGAGCTGCGTGAACATTGGGAGGCTCGCGGATGAAAAACAACCCTTACGTCGGGCCGCGTCCTTACGAACGCCGGCACAGCCAAAATTTCTACGGGCGCAATCGCGAAGCGCGCGATCTGCTGGCTCTGATCATTGCCGAGCGTGTGGTGTTGTTTTATGCGCAATCGGGCGCAGGGAAATCCTCGCTGCTCAACGCCAAGATCATTCCCGAACTTGAAAAGGAAAACTTTCTGATCCTGCCCGTTGCGCGCGTCAGCAGCAGCATGCCGCCCGGCGTCGCCGATACCGACGTGTCGAACATTTTCATGTTCAGCGTGTTGTTGTCGCTGGCCGGCGGCAATGTCGCGCCGGAACAGCTGTGCAAGCATACGCTGGTCAGCTTCCTGCGTGAGTTCTATCCCCAGTTGCTGCCCGGCCAGCCCCCAACCGGCCAACTGGAACCGGCAGAGGAGGAGAACCCCGGCGCTTTTGAAGAAGAATCCGGCATCGCCGTCTCACCGCTGCTGATCGTGGACCAATTCGAGGAATTGTTCACCACGCATCGCACGCGCTGGCGCGATGCGCCGGACTTCTTCCAGCAGATTCGCGAGGCATTGGAGGCCATCCCGCGTCTGGGCGTCCTCTTCGCCATGCGCGAAGATTACGTCGCCGAGCTCGACCCTTACGCACCCCTGCTGCCGCGCAGGCTGCGCGCACGGTTCCGTATGGATTTGCTGAATCTGGACAGCGCCCTGGAAGCGATTGTCAAGCCGGCGGCGGCGCAGGGCATTCGCTTTGCGCCGGGCGACGAGGCCGCCGGCCAGCCCGGCGCCGCGGAATGGTTGCGCGACGAGCTGCGACGCGTCAAGGTGCAACGACAGGTGGGCATGGATATGGTCGAGGAAACGATCATGGGGCCGTACATCGAACCGGTGCAGTTGCAGGTGGTGTGCAACCGGCTCTGGGACAATCTGCCCGATCAGGAAGATACCGAGATTGATCTCGCAGAGGTGCGCCAGTACGGCGACGTGGATCGCGCTCTGGTGGATTTCTACGAGAGCGCTCTGGCCGATGCGATCCGGGACGCGGGCGCGCGCGAGCGCGATCTGCGCCACTGGTTTTCCGACCAACTGCTGACGCCGATGCAAACGCGCGGGCTGGCGTTGCGCGGCTCGACCGAAACATCCGGCCTGCCCAACGCCGCCGTGGACGTCCTGCAAAACAAGCACATCATCCGCCCCGAAATGCGCGCCGGCGCGCGCTGGTACGAACTGGCCCACGACCGGCTGGTGCAGCCTGTTCTGCAATCCAACCGGGCGTGGGAAGACGCCCGGCAGACACCGCTGCGCGTGGCTGCCAAACGCTGGTCGGAAAGCAAGCAGCCGGCGTTGCTCTACTACGATGAAACGCTCAAACAGGCGCTCGTCTGGGCCGGGCAAAATCCCGACGACGTGGAGCCCTACGAACGCGAATTCCTGACGGCCAGCAGCGCTGCCGACAACCGCCGTCGTTGGAGGCGGCGCGTCTACCTTGCGGCAGCCGTTATAGGCGTTACGACTCTGGTCGTGGTGTTGACGGTCGCCTGGTATGCCGTGCGCTCCGGGCTCCTGGCCTATTCCAAGGAGCAGGCCGCCGAATCGCAATATTGGCGCGGTTTCGATCAGAAAGCCGCCCTGAGAATCGCCTACGAAGGAGTCGAACAGAAGAATGCGCCGGCGGAGCTCAAAATCTGGCGCGGGCTGTTGGGCCGGCTCGAATTCACCGAAGCGGAAGTGGCCCTGCGTCAGGCGTTGGTGGACTATCACCCGGTGGATTTCTACGAGGATGTGCTGGCCGAGAATCACGTCACCGTGGCCGGCAGCGAGGTCAGCAGTCTGGCCTACAGCCCAGATGGCCGCTATCTGTATGCGGGGCTTTCCAATGGGAAATTGTGGATCAGAGACCGGGAAGCGCCCGACGAACCCACGCATTTAACGGCAATCGGCGCGGTGCGAGCTCTGGCGGTTCATCCCTCGCGCCCGCTGCTCGCCGTCGCCGGCGACGACGGCAAGAACGGCGTCATTCGCATTCTGAACATGGATACGCAAACCTGGGAGCAGACCCTGCGGGCGCCGGTTCCCGCCGGCTTCTATGACGCTGTTTATTCGCTGGATTTTAGTTCCGATGGGCGCTATCTCGTCGCCGGCGGCGATTACGGCAAGGTCCGCCGCGATTATGAAAACGCCGAGAATGCCGGGATCGTGCGCCTCTGGGATTTGAGCGCCGCTCAGGCCATCACGCTCACCCAATACGACCGGCGCGCGACCAGCGTTTCTTTCAGCGCCGACTCTCATTATCTGGCGATCACCCGCTATGATCGCGTCTTCGACATCTGGGAAGCGCAACCCGCCGCCGATGGCGCCTTGACCTACCAACGCTACCTTACGCCAACGGCGCACACAGCCCAGGTCACCGATGTCAAATTCAGTCCCACCGATCCCATGCTGTTGGCCTCGGCTTCAGCGGACAAAACCATCCGGCTGTGGCGAATTACCCCCAACGACACGGCGCAGCCGATCAAAAGCTTGATTACGTTGATCGGGCACAGCCGCGAGGTCAAAACGCTGGCTTTTGCCCCGGATGGCGGCGCGCTGCTTTCCGGTTCCCGCGACGCGACTGCCCTGCTGTGGGACGTGCGCGCGCTCAACCCCAATCCGGTTTTGCGCTTCACCGGGCTCACCAATGTGGTGCAGGGCGTGGCCTTCAGCCCGGATGGCGTCAGTCTTTCCGCCGGCGACGGATCGGGCGATGTGTCCGTTTGGGATCGCGAGTTTTTGCGCCAACAGCAGCTCTCGACGCTGATCGGCCAGGACGATCGCGGGCGCGGCGTGGCCTACACCCCCGACGGAAAATACCTGATCTCAGGCGACAATACCGGGGCCGGGTTGATATGGGATTTGGAGACGGCTCAAGTCAAGCACCGGTTGCCGCCGGTCGGCGGGAAGATGTGGAACCTCGTCGTCAGCCGCAACGGAAAATACCTCGTCACCTGCGCGGACGACAGTATCGCTTATGTCTGGAATCCCCAAACCGGCGAGCAGATTGCGCGGCTGGTCGGGCATACGGACGGCGTCGAGAACGGCGCGTTCAGCCCCGACGACCGCTATCTCGTCACCGGCGCGGATGATCAGCGGGTGCTCGTGTGGGATACGCGGACGTGGCAGAAAACGGCAGAATTGAAAGTCCCCGGGCAAGACACGCCGGGTGAGATTTGGGGCGCGGTGGCGTACAGCCCCGATGGACGCTGGATCGCCGCCGGCTACACCACCGGGCGATTGCAACTGTGGTCGGTGGATCCCGGCCAGAATACGTTTGTCGCCGAACCGGTCGTCACCCTGGATGACGCTCACGAAAACTCCATCATGAGCGCCGCCTTCAGTCCGGACAGCCGTTACCTGGCGACCGGGGGTTGGGACAACATGGCGTACCTTTGGGAAGTGCGCCCCACGACGCTGACACTGTTGGTGAATCCCAAACTCAGCCCCAGCGACGTCAGCCATTGGGGACTGGAACATTCGGGCTACGTCTACGATGTCGCCTTCAGCCCCGATGGCGCTTACCTGGCAACCGGCTCCCGCGACCAGATGGTGCGCCTCTGGGACATGCGCGCTCTGCCAAAAATCCCCAATGGCCCCATCGCCGCCTTCTCCGGCCACACCGACCTGATCTGGGCGCTGGACTTCAGCCCCGACGGCAAATACATCGCCAGCAACTCCTGGGACCGCTACATCCGGCGCTACATGGTAGAGTTCGATGACGTCTACAAGCTGGCCAGCGATATACTCGATGAAGGAGAGAAGTAAGCTGCGCGAAACGTGAAACGTGAAGCGTGAAACGTGAACTTCGTAATCCGTAATCCGGTATCCGGTATCCGGTATCCGGTATCCGGTATCCGTAATTCGCCAACCCGCTTCCCAACTTGCAACTTGAAACTCTCCCCGACTTTAAACTATCTTAACGCTCCACCCCGTTGCTTCGGCGATGGCGTCGGGAAGTTGCCCGTCCAGCGAGCGGTCTTCGGGGCCGCGGAAGATTTCGCCGGGCAGGACAATGACGCCGGGTTCGCCGCCGGACGTGGCCGGGCGCACGGCGTCCAGCACGTCGGCGACGGTGAGCAGGCCGGCGACGGTCACCGTCTCGCCGAAGGCGCGGTTGGGGACGGCGACGACCTCTGCGGGAATGCCGGTCGCGGACGTGAAGCGCGCCGCCTGTTTGCGCAGCGTCGGCGCGAAGAGCGTCCCGGTCGCCCACACCTGGCGCGGCCCGCCGAACGCCGCCAACCGCGATTGCAGCGCTTCCCACTCCTCAAGGAAAACCCGCACCATGCCCACGCCATTTTCGATCAACGCCGGCAGCAAATTGTCGTAAGCCGCCGCCGGCGGGATCGGCGCGCCCGCCCGCAAAAACCACTCGTCCGAGGGATAGACGAACCCGATGCCCAACGCTTGCCGCAATTCCGCCTGCCATTCCAGGCATTGTCCCAGCACGACGGCGGCCTCGTCGTCGCGGTAGGGGCGCAGGCCGGGGCGATGCCAGCGCGTCAGCCCGACGGGCACCACCGTCACGCCGGCGACGCCGGGGTAGAGCGCGGCCAGGTCGCCGACCGTGCGCTCCAGATGTACACCATCGTTGCGACCCGGCGCCAACACCACCTGCGTGTGCACCTCGATGCCCAGGTCTGTCAGGCGCTCCAGGTCTTCCAAAATCTGCCCGGCGCGCGGATTGTGCATCAGCCCCACGCGCACCTCCGGCTCAGTAGCGTGAACCGAAACGTAAAGCGGGCTGAGGAACTGCGTTTCGATGCGTTCCCAGTCCGCTTCGTCCAGATTGGTCAGGGTGACGTAGTTGCCGTGAAGAAAAGAGAGCCGGTAGTCGTCGTCCTTGACGTACAACGGCTCGCGCAATCCGGGGGTCATCTGCGCGACGAAACAAAAGTCGCAGGCGTTGCGGCAGACGCGCGTGCGTCCCTCAAACAACTCTTCGGCAAAATCCAGCCCCAACGGCTCGCCGTAGCGCCGCCGCGTCTTCAGGGTCAGGGTCTGGCCGGCGCGTTCGACCTCGAAGCGCAACTCCGCCTCGGCGGCGTAGACCTGCACGTCAATGACATCGCGCAACGCTTGGCCGTTCAACGCCAGCAACCGGTCGCCGAATTGAAGCCCGGCGCGCGACGCAGCGCTCTTGGGTTCGACGTTGGTAATCGTCGCCGGGTGCGGAGCCTCCCCCGGTTGTATCGCGTTCATTCCCACTCGATGGTAGCCGGGGGCTTGCTGCTGATGTCGTAGACGACGCGGTTGACGTCCTTGACCTCGTTGACGATGCGGTTGGCGACCTGGCCGAGCAGATCGTAGGGCAGGCGCGTCCAATCCGCCGTCATAAAATCATCGGTGCTGACGGCGCGCAACGCGACGACGTTGCCATAGGTACGCCCATCCCCCATCACGCCGACGCTGCGCACCGGCAACAGCACGGCAAACGCCTGCGCCGTCTGCCGGTACAGTCCCGCCTCCCAGAGCGCTTCCAGGAAAATCGCGTCGGCGGCTTGCAGGGTGGCGACGCGCTCCGGCGTGATCTCGCCCAGGATACGCACGGCCAATCCCGGGCCGGGGAAAGGATGCCGCCAGATCAGCTTCTCCGGCAGCCCCAGCGCCAGCCCGACTTCGCGTACTTCGTCCTTGAACAAATCGCGCAGCGGCTCCACCAGCGACAACGCCATGTCCTCCGGCAGCCCGCCGACGTTGTGGTGCGATTTGATCTTGTGGGCGGCAGCGCTCCCCGCGCTTTCGATCACGTCGGGGTAGATGGTGCCTTGCGCCAGGAATTGCGCCTTGTCCAGACGGCGCGCCTCGGCCTCGAACACGCGGATGAACTGCTCGCCGATGATGCGGCGCTTCTGTTCGGGGTCGGTGACGCCGGCCAGCGCGCTGAGGAAACGTTCGGAGGCGTCCACGCTCACCAGGTGGATGCCCAGCGCCGCGCGGAACGTAGCGGCGACCTGCTGGCCCTCGTTGCGGCGCAGCAGGCCGGTATCCACGAAAATGCAGCTCAACTGCTCACCGACGGCGCGATGGATCAACGCCGCGACCACCGCGCTGTCCACGCCGCCGCTCAATCCGCAGACTACGCGCCCGGCGCCTACCTGCGCGCGCACGCGGGCCACGCTCTCCTCGATGAAAACGCCCGGCGTCCAGTCGCCGCGACAGCCGCACACGTCGTACAGGAAACGGTGCAACATCGCCGGGCCGTTGGGCGTGTGGCGCACCTCCGGGTGAAATTGCACCGCGTACCGGCGGCGCTCCGCGTTCCCGATAGCCGCCACAATCCCGCCGGTGCTGCGCGCCAGCGCCTTGTACCCCGGCGGCAACGTCTCCACCCGATCCCCGTGGCTCATCCACACCGCCTGCCGGGGCTCCAGCCCGGCAAAGAGCGGCGCATCGGTGTCCTCAATCAGCACCTCGGCGGGGCCATATTCGCGCTTGTCGCCGGGCGCCACGTGACCGCCGCTCGAACGCGCCAGCACATGCAACCCGTAGCAAATTCCCAATACCGGCACATCCAGCGCTTCGACGGCCTCGGACAAAGTCGGCGCGCCCGCATCGTAGACGCTGTTGGGGCTGCCGGAAAGGATGAGTCCTTTGGGCGAGCGCGCCGCAATCTGCGCCAGCGGCGTGTTCCAGGGCAGGATTTCGGCAAAAACATGCTGCTCCCGCACCCGTCGAGCGATCAACTGCGTGTACTGAGAGCCATAGTCGAGAATCACAATTGTTTCGTGGTTAGCCATCGCGCCTCCAAATCCTAAAGCAAGTTGAGAAATATCCATTTGAAAATCAAGAATCATGAATCTTGGCGATTTCATGATTCTTGATTCATGATTCCGACCTACGCATTACTGGTTCATTTACCTGATTATGATCGTCCCATCGTCGCGCATCTCGGCAATGACGACCAGCGATTCGATGGGGACTTGCAGCGATTGCAACGCTTCGCGGCCGTTCTCAAAAGACTTCTCGACCAACGTGCCGATCCCGACCAGCGTCGCACCGGCGTCGGCCACGATGCGCGCCATCGCGATGATCGTCTTGCCGGTCGCCAAAAAATCGTCAATGATCAGCACCCGATCCGTCGCGCTCAAGAACTCCGGCGAAACCATCAGCGAAACTTCCCCACCCTTGGTGTGCGAGGGGGCGAATTCCACAAAGACCGGCTCCTGCATCGTCACCGGCTTGTGTTTGCGAGCATAGACCAGCGGCAGTCCCATCGCGTACGCCGTGGCCATGGCCGGGATGATCCCGGAGACCTCGGCGGTGAGAATGCGGGTGGGGTGCATCGCCCCAAACCGCCGCGCAAACTCCGCGCCCGCATCCAACATCAACGAAGCGTCCACCTGATGGTTGATGACGCTGTCAATCTTCAAAATGCCGTGGCCCAGATTCCGGCCTTCGGCACGAATACGTTGTTTCAGGTTTTCCATGGATTAACTCCCTTTATCTCTTCCATTCACTCATAGATTTTGCCGTCACGGAACCGGGCCCAGGCCGTCTCGAACCAGGAATCGGGGTGCGGCAGGGGGCGACGGGCGACCCAGGCGTGGGTCACGGCGCCGCCGGGGGTTGCGGTGGTCTCTTGCACCTTGTCGCGGAAGGCTTCGTCCTCGCGGATCACGCGCCAGTCGTCGCCGAGCCGCGCGTGGATGGCGACGCCGGACGGATCCACCACGATGGCCGAGCCCCGGCTGCCCACACCGCTCTCCAGCGCAAAGCGCACCGACTCCAAATAGACGGCATGTGCAAAACAAAGCTGGCAGTTGCGCAAGCTTTCGGCCACGTTGGCCGGATCGGGTGCCGCGCTGATGCGGCGGTACTGCGCCCACGCTTCGGAGACGGCCCGGCGCAATTCGTCGCGCGCGCGGATGTGCGCCCCGGCCCGGCTCATCCGCGCCTGAAACTCGGCGCGCTCGGTTTGCCAATCCGGCGCCGCGCCGGTCTGCGCTATCCACGCGGAAAGATCGGCAGCGGCAGTTTGAGCGGCCTGCCGGGCAGCAGAGGCATCCAACGTCGGATCCGCGTAGCGATGGGCGATGTACTCCGCAGCGCGGAACCCGGCGACCTGCCCCGAATTGAGCGCGGAGCCGCCGGGACGGTAGACCCCGTGCGATCCGTTGACTTCGCCGAGCGGGAAAAGGTGGCGGACATTGACCGATTCCCACCACAGGGTGCCGGCCAACCCGCCGTTGTTGTGCTGCGCGCAGACGGCAATCTCCAGCGGCTCGCTGCGGAGGTCAATGCCGTGATCCAGATAGAGCGCAATGGCGCCGGGATTCATCTTTTCGAGACGGGCGAGCGGCGTCGCCAACAGCGCTTCGGAGCGGGTGAGGTACTCGCGGGCTTCGGCGCTCAGGTCGGCAACGGCGAACCCCTCCGGGTTGGCGCGGAAATCGAGGAAGACGCGCCGACCGCGCAGCACCGTCTCGATGTAGACCAGAATGTCCACGATGGACGACCCGCCGTGGACTTTGCGCGAATCGAAAGGCCACTGATACCCCTTGAGAAAAACCATCGAGTTCATCTCGCCCACCGAGGCGAAATACTCGCGCATAAACTCACGGGGAGCGGAAACGCCGTCACTCGCCGTGCTGATAAAACGCGGGATGACCTGCATATACGTCCCGGAGACGTTCCAACGAAAACGGGTCGAAGCCAGGCCGTACTGCGATTCCGGCAGACTTTGCGCTTTGGCGCCGGCCAGCAGCGCCAGTCCGATCGCGCCGGTGTGCACGTCGGGATAGACACTGGTCTGGTACAGGCCGCCCGGCCCGCCCACGGCAAAAATCACGTTTTCGGCGAGATAGGCTTCGAGCGCGCCGTTGCCATCCAACGCCAACGCCCCGATCGCGCGCCTGTTGTCGCCCTCCTCCAACGTGAGCAACTGCACCACCGTGCGGCCTTCGCGCACCGGAATGGCCAGCTCCCGCACCCGGCGGATGAGCGCGCGGCACATTTCACGGGAAGTGTACGGGCCGATGGACGTGGCGCGCTGGCGCGGGTCGTGGTCAGTTTTGTAGCCGACGAATTGGCCGTAGGCGTCGCGGGGGAAAGGCACGCCCAGGTTCACCAGATGGAGAAACGCCCGCGCCGAGAGGCTGGCCTCCACCAAAGCCAGATCGCCGTGCATACTGCCGCCGGCGAAATACGTCTCGGCCATCACCTCGGGGGCGTCGGCGTCCGCTCCACACAACGACAGCTTGTAGTAGGTTTGTTTATCGCTGCCGGTGTTGATCGAAGTGCCCATCTCCAGGCCTTCGGTCACGATGAGCACATCCGCCTCGCGGCCACACGTCGTCATCTGCGCGTGAACCTGCACGGCAGCATTCAGCCCCGCCGCCCCGCTGCCGATCACCAGCGTGTGAACCCAAGTCAACGGGATTGTCTTACCGGACACGGCCAATACTTCTTTGCGCATATTTCATCTCCTGGGGATAGTCGAAAGTCGGAAAGTTTATTAGTGTCTTAAAGTATTCGCCGCGCCTGACGCCAAGGCGTCCCCCCCTTAATCCCCCCCAACGGGGGGGAATGCGCGCGATAGAGTCTTTTCTTCCCCCCATTGGGGGGAATTAAAGGGGGGAACTTGCTCAAGTACGCTGAGACAAACTATGGCGAATACTTTATGATAGTAACAAAGTTTCAAGTTGAAAGCGGGTGAGCGAAGTATCACGTCTTACCGCTTGACCTCCCGGTACAGGCGCGGGACCTGCTCCAGCAGGACGGTTTCATCGGTGATGGCCTGGAAGACGCCGCCGACGCCGCCATACTCGAAGGCGACGATGTCCGGCGTTGCCCAGTCGCCGGCGTGAATGCGATCCATGGCCCAGGTGTAGGCGGGCCAATCGGCTGGGGTCATCGGCAAGTGGTCTATGACGCCGTCGCCGGCAAATTCGCGGATTTCTTTCTCGCTGGCGCCGGCCTGTCGCGCGCGACTGAGCCAGGGTTCGCCGAAGCGTTGCAATCCGGTGATGTGCATCTCGCGGATACGGTCGAGGGGCAAAGCCGAAACATAGGCGGCTTCGTCCAGACCCAGATTGCGCGCGGCCATGCGCGCGTGAGAGAGATCGAGCAGAAACCCGCAACCGGTCTCGCGCACGACGGCCTGGATCACCTCCGGCAGCAGACAAGCGTGCAGATGATACCCATTCCAGCCGAAAAGATTCTCAACAATGACCCGTTCCGCTCCCAAGCGCTTGACCACCGCCGCTACATCGCGGAGGAGCGCCGCGCGCACACGGTCCACATGCTCCCGCGCCAACGAAACGGCAGGGATGTCGGGGAAATCGGATGGCTTCGATCCGATATGCAGGCTGACCCAGGGTGCGGCAGATTCGGCTAGAAGGTGTGTATATTTGTCCCAATCGCCGGGGCGGTTGGTCTCGGTATCTTCGGCGTCGCCGATGCCCATCCCCACCCGCAACGGGCAGTGCACATAGAAGGCATAACGTGCACGCACGGCAGCAATCGTCTCCGGCCAGGCCGGACACTTGAAACGATCCACTTGAATGCGGCCCTCGTCGAACAAACGGGCCGCGATGTGAGAATAATTGACGGCTAAATCCACAGAACATCCTTTCCACGTAAACCGGGTTACGAGGCAGCATTCGACCTGATCCAATTGGCGTCGCGAACGTATCCGCATTGTACCCAATTTTCCCAGACTACAAAGCCCGAAACATTTTCAAAACTGGCCTTGACGAAACAGTGGAGTCGTGTATAATGTGCTTTCGTTAATGCGGGGTGGAGCAGTGGCAGCTCGTCGGGCTCATAACCCGAAGGTCGGTGGTTCGAATCCATCCCCCGCTACTCGTTCAGAGGCGAGGTAGCTCAGTGGTAGAGCAGGGGACTCATAAGCCCTTGGTCGTTGGTTCAAATCCAATCCTCGCTACTGTTTCAAAATTGAAACACTCATTATCCAAAAAAATGACCCGGTTTGTAACCGGGTCATTTTGTTTTTAAACTTCTCAGCCATTCCTTGGAATGCACTCAGAGAACTCTCAGAAAGTCATGATATGCTGCGGGGCAATGACAAACCGTTTCTATGCCAATCTTACATTCCGACCCATAATGAAGTGTGACCCCAACATCTTCTTCCCGGTGCTCGCGCTTATAGTTGGACGTACCACACAGGGTTGGAACAGCGAGGGACAACATGAAAAAGAATCGGGAGCCTCTTCGCAAGATGCAACGCAACAGTCTCCGTTTCAAAATTCTGGGAATGGCAGTGGCGCCAATCTTGATCGTGCAAATTGTCGTCGGCGCGGTAGCGCTCTATGCCTACGGGCGAGTCACCACCACGGTGGTGACCGAACGCGACCGTGAGGTCGCGCGCCTGACCGCTCAACAACTGGAACACAAGCTTGTTGAGGAAAGCGAACGAATTGCACATCAAGGATTTGCTTTAAACCGGATCGAATCACAACAAGCTCTAAGGGATACGCCGCCACCCCTTGAAGAGCAGAATTCCAACAGCCGGGTCTTTATTTTAGACACCGCAGGAATTGTCAAAGAAGCCATACCGGAAACGACGGAGGCGATAGGACGAGATTGGAGCAGCAATCCTTACTTTGTCCAGGTCTGCGAGACGGCAGAGCCGACATTCTCAGATGTTGTGTATGACGAAGATGTCGGAAGTGAAGTCATCACTGTAGCATCGCCGATTTTGGATTCTGACGATGTTTTAATGGGCGTGGTCATCAATGTGTTGCCACTCGACCCCAATAACGCTCATGATTTTTACGAAAGCATTTCTGAAGTCGTGTGGGCAGATCAGGCCAACCGTGTTTATGTGGTAGACGGTCAGGGGCGGGTGATTTACCATTCTGATACGGCCCTCATCGGTCAGGATTTTTCTTCACGAGCCGCCGTGCAACAAGCACTGGCAGGGGAACAATCTGCCTCGCGCCTGAAAACGCCCGACGGCAGAGATGCCGTCGTCGCGTATGCGCCGATACCGGGCACGACCTGGGGTCTGGTCATAGAAGATGATTGGGAAGGCATCACTCGCCAGATGCGGGGTTATCAAGCCATTCTCCTCCTGTTGTTGGCCTTAGGCGGAATTGCGCCGGCGATTGTGATTATCGCAGGGATGCGTCGCTTCATTACACCCATCGAAGAGCTGACCACTGCTGCGCAAGAGGTCGCCACCGGTGATTTCAATCGCATCATTGATGTTCGTACCGGTGACGAAATCGAGGCTCTGGCGACACAGTTCAATCAGATGTCAACGCATTTGCGTGAATCCTACTCGCATCTGGAACAGCGTGTGGAAGAACGCACGGCAGAACTGGCAGTGGCCAAGGAAGCAGCAGAAACCGCCAATCGCGCCAAAAGTCTGTTCCTGGCCAATATGAGCCACGAACTCCGTACGCCACTCAATGCCATTTTGGGTTACTCCCAATTGATGGCTCGCGATGCCCATGTCACCCCTATACAACAAGATCACCTCGCAACGATCGGGCGCAGCGGGGAACACCTGCTTGGTCTGATTAACGATGTGTTGACTATGTCGAAGATCGAAGCAGGACGTACGACTCTGCAAGAAAATGCCTTCGACTTGCATCGCCAGCTCGAAAGCTTGGTCGAGATGTTCCGCATGCGTACCAATGACAAGGGGCTGTCGCTCATTTTGGATTTGGCACCGGAGGTTCCACGTTACATCTATGCTGACGAGGGCAAATTGCGACAGATCCTGATGAATCTGCTCAGCAATGCAGTGAAATTCACTACTGAAGGTGGCGTTACGTTGCGCGTCGCCGTCAATCTGCAATGGCGTGATTGTGCCAATTGTGAGGATCATCATGAGAGCAACATAGCACAGCCCACAGCCGGTGCTCAACTGTTGGTTGAGGTGGAGGATACCGGCGCGGGAATTGCACTTGAAGAGATGCCGGCCCTTTTTGATCCTTTTGTCCAAACAAATAGCGGTCGAAAATCACAAGAGGGCACGGGACTGGGATTGCCAATCAGCCGGCAATTCATCAAGTTAATGGGTGGCGAACTCACTGTGAATAGCACCGTTGGACGGGGCAGCGTATTCCGGGTGCTGATTCCGGTCAAACCGGCAAGCCCGGATGAGATGACCGCCCAGGATTTGCAGCCACAGCGGCGTGTGATCGGGCTGGAGCCGGACCAATATGCACCTGATGGCGGCCCTTATCGCCTCTTGATCGTAGAAGATCAGGCGGCTAACCGCGAGGTGCTCGTTAAATTGCTCCGACCGTTTGGGTTTGAGATGCAATGTGCGGTTAACGGTCAGGACGGTGTTGTGCAATGGGAACAATGGCGCCCACATCTAGTCTGGATGGATATCCGGATGCCTGTGTTGGACGGCTACGAAGCCACACGACGTATCAAGGAAAAAGCTGCGGTGATGGGGATCGTCACGAAGGTAGTAGCGTTGACGGCCAGCGCCTTTGAGGAAGACCGCGCCGCCATCCTGAAAGCCGGTTGCGACGACTTTGTGCGCAAGCCATTCCGCGAAAACGATATCTTCGCTGCGTTGACGCAACATCTGGGGATATGTTTTACCTACGAAGTTTCGGAGACCCCGCATGGTGAGGCAACTTTAGAAACAAACATTACTCCAGAGGTTTTCCAAGCAGCGACTCGGAACATGCCGCCGGCATGGTCAAACGATTTCCATCGAGCCGCGACCGAATTGGACGCAAACCGCCTCATACGCCTCATCTCCGATCTATCCCCTCACGCTCCACGCATTGCCGAAGCCCTGACCCGGTGGATTCATAATTTCGAATATGACAAGGTCATTCAACTATTAGAGAATATTGCAGAGTAATACGACTACAAAAAGCAATTTTTGAGGAGTGATTTATGTCCACATCTGACGTTATACCTACCGGTGATATATTGATCGTTGATGACACGCCTGCAAATCTGCGGCTGCTCTCCAATATGTTAAGCGAGCAGGGGTACAAAGTCCGCCCGGCGCCCAACGGGAAACTGGCCTTGATGGGGGTGCGCGCAGCTATCCCTGATTTGATCCTGCTGGACATCACAATGCCGGAAATGGACGGCTATGCAGTCTGTGCGCAGTTGAAAGCCGATCCACAGACGCGCGATATTCCCATTATTTTCATTAGCGCGTTGGATCAGACGGAGGACAAAATCAAAGCTTTTCAATTGGGTGGAGTTGACTACATCACCAAGCCGTTTCACATGGAAGAAGTATTGGCGCGGGTCAAGACGCACCTGACCCTGCACAGCTTACAACGTGAACTAGTTAACGCAAATCAAGAACTGCGCGCTACCGTGCAAGAGTTGGAGCGCAGCAATAGCGACCTGGATGCCTTTGCTCACACGGTAGCTCACGATTTAAAGAACCCGCTTAGCATCATCATTGGTTTTAGCACTTTGCTCGAATCGCGACTTGAACGGATGGAAACGGAGATCATCAACGACAATCTGCACCAGATAACTCGTACCGGTTACAAGATGAGCAACATCATCAACGAACTGTTACTGCTTGCCAGCGTGCGACAGATGGAAATGATACAGATCGGGTCACTTAACATGGGCGCGATCGTCAAAGAAGCGCTTGGCCGTCTGGCCCCACAGATCAAGGAAACGCAAGCGCAGATCAGTCTGCCCGAATCCTGGCCGGAAGTGAACGGCTACGCGGCGTGGGTGGAAGAAGTGTGGACCAATTACCTCAGCAATGCGCTCAAATATGGAGGAACGCCGCCGCACATAACGGTGGGTTACCAGCGTGTGGAACCTGCAGGTATCTCTGAATCCATACCGGACGGTTCTTTCCGGTTCTGGGTACGCGACAACGGCGCCGGACTCACGCCCGAAGCGCAGAGTAAGATATTCAAGTCGTTCGCCCGGCTGGAGCAAACACGCGCCAGCGGTCACGGACTTGGGCTCTCCATCGTATTACGCATCGTAGAAAAACTGGGAGGCGTCGTCGGCGTTGAGAGCACAGGAGAAGTGGGGGAAGGCTGCACATTTTGGTTCACATTGCCCAAAGTCGGCTAAATACTGCGCAACAACCCGGTCTGGCAAACAAAAACGCAGCCTACCATAGAAAGATAGGCTGCGTTTTTCCAGGCTGGGGGCGGAGGAGTCGAACCCCCACATATGGATTCAGAGTCCATAGTTCTTTTTGACAATTTAAAGCGCTACACCTTGAGTGTAGCGCTTTTTTGTTCATGAAGACCAGGAATAATGGACACGTTGTCCACTACTGCATATCCCGCCACAAATTTCGCCTCACGCTGGCATCCCTATGCTTCTTCCGCAGTTCGCTCTTAGTCCAAATCGCATAGCTCTCAGCAGTGACCGCCACACTGGAATGGCCCATCAGATCGGATACCGCTTCCAACGACAGGCCCGCGTTAAGCAGCTCTCGGGCAAATGCATGCCGAAATGCATGGGGATTCGACCGCTCGACCCCGGCGATTTCGGCCAGTCGCGCCAACGCTTGATAGATGCCTCCGGCAGTCATCGGATTGCCATATCGACTCGTAAACACGAAATCGTGCCCGACATTGGGCCGCGAATCCAACCACTCTCGTAGAGCCTCCACACCCTCCGGCAAAAGGTAGACCGGGCGCGTTTTCTGGCCCTTTTCTCTCACCATCAGCTCACCGTTCACTGGGTTCACATCCGCCAACGTCAGCGATGCGATTCCGCCAACCCTCGCCCCGGTATCGGCCAGGCAATGCAAGATTGCCACCTCGCGCACCAGGTCTTCATTTTCGGCCACGGCGTGCAATTTGCGGATATCGCCATCAGGGATAGCCTTCGGCTCCTGATTCCGTGGCTTCTTCGGTGGCTGCAAACGCAATGATGGATCGCGTTCCAACAGCCCATCTTTAACCAGCCACGCGAAGAAAATCCGGGCGACCTTGATTCTGTCGTGCGCGGTAGTCGGCGCCAGCCCGCGAGTGTTCACAGTAGGTCGGAGCGGATGATCATCGTACCGGGTTTTCTTTCCCAACACCTGGACGCGCCATTCGCGCAGGTTGTAAATTGTCACCTCCGCGATATCACAGTCACCCAGGAATGATAGAAGTGTCTTCAAATGCGATCCGTACCAGCGCACCGTCGTTTCCGCGACTTCCCCGGTCTTTGCGGTCAAAAACAATTCGATTGCCGATTCAATGTTCATCCGTTTTTCCTGCACCTGTATCAGATTCATCGATTTCTCCTCTGCTATAAATTTGGAACAAGCAAAGGACTACATGCAAAAAGTTAGTGAAAAGTTCACAACTTTGTATGTGATTTGGATTTTTGGTTGGGTGGGGAGACTCAATTCCTGCCCAACCTCAATCATACTCGTATCACTCAGTCTGTAAATCACATTTTACTCGAAAGGAATACCAATGTTGACATTTGCGATCATTTTCGCCTTGATTTGGGGTGGTCTTTGGGCCGCCTACCTGCAATTCACCCAGTACGGGCGTTACCTCGTTCTGCGTCGTACCTGGATCACCGTCGTCATCGGCGTCGGCGTGGATCTGCTGCTGTCGTTGCTGGTCATTGATCTGCACACCTGGCTCACCTTTGCCTCCATCATCGTCGCCAGCAGCGTCGGCGTCATCACCCGTTCGCTCTACAACGAGATCAAGGACGACGATGCTGCCACGGAGGTGAACAAAGATGCCGGTAGTCAATAAACGCTTGGCAAACAAAGTCATGTGGGCGCTGGAAGACATTGACCAGAGCGTCCTCAAGGCTCTGGGGATGTGGGAGAAAGCCTTCGAGCGCGCCGAACTCAAGTGCGCCGACCCGGCCCTGATCATTGCGCTCACCAAAATCCACAACGAACTCTCCGACATCCGTTTCCTGATTGCTGGCGCCCGCGACGGCGAATATGCCGGAAAGCGCTTCATCGTCTACGACCCGGAGCGAGACGACTGAAATACACTCGCCGGCCGACCCGCATCCTGGCCGGCGCAAAGGAGGGACCTGACATGATTCAAATCGGTTCATACGTCGCCTGGGGCAACGGCAGGATGGGCGTCGTCCACCACATTTCTGATGACGGCAAAATCGCCTACATCCGCGAATGCGAAACTCGCGAAATCCTCGCCGTGGCCGTCGCCAAACTGCGCCTCATCAACCGCGTTGCCACGGCCTGAATCGTTCAAAATGCTTTCTTTTTCTCTGTGCTCTCTGAGTTCTCTGTGGCATTCCTGATGAGGAGGTGAATATGTCCACAAAAACCGGAGTCTACCCGTTAGTGTGCGCCACGTGTCACTGCACCGTGGGCGTCATCAACGTCGCCGAATTCGAGGCGTTGGCCCGCGCTGGCGAGGTCTACGTTTGCGACATCTGCATGGAAGTCGGACCGGAAGACACTATCGAAATCATCCTCGAAACTGCGCCGGAAGGCGAGTGGGCTGAGCTCACCATGCAAACCATCGCTGCCGGCGTCGCCGAGCCGCTCCCGGCACCGGAGGCGCTGCCATGTTGAGCTTCACCGACAGCATGCAGATCAACGTCGCTCAAATCGGCCCATCGCGTTGGCAACCGCGCCGCGACTTCAACGCCGGCGCCTTGCACGAGCTGGCGCTGAGCATCCAGGATCAAGGATTGATCAATCCCGTGCTGGTGTTCGGCGTCAACGGCGGTTACGAGCTGATCGCCGGCGAGCGGCGCACCCGGGCCGTGATGGCGGCGCACTTGTCCACATTGTTCCCACAGCGCACGCTGAATGATTGGTGCGGGCGTATCGCCGAGATCGGACTGGCCGGCATCGGGGCGGAGGAGCGCGCGGCGTTGGCAGGTGAGGGTCTGGCGACCATCCGCGCCGCCATCTATCCCCCCAACGACCTCGCTGCCCTGCACCTGCTGGCCGTCACCGAAAACCTCGACCGCGCCGACCTCTCCCCGATCGAGGAAGCCCACGCCTACAAAGGCTTGATGGACGCCTATGGATGGCGCCAACGCGAGCTGGCCGAACGGGTCAACAAGTCCCAAAGCTACGTCGCGCAACGCCTGGCCCTGCTCGCTCTCAACCCCCAGGCCGTCGCCGCCTTGAGTACGCGCGTACTCAGCATCACCGAAGCCCGCGCCATCGCCGCCGTTCCGGCGCCGCTGCAAGACAGCGTCACCGCCTACGCCGTGGAAGCCCGCGAAAACGATGACGCTGCCGTCACCACCCGCGAGCTGGAAAAACTGACCCGCGCCGTCACCGCCTTCGTGGATCCCAACCGCTGGCAGCCCAACCCGCAGCGCGTCTACCAGCCTTTCGAGCGCAATCGCCTGCGCATCCTTCAACACCTGCTCGACGCCGGCGGATATAACCCCAAGCAGGTGTTCCAGCTCCGGCGCTTCGAAGGCTACCGCGACCTGCTGCAAGACTCGCCGGCGACGCTGGTCGGCCAGTGGGCCTGGCTGCAAGCCGTCTGCAAAGCGCTCGGCGCGCCAAAGGACGCCCGCGAAGACGATCTGCTGGAGCAGGCCGGGATGACTTGTGAGACTTGCATCAAACGGCACTTCACCTGGAGCCATCCTGCCCCCGCTCTTTGCGAAAAGCCCGCCCGTCCTGACCGCACGACCTGCTGCCATTACATCGGCCCCGCCGATCCGGTGGTATTGCCTCTCGCCGACTACAAGCAGAAAGAGGCGGCGCGCGCGCTGGGTATCCTGCACGAAGGCAACGGCCAGTATTACCTCGACAACCAGGCCGATCTTGCGAAACTGACCGAACACCTGCACGCCGCCCGACCCGTCAAGGCTGCCCCGCGCCATCAAGAGCAAATCCGGCGCTACTACGACTGGCAAATGACGCTGCCGCAGGCCTGGCGCGACGACATCCAGGCCCACGCCTGCGAAAAATGCCTGCACTACGCGCCGCTCTACCTGGCCCAGAA
>DAOUFX010000401.1:0-10391 GCA_034429675.1 Anaerolineae bacterium | reverse complement strand
CGCAAACACCCCCCTTATATCTCTGACATGTAAACCGTGATTTTCGTGCTGGCACGGAGTGCGGCTGAGTTTGAAAGGGTATGCTTTTTCGAGCGGGGCGCCCCGCTCGAAAAACATACGGCTTTAAATGATAAACGCGCCGGTGTTGAACAGCTTTTGTGGATCCCAGAGCGCTTTGAGTTCTCGCATTTTGTTCAGCGCGTTGGGACTGTGTCCCCACACGGTGGATTGCGCGGGAGCGTCGGGGGCTGATTGCAGCAGGATTGTGTAACCGCCGTGATTGCGCGTCGCCCCGCGCACGGTATCCAGGTCCACGTAGCCGCGCGCGTAGACGTGTCCGCTGCCGAAGTCGGCGAAGAAAGAACATCTTTCGGAGGCCAGCAACACTGTGCTGATTGCGTCCGGGACGTCGCCCGGCGCGCGCCCCAGACGCAGCAGATACCCCCCGGTCACCGGTTGGTTCAGCCACGCGGCCCACAGATCGTTTCCTGATAGTCGTGTCTCCATGACCTGCGGCGGAAGCGTCTCGTGCAAGGCGTCTTGAACCCCGGCTATTTCTGTCACCACGTCAGATTCCACGCCTTCTGCCGTGTAGAGCAGCGTGTATCCGCTGTTGCTGTCAGGGAGTGTGTATCCGCGACATAACACGATTGAGGAAGCGACCAATGACCTCTGCGCGAGATGTTTGGCCCAGACCACGCCCTGTGTTGTATTCTTTACCGGGATCGCGATCGTTCGCCGCATACGCGGGCGTGGGCTGAGCTTGAAGGTCACGTCTGTGATCAGTCCCAGCGTCCCGTGCGCGCCCACGAACAATTTGGGCAGGTCGTAGCCGGCGACGTTTTTCATCACCGGGCGTCCCATACGGATGATGCGCCCGTCGGGCAGCGCGACCGTCACTGCGAGCACCAGATCGCGCACGCCGCCGTAGCGCATGCGCGACGGCGCATTGAAATTGGTCGAGACGATGCCGCCCACGGTGGCGTTGGGCCACGGCGAGAACAGGGGCAAGTACAGGCCATCTTGATCCAGCCGGGTTTGGATTTCGTCGAGAGGTGTGCCGGCGCCCACCGTCACGTACAAATCTTCGGGGGCATAATAGCGGATACCGCGCAGCTTCTCTGTGGAGAGCACGTTCTCGCCGCGTGCGGCGCTCCATGTCTTGGTTCCGCCGCCGCGCACGCAGATGCTACGCCCGGCGGCCACCCACGAGGAGATAATCCCGGCGGCTTCTTCGACCGTTTCCGGTTTGGCGATTCCTTCCGGCGCCGGGAACGTCGCGTCCGGTTTGAGTCTCGGCGCTGCGGCGCCCGCAGGGATGACCTTATCGGGGTTGAGTAGACCCTTGGGATCAAACAGCGTTTTGATTTCGCGCATGACATCCAACTCGTCGGCGTTGTACATCAGCGGCATGAAATCACGCTTTTCTATGCCCACGCCATGCTCGCCGGTGATGGCGCCGTTCTTGGAGACGAATAGCGCGGCCATCTCACGCCCGCCGGCGCGTAGACGGCGCATGAATTCCGTGTCTTCGGGGTCGGCGATGAGAATCATCGGATGCAAATTGCCGTCTCCCGCGTGGAGCAGAAAAGCCAGCGGCAAGTCCCAGGTTTCGCCGATCTGGATGACCTCGCGCAGCGTCTCGGCCAACAGACTGCGCGGCACGGAGCCGTCCACCGTGTAGTGATCCAGCGCCACGTGCGCCAGGGCTCCCGAGACGCTCTTGCGTGCATGCCAGATCTTTTCGCGTTCCGCTTCGGAGTGAGCGATGCGCAATTCCAGCGCCTTCTGTTCGCGCAACACTGTGGCAATCTCCTCGATTTGCGGCTCGACGCTGCACGGATAGCCGTCCACGTCAATGATCAGCGCTGCGCCGGCGTAGGTTGGCAGGCCGGGGTGGTTGTATCCCTCGACGATGTTCATCACCCGCTGATCCATCATTTCCAGCGTCGCCGGTACCAATCCCCGCGCGATGATAGCCGATACGGCGGCCCCGGCGTGTTCCACTGTGTCGAAGGCGACCAGCAAGGTCCTGGTCTCCGGCGGGGCCTGTATCAGACGCACGCTGGCTTCAGTGATGATGCCCAACGTGCCTTCTGAGCCGGTGAATAGTCCCACGAAGTCCAGTTCGGGATAATCCAGCGCCTGGCCGCCGAACCGCACGCAGTCGCCGTCGGCCAGCACAACTTCCAGTCCGGTGATGTAGTTGGTGGTAACGCCGTATTTGAAACAATGAGGGCCGCCGGCGTTGGTCGCGATATTGCCTCCCAATGTGGCGGCGCGACCGCTGGCCGGATCCGGGGGAAAATACAATCCCACTTCGCGCGCCATTTCGTCCAGTTGCAGGTTGACGACGCCCGGTTGCACGGTGGCGCGACGCCCATCCGCATCCAGTTCCACAACCTGATCCATTTGCGAAAATAACACCAGCAGGCCCTTGCCCACCGCTACCGCGCCGCCCGCCAATCCGGTTCCGGCTCCACGCGCAACGAGCGGAGTGTTGTGTTTTTCGCTCCAACGTATCACCGCTTGTATGTCCCCGTAGGTGTAGGGATACACCACACCGTAAGGAATTGCGCGATCCACGCCGGCATCTGTCTGGTAGGTGATTAGCTCAGGATGGTCGTCCACCACCTGTCCTGGCTGTAACCCAACCCTGAGAGTGATTAGCGGTGTATTGCCGATCCGGTCGAATCGTTTTTCCTGCCATTCCAACCAGCGCTTGGGCAACGCCGGCCCGCCGATGATCTCTCTGGGATGGCGCACCGGCTTGTCGAGCACCGACTCGGGGGTCTTGATCTGCTTGCGGTACTCGGCGGTCAGATACGACAGCTCCAATAGCTCGGCGATGTGCAGGACTTTGATGTTCAGTCGGGCGCGGCGCGCGCCGGCCAATAACTGCATGTGGCAGCCGGTGTTGCTTGTGATCAGAACTTCGGCGCCGGTCGCGGCGACATCTTCCATTTTGGCGTCCAGCGTCGCGGTAGCCACCTCGGGTTGGACGATGTTGTAGATGCCGGCGCTGCCGCAACAACGGTCGGGATCGTGCAGCTCTGCCAGTTCCAGTCCTGGAATCATCCGCAGCAGGGTGCGGGGTGGGTCCACGACCTTCTGGCCGTGACGCAGGTGGCACGAGTCCGAATACACGGCGCGCACGCGCAGCTTGCCCTGCGGTATCTCGTTCAGGTTCGCCGCCAGAAACTCGGAGAAATCCTGCACTTTGGCGGCGAAACTTATCGCTTTCTCGGCGTAGGCGGGGTCATCTTTGAGTAGATCGGGGTATTCTTTGAGCGTCGCGCCACAGCCGCCGGCGTTGTTGATGATGACGTCATAGTCGGCGAAGGCGTCAATATTCTCGCGGGCCAACGTCTTTGCCGTGGCTTCGTCGCCGGTGTGCCACTGCGCGGCTCCGCAGCACGTCTGAGCCTGGGGGAAGTGCACCTCGTAGCCGTTGCGTTGCAGCACATGCACCGTGGCGGCGTTCACCCGTCCCAGGAAGGCTTCCTGAATACAACCGTAGAAGAAGGCAATTTTGCCCACTTTTTGTCCGATGGCGGGCGCGGGGCGGCTGTAATTCGTATGGCGTCCCGGAATCGGAGGCAGGATACCTTCCATTGCGCGCAGCGGTTGCGGCAGAAGGTTGACAGTGCGCACCGCCGTCTGGATTCCGAGCACTTCGTAGAGCCACATCAGCCGCGCCAGCGCTTTCATTGCGCTCACGTGGGGCATAAGCTGCTTCATTCCCAGCCAGCGGACGAAGCGTTCCAACAAACGTGGGCGCCGCATCTCTTCCAGCGTGATGCGCGCGCCGGTGACGAGCTTGCCGTACTGCACTCCTGAGGGGCAGGCCGTCTCGCACGCGCGGCATTCCAGACACAGCTCGATGTGGCCCGCGAAGGTGGTCAGAAATTCGTCGAGGGAGAGCTCTCCATTGACGGCGGCGCGCATCAGGGCGATACGTCCGCGCGGCGAGTCTGCTTCTGTGCCGAAAATGGCGTAGGTGGGGCAGGCTTCAAGGCATAGGCCGCAATGGACGCAATGTTTGAGCAGTTCTTGATATTCTTCGGTTAGCATGTGGGAGACGGATAGGTCCATATTTCCTCGATCAACACTATGGTGAGAGTCAACAATCTTCTGAATTGGCGCGGGCTAAGTTATCCAACAGCAATAAGGCCGATGACGGTGACCAGGATGAGAACCGCAACGGGAATCGCAAAGGTGTATACAAAACGCCGGCCCAGGATGTCCATGTCCTCATTGACCAGCCATTGCATCCACGCGGGGACGGTTGCGGCGTTCGTCCGTCCCTGGGCGCGCCGCACGCGCGCTTTGGTGATCGCGCCGTTGTAGAGCGGTAAAATCGTCAGCATGTACACGGCCCAGGCGAGGCTAAGAACGATCAGGGCAAACTGATGGAGCACGCGCTGTTGGGCTGTGGTGTACTGCGCCAGCGCGGCAAAGATGAAAAGTGTGGCATACGTTCGTTGTACGGCCTGGAAGGCTACGAAGCCCCCCAAGACGCTCAATCCCACGGCTATACCGTAGTGAAGCGAATCCTTGGCGTTCAATTTTGGAAGGATTTCCATGGGTTGATTCTCCTCCGTGATTTTTGTTCAACCGCTAAGTTTACCCATCTTTGCCGGGCTGCCAAATCGCCGCTGCGCGGCACGTTTCATTGGGTTAAACTCTGGCGCTTTGATTTGAACCAGTCTTGACTATAACATAGATTTGAAGGGAGAGAAATGGACGGCGCGCGTTGAGTCGGTTGACTTCCTTGAAGTTCGACCACACAATGAAGGCGCGTTTCAATGGTGGAGCAAGGTGTACTGTATGGCGCCGTTGACTGAAATTACCGAACGTCTTGTCATAAAGCTGTTCGCGCCGGGCGATCGGGATGAGGTGCGCCGGCTGCTTCTCGATCGCTGTGGAACCAATTTGCCCCTTCTCGAGAGGGTGGATGGCTATGCGCTGGAACGGTTTCGTTTTGCGGCGCTCAAGTTGAGCGCAGGGGATTTGGCCAGGCTCCGCGACGCGGTCGAGCTGGCGAACGCAGATTGGCGCGACCTGTTGATGGAAGCGGGTTTCGGCGACGATGTGAAAGCGCACGAGGGTTGGGCGCGATCGCTGTCTTAAAATTCGTGACATCGTGGGTGCGAACTTTTGTCAAAGTATGGTATGATGGCCCCAGGATGAGAAAGCTCTGTTGAGGCGTACCGACGCCTCTGACCACAGATGCAAAACAAGGAGGATGAGATGCTATTCAAGAGTTTGGGTGTGCCAGAGTTACTTTTGATCCTGGCCGTTGCGATACTTCTTTTTGGGCCCGGGCGCATTGGCAAACTTGGCTCGGAATTGGGCAAGGGCATTCGTGGCTTTAAGGACGGCTTGAAAACTGACGATCAGAAGGCCGATGAGGCCGCTGGCTCTGTCGAGCCTCCCACATCTTCCTCGCCAGGAGCGTAGATTCGATCAGCTTTCTATCCCCCCGCATTCAGGGGGGATTTTTTTTGTTAAAGCGGCGTGATGATGCCGCCTTTTACTTGTAAGCGCAGGGTTTTTTGCCGGAATTCCTCCGGGAACATCTCTGCGTCGGTGGTGGCCAGGATCGTCTGTTCGACCTCGCCCAGCAGCCCCAGCAGATAGCCGCGCCGCGCGCGGTCCAGTTCGGCCAGCACCTCATCGAGCAGGAGCACCGGCGATTCGCGGGTCACGTGTTCCAGCCAGCGCAGCTCGGCCAGACGCAGCGCCAGCACTGCCGTGCGCTGTTGGCCGCGCGATCCGAAAATACCCACGTCCATGCCCGCGGAAATAAAGCGAAATTCGTCGCGGTGCGGCCCCACCAGCGTCATGCCTCGCTCGATCTCCTGGCGGCGGCGACTGTCGAGCGCAGCCAGGTACGCTTTGCGGAGCGCGGCCTCGTCCACGGGTGGTTCCGCCATCACCTGGGGCAGCAATCCGATCTGGTAGTCAATCGCCGGCGGTTTGAGCGGGTCGAAGTCGGGCTGGTACTGCAATTGCAGCCAGGCCGTCCCGCCGGTCAAATCCTGGTGCAGGCGATCGGCGAAGAACGTCAGTGCGCCGACCGCCTGCCGGCGGTACAGCGAGATCGTGACGCCGGTCTGCGCCAACGCTTCCTCCAGCGGCGCGAGCTGGCGTTTGTCCCCGCCGCGCCCGCGCAGATGGCGCAGCAGCGCGTTGCGCCGGCTCAACGCCGACTGGTATTGGCTCAGCGCCTCGATGTAAGCCGGGTAAACCTGCGAGAGCAGATCGTCCAGATGGCGCCGCCGCCCGACGGGCGCGCCGCAGACCAGGTCCACGTCCTCCGGCATAAACATCACCACGTTCAGGTGCCCGGCCAGGTCGGCGCGGCGGATGGCGCGTTGGTCCACCTTGATGCGTTTTTCCAATCGCGATTGCCCGTTGGAAAGCGCTCGGTGTTGCAGGGCGATTTCGATTTCTTCCACCCGCTCGCGGTGTTTTACATCGGCGCTCAGATGGGCGTAGGGCATATTGGTCTGCACCGAGTTCCAGTGGATTAGATGGCGATCCATGTGGGTCAGCGGGGAATGCCCCAGGGCCAGATAGGCGATGGCTTCCAGCAGGCTGGTTTTGCCCTGTGCGTTGGCCCCCAACAACAGGATTGGCGCGGCGGGCAGGTCCAGCTCCAGGCGGTTATACGTGCGGAATTGGCGTAGGCTCAGGCTTCGGATATGCATTGCGGCGTATTGTAACACGGGGCGCAGGAAGCACAAAATGAGCAGAGAGCATGTTCCGTTGTGATGCTCATCGTTCGCTGATTTTCTTAGCGGGTTCGGTGAATTCTTACCCGCTTACAGACGCAAGTAAAGCCGAATTCAACGGCGCAGACAGGCGTGAAGAAAGATGGACACAGAGATTCACTGAGTTTTCACAGAGATACACAGGGAATCTGCTCTCAGTGTATCTCTGTGTCTTCTCAGTGTATCTCAGTGTAACCTCTTCAGTTTATTGTTTCCGGCTCGGAATCAGGCAATTTTTCAGAGTCGGTTTTAAAATGAGCGAACGGCGAGGTGATGGATGATGTCTTCGATGTGATGTTCGGCAGGTAAATCGTCGCCGGTGTTCGTTTGTGGATTTCAAAAGAGCGCAGTAAACTGGATTTACGTACCGGGCAGTTGTAAGGCCGGGAAGTCTAGTAGGAGGTAAACAGTGAACGTGTCACCAGAAAAGAGTGTGCCGGATCTGGCGCGGATTCTTGGAAAGCGTCCCACCGTTGGGGTCTTGATGAACGGCTTCTGGCATGCGCTCGCCCATGATGTGTGGCAGGGCGCCTGGGATGCGTCGCGCGCGTATAACGTCAACCTGATCGGCTTTCCCGGCAATGAACTGCGCTCGGCGGTGCAGCGGGAGTCGTCGCCGGCCAGCGCCAACGCCCTCTACGATCTGGTCAGCGCCGAACGCCTGGACGGGGTGTTGTTCTGGACCGGCTCGTTGGGGAATTTTGTGTCGCCCGAGGAACTGCAGGATTTCTGCAATAGTTTCAAGCCGCTGCCGATGGTGTGCTTCGGGCGAAAGGTCGAGGGGATTCCGTGTCTGGATGTTGATATTGTCCAGAGTACGCGCGCCGCGATGGCCCATTTGATCGAGACCCACGGCTATCGCCGGATTCTATTTATTCGCGGCCCCGGCGGGATCCCCGGCTGTGATTTGCGGTACGAGGGCTATGTGGAGGCGTTGCGCGATTACGGCATTCCGTTCGATCCCGATCTGGTGATGCCGGCGCTGGACGGTTGGAACGACCTTGAGCGGCAATACCGGCCTTATCTCGACGGGAAGGTGGTGCACACTATTCAGCCGGATCTTCTTCCTCTGGAAGAGTGGCCGTTGGCCATGGACGGTGTGAGCTCAAAGGAATTTCTTCAGGTGTTGCACCAACGCCGGTTGTTGCCCGGACGCGATTTCGAGGCCATTGTTGGCGCGACGGATGTCATTACGGCTCTGGCGATCCGGCGCTTGCAGGCTATCGGAATTCACGTGCCGAAGGATGTCGCGGCGGTTGGGGGCGGCGGGCGCCAGGAGGCTGCCATCGTTCTTCAGATGGGCATCACCAGTCTGAGCATGATGGTGTACGAGCAGGGGTACCATGCCGTGGAGATGTTGCTTTCGTCTCTGCTGCAAGGGCATCCGGTCGCCGATGAGTTGATGGCGCCACAAAGCCCCGACATTTTTCCATCTTGCGGATGTCTTTCAGAGGCGATTGCGCAGATTGAGGTGCATCCGTCTGACGCTGATCCGCTCACACGCGAGCAGGCCATCCAGGTTGTGCGCGAAAGCCTGCGCCGGTTTGCCGCCTTTCTGCCGCCCGATTGGGCCGAGCGGGTGTGGGAAGCCTGTCTGGCGGACGCGCAAACGCAGGGCTCCAATCAGCTTTTGCCGCTTTTGACCATGCTGATGTCTATGATCCCCGTGCAGGCGGCGGACGTCGGCGCCTGGCAGAAGATGGCGTCGTCGTTGCACGCGAACGCCTCGGCGTTTTTGCCTGATCGCGATCGCCTCTCGCTGGGTTTGCTTTTCCAGCGGGCGCGGGTGTTGTTTGCCGAAACCGGACAACAGCAACAGATCTTTGCCGAGATGGCGCACCAACAGCAGGCGGCGCTTTTATCCGAAATCAGCCAGAATTTGATCACCCGCTTCGATCTTCAGGAGTTGTTGGAGACGTTGCGCGCCGAGTTGCCCCGCCTCGGCATCCGGCTTTTCTACCTTTCTCTGTACAATAACCCGCTCAAGCCCGCCGCCGGCCTGCACATGATTCTGGCGTTCGACGAGAACGGCCCCATGGATTTGCCGCCCAAAGGGCTCTGGTATGCGGCGGGAAAGATCGTTCCGGACGAGCTTTTGCCTCAGGATGCGCTTTATGCCCTGGTGGCCCAGCCTTTGTATTTCCGGGAGACGCAGATTGGGCTGGCCGTCTTCCGCGCGGAGCCGGACGTGGATGCGAATGTCTATCAAACTTTGCGGGCGCAGATCAGTAGCGCTCTTCAGGGGTCGTTGTTGGTCTTGCAGGTGCAAGAGGACGCCACCGAGTTGCAAAGCGCAAACGAGCAGATTCAATCGCTGAACGAGCAACTGAAGGATGAGAACATCCAGATGCGCGCCGAGATGGACCTGGCGCGGCGCATCCAGACTTCGTTGTTGCCGTCGCACGTGCAGTGCATTCACCCCGACTTCGAGATTGCTGCCGTGATGCTGCCGGCGGCGGAGGTAGGCGGCGATTATTACGACATCACGTTGGATCGGGTCGGCTCGCTCTGGTTTGGCATCGGCGACGTTTCCGGCCACGGCGTGACGCCGGGTTTGATCATGATGATGGCGCAGACGGTGCATACCACGATTATGTCTCGCTACAACGCCACGCCGCGCGAAATTGTCCTGGCGATCAACGAGGTTTTGCTGAAGAATGTCTCTGACCGTCTGCATGAAAACCATTTTATGACGTTCACGACCCTGAAGTACCTGGGGGACGGCAAATTTCAGCACGCCGGAGCGCACGAAGATTTGATTGTGTACCGGCAACGCACCGGTGTCTGCGAGCTGATTGAGACGCCGGGCGCCTGGCTCAATCTTTTTCCAGATATTACTAAGGTCACGCAGGATGACGCTTTTCTGGTTGAGATTGGGGACATCCTGGTGTTGTACACCGATGGATTGGTCGAGGCCTGGGACGCCGCGAAGGAAATTCTCGGCGCTCCACGTTTGTTGCAGATCGTCGCGGCGCATGCGACCGAGCCGATAGATCAGATGCGGGATTCGATCATGGCCGATGTTCTGGCCTGGTCTCAGGGGAATCTGGCCGACGATATGTCGCTGGTGCTCGCCCGGCGTGTCCGTTAGGCGTCGCGAATCTTGGAGCTTGCGCGATGAAACAGGTCGAAAGTTATTACGTTGAACCTCACGGCGATGAGTGGACGGTGCGCTACCGCAAGGGCGGCAACGTGGTGGTGTTGTGCCGGACGACCGAGCAGCAGGCAGCGCAGGACATCGAGCTGGCGATGAGTATCCTGCCCTACGCGCGGGAAGCCGCCGGCGAGCTGGCCGACGAAGTTGCCAACGGGCCGGGACAGCAGGCCCTGGTTGCCACGTTCTCGCGCCTGAAGGCGCTTGAGCGCAAGGCCGCAGCACAGCGCGATTTTGAGACGCTTATGAACAATCTGTGGCAGACCTTCTTAGGCATCCTCGCCGGCATCGGCGGGCTGGCCCTCATTGTGCTGTTTTTCAGGTATGTGCTCCTGCGTTAGCGTCGCCCCCTTGCGACAAAGCTGCGACAGGCCCGCCATCGCGCCGCGACACGTCCAAAGTATTCTTGAAGATGGCCTTGCCGGCCAGTAGATTTGAGGGAGGGGTTTCGCGGGCGG
>DAOUFX010000400.1:0-8009 GCA_034429675.1 Anaerolineae bacterium | reverse complement strand
CTGTACCCGTCACCAAACCCCCATCGCTTATTAAATTTTGTGGCGCGGACGAGTAGAAGGAGGTGAACTTTAAAATTAGCACTATACTTACAATTCCTTTGATTTGCAGCGTTCCAGTCAACTTTACTAATCCTTTGAGGAGGAAGAATAGATGAATAAGGTCACACGACGGAAATTCTTACAGGTCTCGGCTCTGGCTACGGCAGGCGGCGTCCTGGCAGCTTGTGGTCAGACGGGAACCCCGGCTCCGGCCACCACCCAGGCGCCGACTGATTCGCAACCGACCGCCACGAAGCAGGCGCCGGCTACGGCTACGCCCAATGCAGCGGCAGCCAAGCCCACCGACGTCCCGGCCGAAGCGCAGAAGTGGCCGCGCGAGAACGTGGATCGCAAACGCACCCTGGTTTACATGTACGGCGATGCTGAATTCCCCAATGTGGGCGTCGTGGCGCCGTATGCTACCAACTTTAAGCCTCAGCATGGCCACACCAGCGAAATGGAAGGGATGTTCTATTATGCGGCTCTGGCCGACAAGACCTACTCCTGGATCGCGGAAAGCTACGAATACAACGAAGACGCCACCGAATGCACCGTTCACATCCGCAAGGGCGTCAAGTGGAGCGACGGGGTGGACTTCAATGCGAAGGACATTGCTTTCACTTACAATACTCTGATAGCGAAATCCCCGGACTACACCAACGCGCAGCTCGTGGCGGACGCCGTAGAGAAAGCAGAGGCTGTGGATGACTATACCGTTCGCTTCACGCTCAAAGCGCCGACCTATCGCTTCCATTACACGCACTGCACGTTCGCTTTCGACCGCGGTATATGGTTGTTGGCGGAGCACATCTGGAAAGACGTGGCCGACTGGCGCGAGGGTGTTCCTATGGATGTCGAGAAGGGACTTCCGGGCACGACCGGCCCCTTCCAGATCACGCGCTTCGAACCGACGGTCAAGCACTTCGACCTGCGCTATTCATGGTGGGCCAAGGACATTGGGTTGATTGACCGTATGCCCCGTGTGGAGCGCATTGTTAACATCGGGTACACCAACGACGAAATCGCCTCTCAGATGTTGATCAACGACGAAGTGGACGTGACGTTGGACCTGCGCCCGGCGTTTATTGAGAGCGTTTTGGCCGAGGCGTCGGACCACATCATCACCTTCACCGGGCTGGAGAAGCCCTACGGGTACGTTGACTGGTGGCCCATCTCTATGTTCTTCAATTGCACGGAGAAACCGTGGGACAATCCCGACGTGCGCTGGGCCGTGGCGTATGCCATTGACCAGCAGACCGTGGTGGACGTCGGCTGGCAGGGCTGCGGTACCGTCTCCGAAGGTCCCTTCCCGCACTATCCCGGCATCACCCGCTACATTGACGGCGCGAAGGATCTGTACGCCAAGTACAATGTCCTGGAAAGCAACGTTGAGAAGGTGGATGAGCTGATGACCAAGGCCGGCTACACCAAGAACGCCGACGGGTTCTGGGCGGACGAGACCGGGACGGCGTTGAATGCGGATATTTACGCTCCCTCTCCCATGTTCGACGATATTGCGCAGGTGGTCGCCGAGTTGATGCGCAACGCCGGGTTCGAGGCCAGCCAGGTGAGCCCGCCGGATGTCTGGACGTTGCTTGGCAACGGCCAGGCCTTCTTGCATTTCTTTGGCCATAACGGCAGTACGCAGGATCCTTACGTTACGATGAATATGTACCACAGCAAGTGGAAGCACCCCACCGGCGAGGACTGCAGCGAAAACCGCCCACGCTGGAGCAACGATGAATACGACGCGATCGTGGATGAGATGAGCCGCACCAGGGTGGACGACTACGAGAAGATGCAGGATCTGTTCACCCGGGGTATGGAAATCTGGTACCGCGAATTGCCGGAAGTTCCTCTGGTTCAGTGGTATCACCGCATCGGTATGAACACCACCTATTGGACCAATTGGCCGAACCAGGACAATCCGTACAACACGGCGCCCTGGCACATGACCTTCCCCATCACGCTCTGGAATCTCGAACCGACTCAGTAATATAGGTACATCGGGTGTTTTTCGCGCGGGCTCGGCCCGCGCGAAAAAACACTCTTACGTGTAGAAACCGGGTTTCTGGCCAATGTTGCCCAGATTTTTGGCACAAGCTATGGTTTATTGCCGAGTAAGAAACCCGGTTTCTTCCGAAAAGTGGGAATATCGTGATTCACGAAGATATAGAGAACGCAGAGCAAAGACTGCCGATCTCCGTGCTCTCTATGTTTCCGTGATCGGGTGAAAAAATGCGGGCGTTCTGCCTGGTCTGAATGGAGGTGTTTTATGCGGCGTATCCCTCTCAGTTATGTATTGAAGCGCATTATGTTTCTGTTTGTCGTTCTGTGGACGGCAGCTACCATCAATTTCATGATCCCCAAATTGACGCCACGCGATCCGGTGGCGGAGTGGGTGCAGCAGCGGATTGCTCTGTCGGGGCAATCTGCGGTGGGTTCGGCGGAGCAGATCGCGTCCCTCAAAAAGCTGTACGGCCTGGATTTACCCCTTTGGAAACAGTACCTCAATTATCTCTGGAATACCTTGAATTTTGATTTGGGCTATTCCATTCAGTCCTACCCCCAGACGGTCAATTCGATCATTGCGCAGAGTATCTGGTGGACGATTGGGTTTGCGGGGTTATCCACCATCCTGGCTTTTCTGATCGGCACGGTGATCGGGGCGCTGGTGGGGTGGTCGAAGACGGCGAAGTATGTGTCGTGGTTGATGCCGCCGCTGGCGATGTTCTCGGCGGTGCCGGCTTTTATCCTGGCGTTGATTTTTATCTATTTTTTGGCTTTCAGGCTGGAATGGTTCCCATTGAGCCGGGGGTACTCGCCGTTTATTGAGGTGGACTGGAACAGTTTTGAGTTCTGGAAGGATGTGCTCTGGCATGCGATGTTGCCGGCCATTTCCCTCCTGCTGGTTTCTGTCGGTGGGTGGGCCTTGGGCATGCGGGCGATGATGATAACGGTGGAAGGCGCGGATTACATCACGTTTGCCGAGGCCAAGGGATTGAAGGAGTCCCGCATCTTTTTCCGTTATGCGTTGCGTAACACGTTGCTCCCGCAGGTCACGTCTTTGGCGATGCAGTTAGGGTTTATTGTGTCGGGGGCGACGTTGGTGGAAACCATGTTCGGCTATCCCGGCATCGGCCAACGTTTGGGCGGTGCTATCGCCGCGCTTGACTACAATTTGATTTATGGCATTGTTTTCTTCCTGATCATGGGCATCGCTCTGGCGACGTTCTTTGTGGATATGCTCTATCCTTTCCTGGATCCACGCATTTCTTATTCAGGGAGGAGGGCCTGATTGATGGTAAAACTGAAGGGTTTTCTCAACTACGTACGCCGGAATCCGGCCATGGGGTTCGGCTTCCTGATTTTGCTGGCGTTGCTCTTGTTTACGACGGTGGGCCGGCTGTTCATCAACCCGAAGCACGTTTACCCGTTGTCGGTGCAGGCGTATTTGCCGCCTTCGTCGGAGTATGTCTTTGGCACCGACGCTCAGGGGCGCGATTTGTTGGCTTGTGTTGTCGAGGGGACGCGGACGACGTTGACAATCGGGATGATCGCCGGCCTGATCGGGTTGGGCGTCGGTACTTTGCTGGGATTCGTCTCCGGCTACTACGGTGGGCCGCTCGACAGCCTCATCAAGTTCGCCGTGGATGTGCTGATGACCATCCCCAATTTCTTGCTGTTGGTGATGATCGCTTCGACGGTGCCGGAGCCTGAAGATATGACCATCATTCAGATGGCGCTGATTCTTT
Source organism: Anaerolineae bacterium (assembly GCA_034429675.1). GTDB lineage: Bacteria > Chloroflexota > Anaerolineae > B4-G1 > SLSP01 > JAKQHY01. The sequence continues at coordinate 4,215 of DAOUFX010000400.1, read as the reverse complement.
CGATTGTCTCCTGGGTGCAGCCGACCCGCGCCATTCGCGCCCAGGTGCTCAGTATGCGCGAGCGGGCTTTCGTGATGATGTCCAAGCTTTCTGGAATGAGCGGGATCGAAATCATTATCAAAGAGATGATGCCAAACCTTTTGCCCTACCTGGCCATCAGTCTGGCCAGCGCCGTCAACGGCGGCGTTCTGGGGTCGTTGGGCTTGCAAACCCTGGGGATTGGCAATCTGCGCGAACCCTCTTTGGGGATGACGCTTTATTGGATGCGACGTTACGGCGCTCTCATGAAGGGGTATTGGTGGTGGATCGTCGAGCCGGTTGTGGTGATTGCTTTGATCTTCATTGCCTTTTTGATGATTTCTATCGGTCTGGATGAACTGGCCAATCCCAGAGTGCGGAGGAAGGTATGAGCGCGCCAATCCTCGAAGTCAAAGATTTGAAGGTCTATTACTACGTGGAGGCCGGCGCCGTCAAGGCGGTGGACGGCGTGAGCTTTACGTTGGACGCCGGCGTCAAGATGGGACTGGTCGGCGAGTCCGGCTCCGGCAAATCCACGATGGCGTTGGCCCTGATGCGGATGATCAAAGCGCCCGGCAAGATTGTGGGTGGGCAGACGCTCCTGGACGGGGTGGATCTGTTGACGCTTTCTGCCGACAAGATGCGCCAGACGCGGCTGAGCCAGATCAGTATGATCCCGCAGGGTGCCATGAACTCGCTCAATCCGGTGACGCGCATCGAGCAACAGTTGATAGACGGGATGGCCGATCACAACTCGGTGCTCTCGCAGGCCGAGATGCGCGCGCGGGTGACCGAGTTGTTGGAGTCGGTAGACCTTGATCCCAAAGTGGCCACGATGTACCCGCACGAGCTGAGCGGCGGCATGAAGCAGCGCGTCTGTGTGGCGATCGCCATTTCGATGGAACCGGATCTCATCATCGCCGATGAGCCGACCAGCGCTTTGGATGTGGTGATTCAGCGCCAGGTGATGGCGACGATCAATCGCTTGCAGGAAAAGCTCAACGTGGCCGTGATTTTGATCGGGCACGATATGGGCTTGATGGCTCAGGCGGTGGATCGGCTGGCGGTGATGTACGCCGGCAGGATGATGGAGGTGGGCAAGGTCGTGGATATGTTCGCCCGTCCCTTGCATCCCTACACCCAATTGCTGATCAGCAGTCTGCCGGTCTTGAGCAACAAAGGCGTTTTTAGCGGCATCCCCGGCATTACCCCGTCGTTGTTAGACCCGCCCCCAGGATGTGTGTTCCACACGCGCTGCCCCAAGGCTTTGGAGCGTTGCCGCCAGGTCACGCCGAGTTTCGTGGAAGTCGAGCCTGGCCGGTGGGCTGCCTGTCACCTGCACAAGTCCATCAGTTGATCCGATTCTGCCCAGGGAGTTAAAAAAGATGACGACACCAATATTGGAACTCAACCATGTCACGAAGATCTTCGGCGGGGGTACGGGCAAGCGTGAGTATACGGTGGCTTTGGACGATATGTCGCTGTCGCTGTATCCGAATTCCTCCAAGATCATCACCGTCGCCGGCGAGAGCGGCAGCGGCAAGACGACGATGGGAATGTTGTTGCTCGGGTTTTATGGCCCGACGATGGGCTCGGTGTTGTACGACGGCATGGACATCGCCACGATGAAGCGCGCGGAGATGATGCACTACCGCCGGAACATCCAGGCGATTTTCCAGGACCCGTTTGCCGTGTACAATCCTTTCTACAAGGTGGACAATCTCCTCAGCATTCCGATCAAGAACTTCAAACTCGCCAGTTCTCCGGCCGAAGCACGCACGATGATGGAAGAAGCGTTGACGAGCGTGGGCCTGCGCCCTGAAGAAACGCTGGGACGTTACCCGCACCAGTTGAGCGGCGGCCAACGCCAACGTATCGCGGTGGCGCGCGCGCTTTTGCTGAAGCCCAAGCTGTTGATCGCCGACGAACCGGTTTCGATGGTGGACGCTTCGCTGCGCTCGACGATCCTGAAGAGTCTGCGCGCGCTGAACCAGGATTACGGCATCCCTATTCTGTACATTACCCACGATCTGACCACGGCTTACCACGTCAGCGATTACATCATGGTGCTCTATCACGGCTCGGTGATGGAGGCGGGAAACGTGGACAAGATCATCCGCAATCCGCAGCATCCTTACACGCAGCTGTTGATCAAGTCCATTCCCTGGCCGGATCCGAACTTGAAGTGGGGCGATGTGGAGGATATCATTCAGCAGAGCAAGGTCGCTTTCAAGGATGTGACGGGGTGCAAGTTTGCCACCCGCTGCGCAAAGGCGCATGATATTTGCTATACGGCGCATCCTGATCTCTTCGGCTACGAGTCGGACCGCGTAGTTTCCTGTTATCTCTACAAGGATTCACCGGTTGTCTCGCGGGAAGATCTGAGCAAGCTGTTTCAGGATTAGGCGATTTATCGCCGGACTCTTTCTGCGCCATGCCGGCGTATAACGGAAATTCGGTGGGCTTTGTAGGCGGGAATCCGTCCACAAAGCCCATTTGCTTGAATCAGGATGGGATTAGGGGATCAGGGAATTGGGTGGGAACGGTGAGATTAGCTCCGGTAATCTTAACCTCAATCCCTCAATCCCCCAATCCCCCAATCCCTATTCATTACGGAGGTTCTGCGTGCAATCTGTCCCGGTCCTTTACGTGCACCCCGCCAAGCAGGGCGTGGATTTCTACGATAGCCCGGCGGTGGCGTCTATCGGCCGGCCTTATGGCTTGATGCCGATCGGTATCCCGGCGCTGGTCAATACGTTGCGCGAAAACGGGATTGACGTCAAGGGCGTCAATTTTCCGATGGAGAAGAAGCTCTTCCCTTCCTTCGATCTGCGCCGGTGGCTGGCCAGTTATCGCGGCGCGCGCATCGTGCTGATTGATTTGCACTGGTATGAGCATTGCTTTGGCGCGATCAGTGTGGCGCAGGTGGTGAAGGATGTGCTGCCGGACGCCTGGGTGGTGATCGGCGGGCTGACCGCTTCGGCGTTTGCTCGCGAGATCCTGGAAAATTTCCCGGCGGTGGATTTTGTCATCCGTGGCGACGCCGAGCACCCGCTCCTGGACCTGGCGCAGCGTCTCCTGGCTTCGGACGCCGGGCCGGCGCCTGACCTGAGCGCCGTCCCCAATCTGACCTACCGCAGCGCCGGCGCGGTGGTGGAGAACGAGCGCGCGTACTGCGCCGCTTCGGAGGACCTGGATCGCCTGAATTTTGTGGACATTGATTACATGCTCCACGCCGATTCCTACTACATCCACGAATATCTGGTGATAGATATGGACGTGGCCCGGCGGGCGGCGGAGGGCGCCGATGTGTCCCGCTACCGGGGGCGCTGGCTCTGCACGGCGCGCGGCTGCGATTTCAACTGCTCCTACTGCGGCGGCAGCCGGATGGCGCACAAGGCCATCGCCGGTCGCAGCGGCATCGTGCCGGTCTCGCCGGAGCAGATCGTGGCGCAGATCAGGCGCCTTCACGAGGAGCAACAGGTGATCCAGGTGGCGTTCTCGTATGACATCGCCGAGATGGGCGAGGCGTACTGGCGCAAGCTCTTCTCGCTGATTCGCAAGAGCGGCCTCCAGATGGGGCTGTACAACGAGTTTTTCCAGTTGCCGCCGCGCGGGTTTATCAAGGACTACGTGCGTACCGCCGACATGGAGCATTCGTGTGTGGCGCTCAATCCGTATTCTGGCTCGGATAGGGTGCGCCGTTTCAACGGCAAGCGCTATGACGAGGCCGAGCTGTTCCTGGCGCTGGACGAGCTGAACCTGTACAATATCCCCGTTTTCATCTATTTCTCGCTGAATCTCCCCGGCGAGGATGAGGCCGCCATCGAGCAGACCATTGCGCTGGCCGAGAAGATTTACCGGCATTATCCTTCCTCGCTTTTAAAAATCCTGAATTCATGCCATACTGTGGAACCGCTTTCGCCGATGGTGCAGGCGCCGGAGAAATACGGGGTTAAAATTGAGATGCAGACGTTTATGGATTTTTACGCCTACTGCCGTGAAACTCAAGCCACCGGACCGGGCGCCCGCACCGGCGAATGGCGCGGGTTTACGCTCAGCGATCCTACTTCGCGTTCCCTGGCTGTGATGGCCGACAGGTGGGACGCCGCCAGCCGTGGGCGCGAAGCCAGTTGGTGGCCATTGCCGCCTGGCTGGTGAAAAAAGAGGAGAGTGGAGGTTTGGGGGCGGGCGCAG
>DAOUFX010000399.1:0-6711 GCA_034429675.1 Anaerolineae bacterium | reverse complement strand
CCCGCGAAAAAACCCCTTTATGTCTCGGACATGTAAACCATGATTTTCGTGCTGGCACGGAGTGCGTCCGCACCGTTGTTTCTTTTGAACGTGATGGGCTAAAGGGTGGGTGTATGGGGTAAACTTTGGTGGGGCGCGGCCCTCCACCGCTCCCCACCTTCTTCTTTCATTCAAGTCGCCCGCCTTACCATTTCCCTGTAGCGATTCTCGCAGCGCATGCCTGCCAGGGGTTGCCGCGAAAACCGTCGCGGACCTCAAGCCGGATGCTTTGGTTCCGCCTTGTTTTGCTCGAATCGCATTCTTGAATGAACAGACTCTCCTATCATAGCGGGAGTTTCTCTGAAGTTCTAGTCGAATTTCTGACCAGAAAGTGTTCAATTATGATTATTCGTCACCCTCATCGCGCCAATGAACAGATTTTGTTATAATAGCAAAGACCGAAACTGCGGTCGCATCATCTTTTCAATAAAAAGAGAGAAAGTGGGGGGGAGGCGGGCGCAGCCCACCCTCAAACCCCCATTTCCAGATTTTTGGAGGGAGCTCACATGCAGTCATTGCCAGAGGTTTTACAGTCATATCTCAACCAAACGAACTGTAATCCCAATCGGTTGGCGCACATTTCAGGGGTGCATCGTTCGACGATTGTCAACTGGTTGCGCGGCTGGGTGGATCACCCGCGTTACTGGTACGACCTGGCGAAGGTCGCGGCGGCGTTGCGTTTGGGTCTTGAGGACGTGGATGCTTTGCTGAAGGCGGCAGGCTATCCGCCGGTTGCCGTGCTGCGGCTGCAATCCGATGATGAGGAGCGCAAGCTGTTGGCGCCCTGGGACGCGGTCCTGAAATCGTTGGATGCGCGCGCGCCGTTTTTGCCGGTCGCGCGTTTGCCGCATTTTGTCGGAAGGGAAGCCGAAGTGATGTTGTTGCAGGAGGCGCTGATCAACAATCACGAGATCAACGTGTGTAGCCTTCAGGGAATGGGGGGCGTGGGCAAGACGGCCCTGGCGATTCATCTGGCCTACGTCTTGAGCCCTTATTTCCCGGATGGCGTGCTGTGGGCGCAGGTGGATAAGTCGGACACGCTGGCGATTTTGAGTGCGTTTGCCCACGTCTATGGGGTGGATGTCAGCGCCTACACCGATGTGAAAAGCCGCAGCCAGGTCGTGCGGGCTTTGCTGGCCGGCAAGCGTGCGTTGATGGTATTGGACGACGTGCAGGAGAGCGAGCAGGCGCGCCCGTTGCTCCCGCCGAGCGGAGCGTGCATGACGTTGATGACCACGCGCCGCCACGATTTGGCCGTCACCCGGGCGGCCTATCGCCTTACACTGAGCCCTTTCAGTAAGACCAAGGGCGAGGCCATGGATTTGTTTACCAAAATTCTGGGCGCAGAGACTGCCGAGCGTGACGGCGCGCTGCTGGGTGAGATCGGCGACCTGTTGGGGCAGCTGCCGCTGGCCATTGATATCGCTGCCAGCCGCCTGGCGTATGAGCCGGATTGGACGACGCCCGAACTGCTGTCGCGTTTGCGTGACCAGCGCCGGCGGCTGAACGAACTGGTCTATGACGATCAGGCGGTGCGCTGGTCGTTCGATCTTAGCTATGCGGCGCTTTCTGTTCAGGATCAGGCCTTGTTCCGGGCGACGGGGACGTTTGAAGGTGTGGACTTCGACGCCGAGGCGGCGGCCTATGTCGCCGGGCGGGCGCCTGAAGAGACCAGAGATGGCTTGCGCCGGCTCCACGGGCTGTCGTTGCTTCAGAGCGCCCGACCGGGGCGTTACCGCTTGCACCCGCTGTTGCGCGACTATGCCAGAGAGCAACAGTTCCTTGCCGGTTATTTGCGGGAGGGTAAAGCGCCTTACGCGCTGTCAGGCGTTGGCGCGGGCGATGCCGTTTGCGACGCCGTCGGCGAGCGGATGATCGCTTATTTCGTTGATTTTGCCGTGGCGCACGAGCGGGACGATGTCGCGCTTGATCTGGAGGAGGGCAACCTTTTGGCGGCTCTGGAGTTGGCGCACCGGTATGGCAAGCACGCCGAATTGATTCGCGGCATCAAGGCGCTTTACCATCATTTTGAAATCCAGGGGCGCCACACATTGGTGAAGGAACACCTTGCGCGCGCCGAACAGGCCGCGCGCGCGGCATCTTGACACAGAGGCGTTGTCGTCTATAATAAATAACTGACCGGTCAGTAATTTATTAGGAGGCTATGATGTCAACGAGATTTCATGGGATCACCAGTGTGCTTTGGGTAGGCGCGGCTATTGTCATTGCCGGGGTGCAGATGGCCGGAGCGTCTGTCGGGTTGCTGGCAGGGTATGGCGTGGTGTGTCTGGCGGGGATGCTGGCTATTTTCTACGCCTATTGCGCCAAATGTCCCTGCAAAGCGTGCTGCGCGCATGTTTTGCCGGGCAAAGTCGCCGGACTGTTTCCCCGTAAACCCGGACCGTATTCGGGACTTGAACAAGCCACTGTTGTTATTGTTCTGCTGATCATCCTCGGTATACCGCAACCCTGGCTATGGGGGCATTGGGGGGCATTCGCCGCTTTCTGGATTTTAACGGCTATCGGCGCTGCACAGATTCTCACGTTTATCTGTCGTTCCTGCCCCAATACGCATTGCCCGGTAGGGAAAATGCGGAGGTCGTGATGGCTGAGAATTCGCTAAATGTCGGGGAACCCTGCAATTTTCAGGGCCGTGAGGCGTGCCGGAATTGTTCCATTGAGGGACGTTTGATGTGCCACTTCGATGTGCGGGATTCTGTGAATTTCTTCATGGTGATTTTGCCCGCGATGGTGACGGCGGTCATCGGGATCATTCAGGCCGGTTACGCCTGGCATTTGCCGGTGTGGGTGGCCTACTGGGTGTTTTTCTTTTTCGTTTGGGAAGCGCGGGTGCTGTGCAGTCACTGCCCGATGTGGGCCGAAGAGGGGCGTGTGTTGCGTTGCCACGCCAACTATGGCGTGATCAAGCTGTGGAAATATCGTCCCGGCCCGATGAGTAGGGCTGAGCAGGCGCAGTTTATCGCCGGCGGTTTGATCGGAATCGGGTATGCGTTGTTGTTGATGGCGTTGGGCGGGCAGTGGTCGTGGGGTGTCGCGTTGGTGGCGGCGCTGGTCAGCGGGACGTATAATTTGCGCAAGATCAGTTGTAGCCGTTGTATTCATTTCTCGTGCCCTGGGAACGCCGTGCCCAAACCGGTGGTGGATGCCTATCTCCGGCGCAATCCGGTCATTCGCGCAGCCTGGGAAGCTGCCGGGTATCATATTGATTAGGAGGCGAATGATGTCAGGTTGGTTGAATTTTATAGTTTTGGTGGTTTCTTCGATTGTCTTCTCGGTTATGTATGCGCTCAGCGTGCGCCCGGCGCACCTGGAGCAGAAGATCGGCGAGCGAGCGTACCGCCGGTGCAAGTTGTACCGGATGCTTTCCATGATCCCAATGGGATTGGCCTTCGTCACTTTCGCCCTTTATCGTTGGTACCCGTTGCCGGTTGACCCGTTGCCGGCGCGGTTCCCCTGGCCTTATTGGGTGAGTGTGGTCGCCGCGATTGTGCTCGGCGTTCCTGCGATGGTGGTTATGCTCCTCGGCGTGCTCACCGCCGGCGCGGAATCGCTCTCTCCCGACAAATCGCACACGCTGTACGGCGGCATCTACAAAAAGATTCGCCATCCCCAGGCCCTGGGCGAAGCCCCCACGTGGTGGGTGATGGCTTTGTTGTTGGATTCTCCTATGCTTGGGGTTCTTTCTTCGCTCTATCTGGTCGTATGGTATTGGTGGTGTGTGGAAGAAGAGAATGACCTGTTGTTGCGCTATGGTCAATCGTATGCCGATTACCGCGCGCGCACCGGGATGTTTTTCCCAAGGAGGAAATCTTATGTCTCCCAAGCCTGACGTCAGTGAAGAACGCACCGAGCAAATCATCGAAGCCGCCCTCAAGGTTTTTGCCGAGCACGGAATGGAGAAAGCCCGCATGGAGGACATCGGCGCGGAGGCCGGACTGAGCAAGGCGACGCTGTATTTGTATTTCAAGACGAAAGACGCCTTGATCGGTGTGATCATGAAGCGCATGTTCGGCTATATGCTGCGCGGCTTTGGTGACATAAATACAGCGGAGCCGCGCCCGGCCAAGGAGCGTTTGCGCGGATTTGCAGCGTCGCTGATTGCCGATCTTCACAAGATGCGCCCCTTGCTCCCGTTGCTTTACGAGTTCTACGCGATGGGCCTGCGCCAGACCGTGGCCCGCGACGTGCTCGGCGAGTTTGTGCGCGAGTTTATCGCCACGCTCAAACCGGTGATCGAGGCCGGGGTGGCCAGCGGCGAGCTACGCTCCGTAGATGCCGAAAAGCTCGCCATTACGTTGGGTGCGACGCTTGAAGGAACCTTGCTCTTGTGGGCTTTCGCGCCCGATCGCGTGGAGCTGGAATCGCAGCTCATGATGAGCACGGACCTGCTGCTCAGCGCGGTATAAAGCAGTGTTAGCGGTTAGTCGTAAGCTTTTAGCTGTTAGCCGGACAACTTTCAACCTGGAACTTGAAACTTGTAACTGTTCTTCGGAGGTGTTATGACTACGCTCGAACCCGAGGCTTTGCTGGCGCAGATGACTCTCGACGAGAAGTTGAAGCAGATGTCGGGCGATGTCCCGCTGTTGACCGGCATGTTCGAGCTGGCTTTTGCCTACAATCACCGCTCGATGCCGTCCGGCAGAAATGCGCGGCTGGACATTCCGGCCTTGTATTTTACCGATGGCCCGCGCGGTGTGGCGGTGGGGCGCTCGACGTGTTTTCCGGTCGCCATGGCGCGCGGCGCGACGTGGGATGTTGATCTCGAAGCGCGCGTCGGCGACGCCATCGGCGTGGAGGTGCGTTCGCAGGGCGCGAATCTCTTCGGTGGGGTGTGCGTCAATCTGCTGCGGCACCCGGCGTGGGGGCGGGCGCAGGAAACCTACGGCGAGGATCCGTTCCATCTGGGTGAGATGGGCGCGGCGTTGGTGCGCGGCGTTCAGCGTCACGCGCTGGCCTGCGTCAAACACTTCGCCGCCAACAGCATCGAGAACGCGCGCTTCAAAGTGGACGTGCGCATCGGCGAGCGCGCGCTGCGCGAGGTGTACCTGCCGCATTTCCGCCGCTGCGTTGACGCGGGCGCGGCGGTGGTGATGAGCGCCTACAATCAGGTGAACGGTGTCTACTGCGGGCACAACACCCATCTGCTGCGCGACATTCTCAAGGGCGAATGGGGCTTTGACGGGCCGGTCGTCTCGGATTATATGTGGGGCGTGCGCGATGGCGCCGCCGGGGTGGCGGGCGGGTTGGACGTCGAGTTGCCCTTCACCTGGCGGTTTAAGGGATTGCGCAAGCTGGTGGATGCCGGTCAAATTTCCGCAGCGCAGATTGACGAGGCCGTGTTGCGCATCCTGCGGGTGAAACTCCGCTTTGCACAGGTGGGCGAGCCGGAACGGTACGGCCCGCACGCGATCGCGAGCGCCGCACACCGGGCGCTGGCGCGCGAGGCGGCGCAGAAGGCGATGGTGCTGCTCAAAAACGCGCCCGCCGGGCCCGAAAATCGCCCGGTTTTGCCGCTGGATGCTGCGAAAATCCACCGTCTTGCTCTGATCGGACGCCTGGCGACGGCGCCCAATCTGGGCGATGGCGGCAGCAGCCGGGTGCGCCCGCCGGCGGCGGTGACGCCTTTGCAGGGTTTGCGTGAGGCGTTGGGCGAGCCGGTGGTCGGGTTTGACGCGGGGCGCGACCTCCGCGCCGCAGCGAACGCGGCCTGTCAGGCCGACGTTGCCGTGGTCGTGGCCGGCTCCACGCTGCGCGACGAAGGCGAGTATTTCCCCGTGATCTTCGCCGGCGGCGATCGGGAGCGGCTCACGCTTTCGGCTCACGACGAAGCGCTGATCCGGGCCGTGGCGGAGGCCAATCCGCGCACCGTCGTGGTGTTGATCGGCGGCAGCGCCTTTGTCACCGAAGCCTGGCGAGAGCGCGTCCCGGCGATCTTGATGGCGTGGTATCCCGGCATGGAGGGCGGTCACGCCCTGGCCGACTTGCTGCTTGGCCGGGTCAATCCCAGCGGCAAGTTGCCCTGCGTTTTCCCGTGCTCGGAGGCGCACCTGCCTTTCTTCGACAAGAATGCCGCTTCCATCGAATACGGACTCTTTCACGGCTACCGGCTGTTGGAGCGCGCGGGCCACGCGCCGGCTTTCCCGTTTGGGTTCGGCCTGAGCTACACGACGTTTGCCTATCGCAACCTGACGCTGGAACGAAGCGACCTGGCTCCCGGCGACACGTTGCGGGTGCGTGTGGAGGTCGCCAACACCGGCGCGGTGGCCGGCGCCGAGGTGGCGCAGTTGTACGTGGGGTGCGAGGGCCCGGCGGTGGAGCGCCCGCTGAAAGAGTTGAAGGGTTTCGTCCGGCTGGAGCTGGCGCCGGGTGAGTCGCGGACGATCGAGTTCGTCGTCCCGCTAGAGCAGCTGGCCTACTACGACGAGACGCGCGCCTGCTGGACGATCGAGCCCGCTTCGTACCGGGTGTACGTCGGAGCGTCGTCCGCGCCGGGAGATTTGTCGGGCGCGAGTTTTAAAATTCGTCACGATGGTAGAGGTTAAAAGGAAAGTGTTTTTCGCGAGCGGGGGTACCCGCTCGCGAAAAAACCCTCCAAAGTTCTTTAACTTTCCAACTTTCAACTTTTAACTATTTTCAGAATCAAATGTGGGC
>DAOUFX010000398.1:0-4820 GCA_034429675.1 Anaerolineae bacterium | reverse complement strand
TGGCGCTGGCCTGGTGGGACGATCTGCCGCGCCTGATCGCGGACAGCGTGCTGCAAAGCCGGCTCACCCCCCCGCCCGCGAAAAACCTTCTTTAATTCCCCCGCGTGAGCGGGCTATTTCCAAGGGAGGCTCGATGAACGCAAATATCCTGAATCGTCTTCAAGGTGTGGCGGTGGGTGCGGCGGTGGGCGATGCGCTGGGAATGCCGCTTGAATTTGGGCCGCCGCATCGCGGCGAGGCGCGCGTCCGCGAAATGTCGCCGGGGCGCATCCCTGCCGGGAGTTTCACCGACGATACGGAGATGGCGCTGGCGCTGGCCGAAAGTCTGCTGGCGCGTCGCCCGCTTGACCCCACCGACCTGGCCGGGCGGTTCGTGGCGTGGCTGCGCGCGAATCCGCCGGACGTCGGCATCCACACGGCGACGGTGCTGCGGCGGGTGTTCGCCGGCGAGGACTGGGAGCAGGCCGTCACGGCAGTACAAACGCAGGATCCCGACTCGGCGGGCAACGGTTCGGTGATGCGCTGTTGGCCCGTGGCGCTGGCCTGGTGGGACGATCTGCCGCGCCTGATCGCTGACAGCGTGCTGCAAAGCCGGATCACCCACCCGCACGCGGAATGCAACGCGGGCAGCGCGATGGTCAACGGGATGATCTATCACCTGCTGCGCGGGGTTTCACCTTCCGACGCGGTCATGCAAGCTGCATCCAGCATCGAAGCCCCGGCAGCGTTGCGCATCGCCGTCGAGATGGCGCGGACGAAGTCCGAGGAAGAGTTGCCCAACAGCGGCTGGGTGCGCCACACGCTGGAAAGCGCCGTCTGGGGATTGCTGACGACGGACACTTTTGAGGATGCCGTGGTCAACGTCGTCAATCTGGGCGGCGACGCCGACACGGCGGGCGCAGTCGTGGGAGCGCTGGCGGGTGCGGCGTACGGGCTGGACGCGATCCCGGCGCGCTGGCGTGAGGCATTGCAGGGCGAGTATCCGCTGCGCAGCGGGCGGCGCTGGCGGGCAGACGATCTGGCCGGGTTGGCGGCGCGCCTGGCAGAACGGCGCTAACCCACCGGTAGTCTTGCCGATGAAACGCTTAGCTCGTCGCCGGCTGTGGATCGGAGTGGGCCTGGGCGCGCTGGGCCTGATCGCAGCGCTAGGCTGGTTCACCGTGCGGCGTCTCCAGGGGCGCGCGACGCTGTTCGGCGGCGGCGCGCCGGGCATCGCAGCGGAACCGCTGGCCGAGGCGCAAATCCCGGCTCCGGCCGACGCTTTTGATTTTCCGCTGGACCCAGAGCGCTTCGGCGTCTACAACCCCGGCGAATCGGGCCGGCTCCCCGTGGACACCCACTTCGGCGTGCAAAATCCCGGTTTGGGAAACGCCGGCAAGTGTTTCGTGAACCGCGACGGCAAAAAGGTCGCCTTCGGGCAATTGTATCACGCCGGCGAGGACTGGTTCGCGCTGGACGAGCGCGGGCGTGTGGTCTGGGGCGAGACCGCCGGCGAACCGGTGCGCGCGGTCGCCAACGGCGTCGTGGATTCGGTCACGCTGATGGGGTACGACGGTTACGTAATCATCGTGGCGCACCAGACGGCGGAAGGCAATCTCTGGTCGGTGTACTGGCACGTGGCCGACGTGCAGGTAGCGCAAGGGCAGGCCGTGACGCTGGGCCAAACGCTGGCCTACGTTCACGACCGGGGGCTGAACAGCCACCTCCACTGGGAAATTCGCACGTTTGGCGACGGCAGCGCGCTGTTCCCGGAAGATTCCGCCGGCGGACGTGGAACGTGCAACGGCTACATCACCGGCGTTGGCTACACCTGGGACGACGACGCCGAGCGCAGCAGCCCGGAATTTTGGGGATACCGGGAGCCGGGCAGGTTTGTGCGGGAGCGTGGGGAATTTTAGATTTTGGATTTTGGATTTTGGATCTGAAGCGTGAAACGTGAAGCGTGAAACGTGAAGCTAAAACGTGATTCGTGATCCGCTCACCCGCTCACCCGCTGATCCGCTCACCCGCCGGATTGCGCCTGCTCCAGCGCGGATTTGGCTTCGGCGTAGGCGGCTTCGGCGCGGGCGAGGCGTTCGGGGACGTCGGCAGGGATGATGGCTTGCGTTTGCATTTCCAGCTCGCGGGCGATGTTGGAAAGGAAGAGAGCGCCCATTGCAGCAGCGGTGGACTTCAGAGTGTGCACGGCGCGATGCAGGGTCTCGCGATCCTGAGCTTCCAACGCCCGGCGCGCCTCGGTCAGCAGACGCGGCCCGCATTCGTAGAAACTCTCCAACAACGTCGCCAGCTTTTGATCGGCGCGCCGCCCCAGGGAAGCGCGCAAATGTTGGAAAACCTCGCGATCAAGCACAGGGAAGGCGCCTGGCGCCGGCGGCGCAGCCTGTGCAGCGGCGTCTGCGGATTGGGCGTCCGGCTCGCAGACATCTACAACCACGGGCAACCGGGTGCGATTGAGCGCGGCGACGAGCTCCGGCACCTGGATGGGCTTGCTGAGATAGTCGTTCATGCCGGCCTCCAGACAAATCCGGCGATCCTCTTTCATCGCATTGGCCGTCATCGCAATGATGCGGGGGCAATCGGTAACGCCGGTTTGCGCGCGGATGCGACGGGTGGCCTCCAGGCCGTCCATATTCGGCATCTGCACATCCATCAAAATGACGTCGTAACACTGGCGATTGAGCGCTTCGATCGCCTCTTTGCCATCTCCGGCAAGGTCGGCGCGGTAGCCCATGCGTTCCAGCATCAACAGAGCCAGCTTTTGGTTGACGGGATTGTCCTCGGCGATAAGGATGTGCAGGGGCAGGCGTTGCGCCATCGTCATGTCGAAGTGCGGCTCGGCGGCCTCTTCGATGCTGTGCGCCAACGCCTCGGCGAAGATCGTCACCAGGGCGTCGTAGAGTTGCGAGGCGCGGATGGGCTTGGTGAGATAGGCAGCGAAGTTGCCATCCGGGCTTTGAATCTCCTCTTGCCCCAGCGAGGTCAACATCACCAGCGGCATCTCGCGAGCGCCTTCAATTTTGTGAATGGCCGTCGCCAACATCACGCCGTCCATTTCGGGCATCTGCATATCGAGCAGGGCCAGGTCGAACGACTCCCCATGTTCCAGCCATTCCAACGCCTGCTGCGGAGAGGGGGTGGCGACGGGGTCCATGCCCCAGGCTTGTGTTTGCAGGGTGAGAATCTGCCGGTTGGTGGCGTTGTCGTCCACGATGAGGACATGTTTGCCCTTGAGATCGGGCTGCACCTTGTGCGGATCCACGCGCCGGGGCAATTCCGCGGTTTTGGCCTGCAAAGTGAAATGGAACGTAGACCCCTCGCCCGGACGGCTCTCCACCCACATCGCGCCGCCCATCAGCTCAACCAGACGCTTGCTGATGACCAGCCCCAGCCCGGTCCCGCCATGGCGGCGCGTCGTCGAGGCGTCCACCTGGCTGAAAGACCGGAAGAGACGATCCATACGTTCAACCGGGATGCCGATGCCGGTGTCTTTGACCGCAAAGTGCAAAGCGGCGTACTCCGGCGCAAGGTCTTCAACCTCCGCGCGGTTGACGCTCACCAGCACCTCGCCGGCGTCGGTGAACTTCACCGCGTTGCTGAGCAGGTTGACCAGGATTTGCCGGAGGCGGGTCACGTCGCCGACGATGGCGCCGGGAACTTCGGGGGCGACGAAGAGCGCCGCTTCCAATCCCTTTTCGGCAATTTTTGGGCCGACCAGGTCGAAGGCGCTTTCCACGCATTCACGCACATCCAGCGGATTCTGCTCCAAATCCATACGCTCCGCCTCGATTTTGGAGAAATCCAGGATGTCGTTGATGATCGAGAGCAAGGAATCGCCGCTGGCGCGGATCGTTTCGGTGAATTCGCGTTGTTCGCGGGTGAGTTGGGTGTCGAGCAGGAGCGTCGTCATACCGATCACCGCGTTCATCGGCGTGCGAATCTCGTGGCTCATCGTCGCCAGGAAAGCGCTCTTGGCGCGGTTGGCGGTTTCGGCGGTGATGCAGGCTTCTTCGGCGACCTGTTTCGCCGCCTGCGCCTCTTCCAACGCGACGCCCAACTGTTGCGTGCGCGCCGCCACCTGCTCTTCGAGGTTCTGGTTGTAATCTGCCAGCAGGGCGTTGGCGGCGTTAAATTTGGCGGCAATCTGGCGCTCGGCGACCATCGTGCGCACCTGGAGCCGGTAAAAACGCTCCCACAACACCATCACAAAAGCGAGCAAAACCGTGAACGTGATGTCAGCTTCGATCCAATAGCTCAAAGCCATCGGGTGGTGGGGATACGTCAACGTATTCGCCAGATAGCCCAGTTGGCCCAACACCGTGAAGACAACCATCGTCAGCACGCTCAGCGCAGAAGCGATCAGCCCCGAACGCTTGCCGATCAAAATCATTGCCATCACCGGGAAAATGAAGAGGTAAAGCCGCGCGCTGCCCATCAGCCCCACGCGCATCATACCGGCGACGCCGGTGAGAAGGGGAATCAAAATCGCGCCCCAACCGCGCACCCGCACGTCCAGTTTGCGGTAGACGGCCAGAACGACCATGAGGAGATAAATGCTGACGAAGGTACCGACTCTGGGCCACTGCGCCGGATCGCTGAAGGCTCCGACGATCATGGTGACGATGATGAGCAGCGCCAGCGTCGAGGTCGTCGTGAGGATAATGTTCAGTGCGCGCAGCCGCCAGGTTCGCAGAGTTGCTTCAATGGCTTGATCAATGTCTGAAACTTTGTCCACTTTTTTGGGCCCCCTGGCTTGAATCTTTTTCATTATACGCTATCGGCGCGGGAAAGGAAATTTCTAGGGAGAGAAGGGTTTTCGCGGG
>DAOUFX010000397.1:0-16196 GCA_034429675.1 Anaerolineae bacterium | reverse complement strand
CCGCCCCCAAACCCCTACTTCTCCCTCTTTCTACAACGTACCGGCATCTTCCAGCGAGAAGTCCAGTTCGAGCAGATAGTCCTCAATCCGAATTCCCATCGAAGCTGCCGGCAAATCGGCCACGCAATAGGGATTCTCGTAATGCTTGAAATCCGTAATGGCTTGCTTCACACCGTTCACCGACAACGCGCCTTCCCAGCCAAACGCCAGGGTTTCGCCGCGCAAAGTCGTCAGAGCGACGTCCGAGTCGCCGGCCTGCACGTCCAGCGCCAATACCTTGCTCTGGAACGCCGCAAAATCGCCGTCCAATGCCGCGCGTCCCATCTGGCAGACCCAGACGTTCTGCGCGCCGCGCGAACGCAGCTCGCGGTAGGCGCTCGGACCGCGCCTGATCAGTTCCAGGCCCCGCGCAGCAAAAAGCGCCAGGTACCCCTCGCCCTTGCGCGCAAAGGCCCACCGGCCCTCAAGCGTGTATTCGTCAAAAGCCATCGTGGGGAAATAGGCGTGGGTAAAGCCCAGCCAATCTTCGTCCGACAGACGATGCAACGCAATCAGAACGTCCTTCCACTGCGCCACCCTCGGCAGAATGAAATTGCCGCACCAGAAGTTGGGACGATGCGCGCCCTCTTCGCTCACACACGCGGGATGATTCACAAAAACTACCGCGTTCTGATCGAACGTCGCCTGCCAGATGTGCTGCTGGTATCCCTTCTCGCCGGGGCGATAGTCCTGCGCCGAGCACAGCATATAGTCCGGCGTCTTGTACGTGACCTTGTTCACGGCATCGCCCTCATCGTTGATCAAATGGCGCTCGCGATTCCAGAATTCTTCCGGCAACGCCGTAGCAGCTACGACAACGTGCGAAGGGAGCTCGTACCCGGAACAGGCCAGGCTCACCACGGCGCGGATGTTCGGGTTGAACACGCCCATGCCCCACATCAGACGGCTGATTCCCGACGTAGCCTCCAGGGCCGCTCCCTTGATCTGCAGCGCGTAGGTCCGGCCATGGGTCGAGCCAAAGACGCCCTTGTACGAATTGATCGCCAGGGTGAAAAAGAGCTTGTCCATCACCACCGTCGCCAACTCCATCACTTTCGGATTCTCGGCCAGGTCGGCCAGATGCGAAAGCGCCAGCAGGTCTTCTTCAAAATAGCAATTGGAATCCCACTCCTGGAATCCTTCGGTGCCACGGCGGTACAGCCACGCCAGCGCCAATCGCTCGCCCTTCTCCCGGTGCCAGGCGCCGGTTTGCCCGGTATTGGCGAACACAGCATCGGGATAGAGCTGACCGGCCAGGACCTCGCAGGTGTGGAAAAGAATGCTGTGATTCTCGGTCGTGTAGCACATCGCGTCCGCGCCCGGCTCGTCCAGCCAATACTTGAAATTCAGCACGCACTCCCGCAAGGGCTGCTTCAGCTCCTCCGGGAAAGCCGGATCGGCCATGTAGCGGTACATCGCGCCCAACAAGCCGACCAGATAAAAGTCGCTGCAATCGCCGCGCCGGTTGATCCCCTCGATCGTCTGCAAAATCTGGGCCTGGTTCACCGAGAACCATTTCCCCAGCGCCATTTTGGCAATTTCGCCAAACACGTTGCCCTCGCGCTCGGCGGCGTAGGCCAGCGCCTCCTGGCGGCGAGCTTCGTAATCGTCGCCATAGTAATCCACGAAAGTTTTGTCCAACACCTGAATCGGCAGATCGCGCTGGTAGCGCAGATTGTGCTCGTAATACTCCTCCGGGCGGGCGCGCAACACTACCCGGTAGGGCTTCTCCCAGAGCCGGTAGCCGTGCCCGACGTCCACCACCTCGCCCGGCTTAGCCTCGCCGGAACCGTCGAGGTGAATCCGCTCCTGCGCATCCATCACCAAAAAAGCGTAGTTGCAGTTCACGGGCAGGTCTTCCGACCAACGCAGATTGAAGCGTGCGCCCCTGGAATTGACCAGCTCCTCCAGATAGGCGTACTCGAACGCGCGCTCGAACATCAAGCGCCGGGCCGTGCGCTCCTGCGCTGTAGGAATCCGAATTTCGGCATCGTCGTCGGGGAGCCCGACCACTTGCAGGGCCATGACATAAGGGCATTCGCGCGCCGCCACTTCCTCAAAACGCACGACGATTTCGTTCCCGACGCCTTCCGCATCGTCCACGCGCAGGTGGGCGGTAAACGTCACGCTCTTTGGCTGCTGGTGATGAAAATGCTCCTGCCGGTGGACGTGCTCGCCGTTGATCCACACATCCGCCGGGCCGTTGGTCGTCAAAACAAAGCTGACGTCCCGCTCCTCCCACACGCTCAGTTGAGAGTAAGCCCAGGAACGCAAGTGCTGCCAGGTATGGCAAAAAGTGGAGCGATCCACAAAGTGATCTTCCAGACAACGAACGTAAGACCAGACCAACGCCGCGTCGCCCAACGCAACCTTCGCGCGCTCAACCGGACGTTGGTCCAGCCCCAGATCGGGGGTGTACAATTCGCGGGCAACTTGCAACTTACGTTCAGGTTCCGGGACGCCCTCGGCGCCGGAAACCGGCGTAGCCACAGGGCCGGCGACCAACCAGTGATGCAGATAACCGTTTTGCAGTTCATACTCAAGATAGAATGTGGACATTACCATCTCCCTTTATTTGTCAGGGCTCGCCGGGGATCAGCGCGTCGAGCAAGGCTTCGTTCCAGCGGTTCTCAGTCCGGTCGTACACACCGAACCCCGACCCGAACTCCCAGTACGCCCAGGTGATATCACGCGCCTCGGCCTCGGCGCGCATAAACGTGGTCCAGTTGACGCGCGAAGCCATGTCGGCCTTGCTGTAGGCGCCAAACTCCCCCATCCAGAGCGGGCAATTCAGTTTTTCCCGCCAGCGCATTGCGGCGTCAAAATCGGCCAGGATCGGCTTGGGGCCGGCCGGATTGCTTTCGGGCGGAAGCGTGTTGTACTGCGTAAACCACGTGGAGATCCACCCCGTTTTGGCCGCGTCGGGCAAGGGCGTGAGCTCGACCGCCGGAGGGCCGGGCCACACGACGCCCAGAGTGCCATACTCGGCGCTCATCCACTCGGCGCCCTGATGCGTAAACAACATCGGGTCATAGTAATGGAAGCTACACACGTAGTTCTGCTCGCCCTCCGGAACTTTGAGGGTCGGCAGGCCTCTGATTCCGCCCCACTGGCCGCCGGAGACCACCAGTGTGTGGCGATTGTCAATGCGCCGGATCGCCAGCACGACCTCCAGCAGGACCTCGTTCCACTTCGCATCCGAAAGCTTATCATGCGGCTCGTTGAGAGGCTCAAAATAGACAGACGTCGGCAAATCCTGGTAGCGGGCAGCGATTTGCTCCCAGATAGCCACAAAACGCGCCGTATTGGCGGTCGGCGCGGTGAAAATCTCCTCGTAGTGGTGCATGTTGATGACCACGTTCAAGTCCTGCGCCAACCCGTTCTCGATAACCCAGTCCACCCGTTCAAAGAATTTCTCGTCCACCGTATACGGCGGATCGGCCAGCGCGTGCGCCGACCAGCGAATGGGGACGCGGATGGTGTCGAACCCGGCCTCCTTGATGAGCACGAAATACTCCGCTTGCAACACCAGGCCCCAATCGCCTTCGTTGGGCGCTTCCAAGGCATTGCCAAGATTGACGCCCCGCCCCAACCGTTTCCCCTGCGCGAAACGGTCCGGCGCATCCGCAGCGGGCGCCAGCGTCGGCGGAAGCGCAGTTGGCGTCGCGGTCGGCGTCCGCGTCGGCGCCGGCGTCCGCGATGGCTGCGGCGTCTCCACAGCAACCGTCGCCGTCGCAGGCTCCGTCGCCTCAGGCGCCGGCGGCGTTGTGCACCCGGCGAAAACCAACAGAATACCCAAAATCAAAAATCGTTTCATCCAAACCTCCCGCCAATGGCGAGTCAGCGAGTCAGCGGATACCGGATACCGAATTACGGATTACGGATTACGAATTACGAATTACGAATTACGAATTACGAATTCCCAATTCACGTTTCACGTTTCACGCTTCACGTCCCCCGCCCGGCCAATCTTCCGCTCCAGGCGTTCCCGGCGATGAAGCAGGTCTTTGATCAACACAGTTTGCTCCAGGCCCCGGGGCAGGCGCGCGGCGCGATCGAGCGCCGCCAGCGTCGTCTGCAAAGCCGCTTTCAGGTCGCGCGCCGTCCATTCGTCGTACTTGGCGCGCTCGACCAGCGGCTCGACGGCGCCGGGCAGCCGTGCCGCCCACGTCTCCCAAATCGCGCACGCCTCCGCCCAGTCGTCGGCGCGCCGGCGGCGCGCCGCCATCTCGCGCCAGAGCCGCACGGCGCACGCCGCATCAAGCTCGCCCGCCTGCCCGGAGAGGGCGCGCGACCAAGCATCCCACGCCGCCGCGTCGCGCCCGGCGCCGTCGTAGACACGCCCCACCCCGGCCCACTCCCCGGCGGCCAACGCCATAGCCTCCGGCGCGGCAACCATCTGGGACGTATGCGCCAACAACGTGACCAGGCTCACCACATCCACCAGGTTGTGATAGAAAATGCGGGCCATCTCGCCGGGTTCGCCGCTGCGCAGGTAATCGAGGTAAAGCATCGGGATCAGCGCCGAGTCAATGTCCGCTTCGGCGCGCGTCACATGCAGAATCTCGGTCTCCAAAACTCCCAGCCGCCGCGAAGGAAGGTGGTCCCGCCAGAGCTGCCGCGCCACGGCCAGCAAATCCAGATGCGGCAGCGCGGCCCAACGCGGCGCGAGGCGATTGAGGATAAAGCGGGTTTGCAACAGCGGCACGTCAAAACCGCGCCCGTTGAAAGTGACCAATCCGGTGGCCGATGAAAGGAGGTCGTCCAGATGGCGCAACGCGGCAAGTTCGTGACCGGGATCGCGTAAAAAGACCTGGTGCACGGTCAGCCCGGCGCCATCCCAGATGCCCACGCCGGTGAGGAACAGCAGCGTACCGGCGCCGCCGGCCAATCCGGTGGTCTCCGTATCCAGAAACGCCGGGCGCGCCCCCAGGGCCGGGACGCCCAACATGGACAACGCCGCCGGCGGGACGCCCGCGACGGCATCCAGACGATAACGCCCGTGAGCATAGCCGGAAGGATAGTCGTGGCGATCCACCCACACCCGGCCGTGAACCGTAGCCAGTTCGGAGCCGGGCAGAGATTTTCCGGGAGATCGTGGAGGAGACGACGCCGGCGCAGGGGATGGCGCCGGAGACTGAAGATGCTTCAACCCCTGCGTCACCCCCATACGCTGCAACTTGCGGTGTAATGCGTCGTTCAACGGTTATTCGTTCAAGATTCGCCCTGTTTGCGTTCGATGTGCGCGCCGAGAGCATTCAAGCGCTCATCAATCCGCTCGTAGCCGCGGTCAATCTGCCGGATATTGTGAATAGTGCTGACGCCCGTAGCCGCCAGCGCCCCGATCAACAACGCCATGCCGGCGCGAATATCGGGGCTTTCCATCACGTCGCCAAACAGGCGCGAAGGACCGTAGACCAACGCGCGGTGCGGATCGCACAACACGATGCGCGCGCCCATCGGGATCAGTTTATCTACAAAGAACATGCGACTTTCAAACATCTTCTCGTGAAAAATCATCACGCCTTCGCACTGCGTAGCCAGCACCAGCGCGATGCTCATCAAATCCGCCGGGAACGCCGGCCACGGTTCGTCGGCGATGGAAGGGATCGCGCCGCCCATATCAGACTGCACGCGCAACTCCTGATCGGAAGGCACAAACAAATCCTCGCCGCGCACCTCCGTCCTGACCCCCAGGCGCGCAAACGTCATCAGGATCATGCGCAGATGTTGCGGCACCGCGTTGCGGATCAAGAGCTCGCCACGCGTCGCCGCCGCCAGGGCCAGGTAGCTGCCCACCTCGATGTGGTCGGTGGAGAGCGTGAAATCGGTCCCGTGCAGCCGGGCCACGCCGGTAATCACCAACGTGTTCGTGCCGACGCCTTCGATGCGCGCCCCCATACTGTTGAGCATCAGGCACAAATCCTGCACGTGCGGCTCGGAAGCGGCGTTGCGCAGGATCGTGACGCCCTGGGCCAGCACGGCCGCCATGACCGCGTTTTCCGTGCCGGTGACGCTGGCTTCGTCCAAAAGGATGTCGGCGCCGTGCAGCCCGGCACGACTTTCCAGATGGAACATGCCGTCCTGCAACGACACCTCGCCGCCCAGGTATTGAAAAGCCAGGAAGTGCGTGTCCACCCGCCGTCGCCCAATCACATCGCCGCCGGGCCTGACGATAGTCGCCGTCCCCAAACGCGCCAAAAGCGGCCCGGCGATCAGGATCGAACCGCGAATGGCCTGAAACAGTTCGCGGTCAATGCCGCCCTGAGGCAGCCTCACGTCCTTCGCGTGCAATTTCCAGGTTTTTGTATCCAGTTGCGTCACCTGCACGCCCAGGATTTCCAACAGCGTTTTCATGGTACCAACGTCCCGGATGGCCGGCAAATTGCGCAAGATCACCGGTTCGTCGGTCAAAAGCGTCGCGGCCAGCGCCGGCAATGCGGAGTTTTTGTTGCCGTTTGGCGTGATTTCGCCTTTGAGCGGATACCCGCCCTCAATGACAAAATAATCGCTCATCATCCATACCTTTCAGTTTGTGTTAACTCAGAATTTCCACCCTGTCGCCGACGGCCAATCCCATATCCGGCGCCGCGTGGCCCCGGTTGATAGCAATTTCGAGCATCCCGGAGCTGCCGACCAACGCCAGCGGCTCGCCGGGAGCAGCGTCGGCGTAGGTGTAGCGCAACGCGCCCAGATCGAGCGCGGCGCCGCCGTGAGTTTCCAGCGTGACTTTCACGCGCATCGGGTCGAAAGTATGCGACGGCGCAGCGCCGAAAGCCGGCGCCAGACGCACCTGGCCCTCCTCCCACAACAACCGCCCGATGCTGGTGATGGCGTTCCCAAAACCGTCAATATGCAGAATCTCGCCGGTCAAACGGGTCGCCGACGACTCAAGGAGCGGCAGGGGCAAACGCACAACGTCCTGGATATGGCTGCCGAGATTGCGCATGGGCACGCCGCGCGCGAGGTGCGCCGCTGCCGGCGCAAAAATATCGCGGCCATGAAAAGTCCCACTCACGAAAGGCAAATGCGCATCCGCGTCATCCAGAGAGATGATAAACGTCGGGGGAGCGGCTTCCCAAACATAAGAGAACACGCCGTTGTCCGGCCCGATCACCGTCCCCCACGGCGTCCACGCGGCGATGGCCCGGCGCGTGGTGCCCACGCCGGGATCCACGACCACGATGTGGATAGAATCATCCCGAAAATAGGGGAGAGCCGTCCAGAGCAAAAAAGCCGTCGCGCGCACGTCATGCGAAGGCGCCTCGTGAGTAATATCTATAATGGAAGCGTCCGGGTAAATCCGCGTAATGACGCCCTTCATCACGGCCGCATAAGCGTCGCGCGTGCCAAAATCGGTGGTTAGTGTCATCAGTACCATATTCAATCCTTTACGGCTAATGCCTGCGCATAACCAGTCTGATAGCTTGCTTCAATTCATCAAGCCGCAGCAAGAGCGCCAGGCCGGCATAAACACCTACGCCCAACGCTATGCCACCCAGGCCTTGCACCCACACGCCCGCCGGCACGAAGCGAACCCACCCCCACAAAACCAGGCTCATACCCAGCGTGGCGGCGGCAGCGCGGACCGCAAAGCCTGACAATGCCTTCCAATCAAAACCGCCCACCCGGCGGCGGATGATCACCAACAACAGCGCCATTTCCACCGACGTCGCCAGCGCGTTCGCCAGCGCCAGTCCCGCGTGAGCCGGAATCTCCGTTTGCGAGAACACGAGCGGCAATCCCAGGCCCAACAGCACGTTCAAAATCACCGAAACCACCGCCGCAATCGCCGGCATCCAGGTGTCCTGCAGCGCGTAGAACGCCCGCGCCAGCACCTCAACGACCGAGTACGCCAGCAATCCCAGCGAAAACATACTCAGAGCCCAGGCAACCTCTCGCGTGGCTTCCGGATCAAAAGCGCCGTACTGGTACAACATCGCGATCAACGGGCGGGACAGCACCATCAAACCGGCCGACGCCGGGAGCGTCACCGCGACCACCGTGCGCAAAGTGCTGAGGAGGGTCGCACGCAACTCGTCCAGCTCGCCGCGCGCCGCCTGCGCCGAAAACGTGGGAAACGCCGCCGTCCCCACCGCTTGCGCGAAGACGCCCTGCGGCAACAGCATCAACCGGAACGCATACTCCAACGCCGATATCGCGCCGGGTCCCCAATGTGAAGCCAGATTGTTGGTGACGACCATGTTCAACTGCCAGGCGGCCACCCCCAACACGCGCGGCGCCATGAGCTTGCCGACATCGCGCACGCCTGAATCCGCCAGGCCCAACGTCAGGGAGAAGCGCGCGCCGTAGCGTCGCAGGCCGGGCAGCTGCACCAGCAAATGCAAAACCGCGCCGGCGACCATCCCGATGGCAGAGCCCATCGTCCCAATGCCGGTCAGGCCGCCCCAAACGGCGCCGGCGATGAGCATCACGTTGTACAAAATCGGCGCGACTGCCGGGAGAAAGAAATGCTGATGTGCGTTGAGGATCCCCATAATCACGCCGCTGACGCCGAAAATGGCCGTGGAGAGCAACATCACTCGCATCAAAGCCGCCGTCTCGGCCTGCACATCGGGGGGAGAGGCCGGCGCAACAAACACCTGCACCAGCCAGGGCGCCAGGACGATGCACAAGAGGCTCAGGGGAACCAGCAGAACCAGCAGAATGTTGATGATGGCCGAGGCCAATCGCCAGGCCGAGGCAGTTTCATTGCGGGCCAGGCGCGCAGCAAACAAGGGGATAAAGGCGGAGCCCAACGCGCCTCCGGCTACCACCATAAAGATCGCTTCGGGGATGCGCATGGCCGCAACGTACGCATCCATCTCCGGGCCGGTGCCGAAATAGTGGCTGAAAACCACCTGTCGCACCAACCCCAACACCCGGCTGATCGCAAAAGCCACCATCACTACCAGAGCGGCCCGCGCAATTTGTCGTTGGCTTTTTTCCATAATGGGGGGATTATAACACGGGTGGGCGGAAAGCGGCTACCACAAATAAGGCTGAAATTCTTGAGCCAACTCAACCGGACCGGAGAAAGTCCGGCGCGCCTCCGCCAGAGCGTGGGTCATAGCGGACACGGTGCTGCGATAGTGGATCAGCACGAGATGCTTCGCGCCCGCGCGTCCGGCAACCATCCCGGCAGCGTCGGGGCGGCTGTGGCCGATATCGGAATTGGTGGCCTCGTGGAACAACAACGACGCTCCACGCGCCAGCGTCTCGACGGAGGCGCTGGGGAGCGTGTCGCCCGAATAGACAAAGGCCCGCCCCGTCGAACGCGCGACAAAGCGCAGCGCCAGCGAAGGCGTCGAATGCTCGGTGGGCGCGGCGTCAATCACAAAATCGGTCGTCTCGGCCACCGGCGCGCCGATCTCCGGCCTCACGGGATTGAAAGCCAGCGGCACACGGGACAACCACTCCTGCGCCGAGAACAGTCCCAGCAACGCCTTAATCTGCGACAGCACTTCGGGCCGGGCGTAGATCGGCAGAGGCGCCGTCCAAACGTGATAACGTTCCATCG
The DNA here is from genome assembly GCA_034429675.1 of Anaerolineae bacterium. Taxonomy (GTDB): domain Bacteria; phylum Chloroflexota; class Anaerolineae; order B4-G1; family SLSP01; genus JAKQHY01. The sequence goes on along the minus strand of DAOUFX010000397.1, from coordinate 6,637 downwards.
TCAGCAAAAACAGCCCCACCAGGTAAGCGGGAAGTCCGTAGACGTGGTCGGGATGAAAGTGGGTGAAGATCACCCCCTGCACGGACAACGGATCGAGGCCGGCGCGTGACAGGCGCGGGATAGGACCGTCGGCGCAGTCCACCAACCAGTAACCGGCCTTGCCTACCACGGCCAGATAGCTGTTAGCGTGATAAGCGTCCGGCAGCGCCGCCGCGACACCCAATGGCATCACAAAAGGAAAAACGGGTTCGGTCATGAAATCCCTCGCGTTGGAAAGTCTATGCCGGCATTGACGGCAGCCACCTTGAGCACCAGGGTGGCGTAATAGCCGGAAAGGAGCGTAAAATTCACCGAAAGCGCCCACCGGCCCGGGATCTGATCGTCCGGGTACGGATCGGCAATCGCAACGGCGGAAGGCGCGAACCAGACGGGGCGTTCCCCTTTGGCCAGATAAACCCGGCGCAAAATGCGCGCTTTGAAATCGCGCAGGCTCAGCCCCTCCGCAGCAAAAACGGCGTCCGCCGCCGCCGCCAGATCGCCCTCATAACACGCCGTCAGGCGCGGCAAATCAATCTGCAAGCCCTCCCATACGCTCATGTCGTCGGGGCGGTTGGGCACAGGGAATTGCGTGCCGACAATGTCCACATACGCCGCCGCCGTCGCGGTGGACCCGAAATAGCTGCCCAAAATCAGGTTCCATATCCACGCCTGGTACGCCGTCATATACACCGAGAGCAAACGATCCTGGATCAAATTGACGGTTTTGGAATAATCGTGAGGATGATCTTTCAGGTAAGTAATCACACTGCGGTAGTTGGAAGGGCGCGGCGCCTGGTGCAGCAGGTATCCCCATTGTCCCCAATGGCTCTTGACCAGCAACTTGAACTCGCGCACGCGCTTGGGATCCCCCAACATTGGTTCGGAGAGATAGAACCGCACGGCCTGTTCGGCGTCGCGCATCAAGATGGCTTTGCCGATAAACCCCTGCTCCGCCAAAGAGCCAAAACGCTGATCGTCAAAGTAATTGGGCAATCCCTCGGACTCCAACGCCAGCAGCCTTTCTCGCAACGCCTGCGCATCCTGCTCGGAAAGGTCCCGCACGATGAGCATAAAGCGATTCCCGTTCAAATCTTTGGGGCGGAGAGAACGCGCCCCCCACCCGACGCGGTGCGCCACGAATCCCTTTCCTGCGATCTCTTCAGGCCCCTGTTTGCGGACGCTGGCATACTGGGTGGTGAGAACTGCCGTATCTTTGATCGCCGGGAAGATCAATGCACTGGGCGTCACCTTCAGAAGCCCCGCCATCTCGTCGCGCACAGCCAATGTAGGAACTCCGGACTTCTCAATACGATAATAAGCATAAGCCCCCTGACCTTCAGGAAGGGCGACATCCTCTTCAACTTGAAAATCTTCGGGAAGATGCTTGATTCGCATAGAGAGTGTCTCCCAGGGAATTGGTTTGGTTAAGGACTGGTGACGGTCACAAGGGGTGTGGTTGGCGGAGCAAGGGTAGGCAAAGCATCCACAAAGATTACATTGGTAAAACCCAATCCGAGCACAAACGAGCGCAAGAACGTGCGGGCGTTCTCATCGGCCTTCGTCTCGATGCCGTCTTCGATTGCCGCCTGCAAAATCAGACGCTCGGCCTCCTGCCGCGCCGCGGTCTCTAACTGCGCATTGGTCCCCACAACGCCGGTGCGGCGGTCGTAAACGCGGGAGCGCTGATTGTCCAACGTGGCGACAAAAATCTCCACCGCCGGCATCCGAATGTAGACGGTGCCATCCGGCGCAACCATCACGTCCTCAGGCCTCAGGGTGGACAAATCCACACCGGCAATCACCTCACCGTAAGCAATCAACAACAACTTGTCCCCAAACAAGAAACCCAAAGGGCCCTGGCCGGACTCCGCCGTGATCACTTTCTCGATGTGATACGAAGCCGTCTCCAGACGGCTGAGCGTCTGAACGTCTTTGATGAGGGTCGCCGAGCTAGGATATACCGTCGGAGTAAATTGAGGCTCTTGAATGAGCGGCTGGTTACCTTCCCCAAACAACGTGCGCGCCTGCCGACTGGCCGTAATATACAACCACACCCCCAAAACGGCAATAGCGAGTAAGCCTACCCATCCCAGAAAACGTCCGATTCTCCCCATGGTTTTTATCCCCTGCCCTTCATTCAATGTAGTGCGCACACGCCGCCTGATTGTGGGGATATGCGCAGCAATTTTGTGGATTCAAGCGTCATCTAACTTTTCCTGCAATACTACGGAAAGGATACTACCATTTAATCACTCCGTCAATGGCAGCAAAAACCCATCGCAACTTCACCTGCCAGGCGCCGTATTGGTTACTAGTCCAAAAATTTGCACAGGAGGTTGCTCAAATGAGCAGGAATAGACAATTTATTATTTGGTGCATCGTCATCGCCACAGCTCTCATCTCGCTAGGGTGTTCGGTCAACGGCGTCAAGTTTGAATCCGTCGAGGTAGGCGAGCTGATCCAGGATTCCAAAACGATAACCCGTGAGGACGCCAAAGAGGTGCGCGTCACCGTCAAGATGAGCGCCGGAGACTTGAAAGTGAACGGCGGCGCCGACGATCTGCTGGAAGCGGATTTCACCTACAACGTGGAAGAGTGGAAACCTGAAGTGGAGTATCAGGTAAAAGACGACGAAGGCCGTCTGACCCTGCGCCAGCCCGACACCGACAAATTCTCGGCGCGGGGCGACATACGATACGAATGGGATTTGCAGTTCGACGACGAGACTCCTCTGAATATACGCGTCGAATGCGGCGCAGGAAACACGGACCTGGATCTGAGCACGCTCAATGTCACACAACTGGACGTGAAATTGGGCGCCGGAGATGCCGAACTGGACCTGAACAAGAACCGTAGTCTAAGCGATCTCGACATCACGATGGGCGCGGGCAAACTCACCCTCGACCTGACCGGACAATGGGAAGAAGACGTCACCGTCGCCATTCAGGGAGGCGTCGGCGATATCACGCTGCTCCTCCCTGAAGACATCGGTGTAAAGGTCAACGTCACCAAAGGGATCGGGGACATTGACAACAGCGGGCTCTACGAACGCGACGGCGCCTACGTCAACAAGGCCTACGATGACGCCGACGTGCGGCTAGAGGTCACGCTTCAGGCCGGAGTCGGGCAAATCAATCTGAAAATCGTCGAGTAACGCCGGCCCACGCACCCAGTCCACAATCGCCAACGATAGAAAGAAGACAAAGGCCAGGTCAATAACAAAGTAAGAAGCATCCACCAGACCATGCCCCAAAAAGTCGGCCATTGAAGCCATCACACCCAACGCCAGCGCGCGTAGTTCAACACTACGCGCGCCGGCATTTCTGCCAGATGTGCGAGAATCGGCCCCGAAAGCGCCAGCGGATTCTGCCGCCAACCGGTGCAAGGGAAGAGCGCGCCGCCAAAAAACCGCCTGCAACCAGATAAAAACCGCCAATCCGGCTATACCCAACCGGGAGGCAAAATCCATCACCACGTTGTGCGGATGGGAGAGGTTGAACTCCTCCCAGGCCGTCGGCAGCACGTAGCGCGTGCGATAGGCGTACAAGAAATTGTCGGGCCCCACCCCCAACAGCGGATGATCGCGCAGCATTCCCAACGCACTATGCCACAGCGAGACGCGGAAGCCGCTCGTGCCGCGGCTCATGTCGAACATACCGGCAAACCGTGGCGTGCGCAACAGAGGAATCAGCGCCAGCGCCCCCAACAGCAACACAATCGCCGTCACCCGTCGCCATTTCGGGCCGGCGAGCACCCCCAGCGTCAACAACGCCGCCGGGATTCCCAGAACGATGGCGCCGCGCGAGAGGCTCAACAGCAGCGCCGCGACGATCGGCAGGGAAGCCAACGCATACAGACAACGGCGCGGCGAATGCGCAATGTCGTGGATAAGCGCGGGAATCTGCAAATCCGCCACCCAACGCAACCACCCCGGCATTTTGCGCGATCCATTGACCGCCGTCTGATTCCCCGGGCGCTTGCCCGACCACAACACCACCGCAATGAGCAGCGGGAAAAGGCGCCCAAGATAAAGTCCAACGTTGTTCGGCGAACCATAGAGGCTGTGCAATCGCAGCGCCCCACCCTCGGCCGTGATCACGTCGCCGCGGAAGTACTGCAACAACCCGTAGAGCGCAACCAGCAACCCGCTCAGCACAAAGGCGTGGATGATTCGCCAGCGCTCCCGCCGCTCCATCGGCAATGTGACCAGGGCAAAATAGAACAACACCGGCTCAAGAATCACCAAACGCAGTTCACGCAACGCTTCGTGGCGATGCGTCGCCAACAACGTGGAAATCACCGCGACCAGCACAAAGGCCAGCACCGGCTTAAAGAAAAGCGGAGCGGAACCGGCGGAACGCTCGCCGGCGCCAGGCTGACGGCGGCTGGCCAGCCAGCGCACGCCCCACCCCACCAACGTAGGAAGCAGGATCAGTTCCGCCAGCGAGAAAGACTTTCCCAACAGAGAAAGCGGATGCATATAAAGCGGCGCAGAAAACATCGTAAGCGCCAGCCCCAGGGCAGGGTCCACAAAGACGATAAAAGAGACCAACGCCCCAGCTGCCAACTGCGCCACCACCCAGGGCGAGAAGTAAAACAGTCCGGTCGCCAGAGCCAACGACGCCATGCCGCCGCCCTCCCCAAGACGGCGAAAGACCTCTTCCCCCATCAAGGTTTGCCAGGTAGCAAAGAGGTACACCGCGCTCAACACCAACGAAACCAGCAAACGCACCCCTTCGCGCAACCGTCGCCAGAAGGACGACACAACGCGGCCAAGCGCCCCCCAATCCATAGATCGCCCCGTCCACAGCGCTAACGCCAGGCCCAGAACGGCCAGCAGCGCAAACCCGCCGGTTCCCCAACGCTCCACCGACGTCGCCGGGCGGCTGATCACGCGCCAATCGGCCAGCGCCCATTGATCCCATCCGCGCTCGGCGACAATTTCGACCGTATGCATGCCTGCCGGCAGATTCTCGGCCAGCGGAACAGTGACCGTCGCCGCCAACGGATCGTAGAGGACGACGTAAGTGCGGCCCTCACGGTCGCGCGGCAACACGTTTGACGGTTGCCCGTCCACCGTGACGAACAGGAAAGCCAGATAGGGCCCCCGGCGCACCGTCAACGCCACATCCGTGCCCGCAAAGGTCAAGCTGACGCGATTTTCGCCGTGCTCGCCCATATCGGCGCCCAACGGCCCAAATTCCCACGGGCCGGTAAAAGTTGCCAACGGCGTGTTAGCGTTGTAGACGCCGGGCGTCGCTACCCGTAGCTGCGTGGGCGAACGGCGCTCCACCCAATCGCGCACCGCGCCATACACCGGACGCAGGTCGCCTTCCGGCCCCACCAACGCAAACCCCCAATGCTCCTCGGCGTCCGGGACTCCCTCGGTGACGGTCGCCGGGTGCGGCTGGAAACCGTTGAGACACATCACGCCCATCCACGGCCATTCCAGCGTCGCGCGATCCAGTGCGGCCACGGTGTACGTCGCCTGGGTCGTCGCGTCCACGTTTCCCCAGATCGAAGCCGGGCCCGGCCACCCCTCCGGCAAACTGTTCCAACCAAAATGGCTGACCCACACCGCTTTGTGGCCATCGCCGTGAGCTTCCAAGGTCTCGCGCACCAGAATCACCCGTGAGAAATTCATCACGTCGCGCCCGACACGGCGATCATCCGGCCCGGTGAAAAATCCGTAAGGTTGCGCGGCCACCACGTCGAAAGAAGCCGCCCCGCCCGCCAAATACAGCATCTCCAGGAACACATCCTCGGCATAGTTGCGGTCGCCCACTTCGACGGTGGGCGCCAGACTCCCCAGTACGATGCGCGCGTCCGGATCAACGGCGCGAATCGCCGTAGCCGCCGCAGACAACAGCGCCAGGTATTCTTCGGCATTGGCGCGCCCGCCCCAACTGTCGCCCAGGTTGGGATTGTGCCAGATCTGGTAATAGACCAGCGCATCGCCATAACGTGACGCAAAGGCCCCGGCGAAACGAGCAAAAGCGGCGTCATCGGGCGGCGACCCGGCCCACGCCGGCGCCGAATCCAGCACTGCGATCAGCTGCAAATCGCGCGCCGTGGCCGCGTCCACCAGCGCATCCCAACGCTCCCAAGAGAATTCTCCCGGCGTAGGCTCAATGTCCGCCCAGGAGAAACGCTGTCGCACCCAGGCAAATCCGCCCGTCTGCAAAGTATCCAACGCCCAGGACAACTGCGCCGCATCGTATTGCTCCAGGGCGGCATTGGCGCATGCGCGGGGCAGGCCGGCGTCGGCGACCGGCGCCGGAAAATCCACCGCCCAACCACGGGTCAAAAACCGCTGCCGCGCCTGCATCTGCACCGCGCCCAGCACTCCTAATCCGAGCAACAACCAACCAATTCCAAAACCAATCAACAGTTTTTTGTTCATAGGGCGCATTATACGAGGCAAAAAGCAGCTGGCAAGAAGCAAGAAGGGAATTCGTGAAACGCGAGAACTTAACTTGCCGATTCGCGATTCGTCATTCGCTCATCCGTAGGGGTGCGTTTCGAGATGGGGAAATTCGTGTTTTTGTAGAGACGCAAAATTTTGCGTCTTCTTCTGTGCGGAGAAAGACGCAAAATT